>NZ_QPJY01000006.1:0-171244 GCF_003337735.1 Thioalbus denitrificans | reverse complement strand
GTGCTGTCGCTGATGTCATTCGGGAACCCGTCCGGGTTGTAGTGCACCGTCACCGTGTTGGGCAGCGGATCCGGGTCACCGGCCTGCACCGTGCGGGTCGCCTGGATGGTGCACGAGGCACCGGTGGCCAGGGCGGCCGAACAGGTACTGGAGGTCACGTACGGATTGGACCCGTCGAGCAGGTTGCCCAGCAGGGTGTCGCTGATGGTGCCGTTGACCAGGTTGGGGCTGTCGCCCGAGCCGGTGTTGTTGACCGTGATGGTGTAGCTCGCGGGGTCACCGACCTTGGACAGGGTGTCGCCGGTCTTGGTCACATCGACGCCCGGCTGGAACAGGTTGACCGAGTGACCGTCACTGTCGCTGATGTCATTCGGGAACCCGTCCGGGTTGTAGTGCACCGTCACCGTGTTGGGCAGCGGATCCGGGTCACCGGCCTGCACCGTGCGGGTCGCCTGGATGGTGCACGAGGCACCGGTGGCCAGGGTGGCCGAACAGGTACTGGAGGTCACGTACGGATTGGACCCGTCGAGCAGGTTGCCCAGCAGGGTGTCGCTGATGGTGCCGTTGACCAGGTTGGGGCTGTCTCCCGAGCCGGTGTTGTTGACCGTGATGGTGTAGCTCGCGGGGTCACCGACCTTGGACAGGGTGTCGCCGGTCTTGGTCACATCGACGCCCGGCTGGAACAGGTTGACCGAGTGACCGTCGCTGTCGGTGATGTCATTGTCGAACGAACCGGTCGGATCGAAATGCACCGTCACCGTGTTGGGCAGCGGGTCCGGGTCGCCGGCCTGCACCGTGCGGGTCGCCTGGATGGTGCACGAACCGCTCGGGCCCAGCGTGCCAGTGCAATCGCTGGAGGTCACGTACGGATTGGACCCGTCGAGCAGGTTGCCCAGCAGGGTGTCAGTGATGGTGCCGTTCTCGAGTCCGGGGTTGTCGCTCGACCCGTCGTTGGTCACCGTGATGGTGTAGTTCACGGGGTCGCCGACCTTGGACAGGGTGTCGCCGGTCTTGGTCACATCGACGCTCGGCTGGAACAGGTTGACCGAGTGGCTGTCCTCGTCGGTGATGTTGTTGGGGAACCCGTCCGGGTGGTAGAGGACGCTTACCGTGTTGTCGAGCGGGTCCGGATCGCCGGACTGCACTGTATAGACCACGTTGAAGCTGCAGCTGCCGCCGTAGGCCAGGGAGGTACAGCCGTTGGCCTTGGCGGTGGCCGTGAGGTTGCCCAGCACGGTGTCCGTCACGCCGCTGGTGTCGTCGATGAGAAGGTTCGGCGCATCGTCCGAGCTGAGGTTGTTGATGGTGAAGCTGTAGGTGACGTCGTCACCCGCCTTGGACAGCGTGTCACCGCCCTTCACCACCTCCACTGCCGGCTGGAACAGGTTGACCGAGTGGTCGTTGCTGCTGGTCACTTCATCGCCCTGCAGGCCGGGGTCCGAGTCGTAGACCACGGTGACGGTGTTGGGCAGCGGGTCGGGATCTCCCGTGGCCACGCGCCGCCAGGCCGTGATGGCGCAGGTTCCGTCCGGTTCCAGGTAGGCGCCGCAGGCGTTGGACTCGACGCAGGACTCTCCCTCGGTGAGGTTGTCCTCGTCGCCGCCCGGGCAGTTGCCGTTGGTACTGGTCAGATCGCCCAGCAGGGTGTCGGTGATGCTCTGCTTGTAGAGCCGCACGATGCCCGTGTTCTCGACCAGGATGTTGTAGGACACCAGGTCACCCACCTTGGAGAGGGTGCCGCCACTCTTGTCCACGTCGATGCCGCAGAGCTCCGTGTCGCCCAGCAGGTAGTCCTTCAGCTTGGCGTTGTAGGTCTCGCCCGGCGCGCCGGAGGAGCGGGTCTCCCACATGAAGTCGGAGAAGCAGCCCACCGTCTCGTCGTTCAGCCGCAGGATGGCGCTGAGGTTCAGGATGCCTTCCAGCAGGGTGGTTTCCGGGAAGTTCTCGGTGAAGATCCCGTTCGCGGGATCGACGCTCCTGTCGCCCTTGGCGATGTAGGGCCAGGGCGCCGGTGTCTCGCCTACCCCCTCCGGGGCCTCCTCCGTGGGCGCATAGTTGGCGATGGCGCAGGCCAGGCCGTTGTACTCGGGCGTACAGACCGCGTTCGGTCCCTCGAAGATCTTGCACAGGTTGTCATCGGTGCCGAGCACGACGCCCGGGGTCGGACACTCGGTCGTGTCACCGCCGATCCAGCGGTAGGCCCGTACCGTCGCCGTCCGGCCGCCTTCGCTCCAGTCCACCGTGACCAGGATGTCCCCGATCGAGCGGCTGAAGGGGAAGTCTTCTCCCGGTACGATCAGTTCGGCCGGTACCTGCTGCCGGAACAGCCAGCCGCCCACCTGCGAGGAACCGTCGCCGTCGTGGACGTCGCCACCCATGACGATGACCAGGTCGCCGTTCTGGTGGTACAGCGTTCCGGGAGGCAAACCATCGACGGGAACCGGGGCGGCCAGGCCCTCGATGTTGTAGAAGGCCGCGTAGCCGTTGGTCCACTGGTTCTTGTCCGGCGAATTGCCGGTCTCGGATTTGCAGGTATTCAGATCGAGGTCATCCTTGCAGCCGGCCCCGAAGATGTTGTCGTCGAAAATGGTTCCGACGAAGCCCGGCAGTCCGGGGTAGTCGGGCACAAACACGCGGACAGCGGCCTTGCCGCTGTATGGCACGTCAAAATCCCAGCCGGTCGGTTTGGTCGCACTCGGCAGATAGGTGTTCCAGAGGTCGACCCAGATGTCGTTGTTCGTTCTCTGCCAGTCTTCTCCCTCCTTGTAAAGTGACGCATCGTTCTCATCGATCGCGTTGCCTTCCATCTCGAATATGCGCGTGAATATGCCCGACGCCGCGGAGGCGGGAACCGCCCCGAAGCCGAGAACGCCCACGAGCAGACAGATGGAGGCAAGCCAGATCGCCCTCGAATTTTTCGATGGCGTGCTGGTCTCCATTATTGGCCCCTTTGCTCCGGAACGGAGCAGTTGGTATCTCCCCGTCCCTGAGACAAAGTTCCCATCGTGCGATTATCCGTGCAGGGAATAATCGCGCCTGGAATCACTCCAATCCCTTACCAATAACTATGGACGCGGGTTCCGTGATAAACGTCACGACATTGTTAAAATATTGATGGATTTATATGAAGTGCGGCACGGAAATCCATGTTCAATCGTGACTGACGATTGAATTGCGTTGCTTTCCGTGGACGGTGTGGTCCTTGCGGGAAAATCTTGTTGCCGACATGTGGAATCTGTTGCCGGGCGGCAAAAAAATGTATTAAAACAGGTTGTTATAAATTTTATATATATGCTGTCTGGCTATAATCAGCCAAGAGATTGGTTGATGGTGTCAACTGCATGCAATATGTCTATGTAATGTATTAATTTCGATATTCAAGAATATTACGGCTTGCATTCACTCATCCCCGTGATCGAGTAATCCTCCGCGTCGCGCATATATTTATTGGCGCAATATTTGCCGCGGCAGGAATCGGATTATGGATGGGGGATTATCCGTCCGGCGACGGATGATCGCGGCTGCATCCGGCTGCGGTGAGGCTGGTCTCCGGATGGTGGCGTCGGCGCGAGCCGGCGGGTTTTCCGCCTGGTCCCGGGGCCGGTGGCCGGGGCGGAGGCGTCCGTTGCAGGAATCTCCCACCGCGAGTGCGGACTCTGGCACAATCGGGACATTCCTGGCTGAAACATCCAGGCCGCAGCGACGACAACGGTTGAGGGCATGTACGAGGCCTACTTCGGTATCGGGGAGGATCCCTTCTCCATCACGCCGGACCCGCGCTACCTCTACATGAGCGGGCGGCACCAGGAGGCGCTGGCGCATCTCCTGTTCGGGCTCCAGCAGGGGGGCGGCTTCGTGCAGCTCACCGGCGAGGTGGGCACGGGCAAGACCACCCTGTGCCGGAGCCTGGTGGAGCAGGTGCCGGAGCAGGTGGACCTGGCTCTCATCCTCAATCCGCGCCAGACCCCGGTGGAGCTGCTGGCCTCCCTTTGCGACGAGTTGCACGTGGACTACCCCGGGGGCACCGCCAGCATCAAGACGCTGGTGGACCGTCTCAATGCCCATCTGCTCGAGGCCCACGCCCGGGGCAGGCGCACCGTGCTGGTAATCGACGAGGCCCAGAATCTCAGTCCCGAGGTGCTTGAACAGGTGCGCCTGCTCACCAACCTGGAGACCGCCACCGAGAAGCTGCTGCAGATCCTCCTCATCGGCCAGCCGGAGCTGCGCGAGGTGCTGGCCCGCCCCGACCTGCGCCAGCTCGCCCAACGCATCACCGCGCGCTATCACCTGACCCCGCTCTCCGCCGATGAGACGGGCGCCTATGTCCGCCACCGCCTGGCGGTCGCCGGCCTGACCCCCCGGCTCTTCACCCCCGGCGCGGTGCGCCAGGTCCATCGACTCTCCGGCGGCGTGCCACGGCTCATCAATATCCTCTGTCAGCGTGCCCTGCTGGGCGCCTATGCCGAAGGGGCGGAGCGGGTGGATGCGGATCTGGTGCGCCGGGCCGAGCGGGAGGTGAGCGGTCGCGGCGGGCGCAGCCCCGGACGGGTCGCCATCGGCTGGGCGCTGGCGGTCGGTCTGATCCTGGGCGGCGCCGTTGCGTGGCGACTGGTGACCTGGGAAGGCGGCAGCATGGAAACCGTCGCGGGTGTTGCCGCTGATGCGGCACTGGAGCACCCGGGGGTACAGAGCCTGGTGGCCGGGACGGGATCCGCAACACCCGCGGCGCCCCCGGCGCAGGAATCCCCTTCGGTGGCTGCCGGGAGAGGGGTGGAGCCTGGCGGAGGCGCGGGGGAAACGGAGCCGCGCACGAAGCCGGGGCACTTGCCGCCGCTGGCCGGGGCGTTCGGTCCCTCCCCGGCATTGGCGATGTCCGCCGGAGAATCGGCAGGTGAACAGCCGCTTCACGAGGCACTGCTGTCCTCCGGCAATCCATCCGATACCGTCACGGCGTTGACGACCCTGTTCGGCTACTGGGGGGTGAACTACCAGGCGCTGGATGGCAGAACCGCATGCGACCGCGCGCTGCGGGCGGAACTGGAGTGCCTGCACGGCAGCGGGAACTGGGCCCGGCTGATCCACTACGACCGTCCGGCGATCCTGGAGCTGGTGGACCGGGAAGGGGGACGGCACCAGGTGGTGCTGGCGCAGCTCGACGCGGACCGCGCGACACTGGATTTCGGCGGCGCACGCAGCGACTGGCGGCGCAGCGAGGTGGAGTCCCACTGGTACGGCGAGTACCTGCTGTTATGGCGGCGGACGCCGGCCGGCGTCCGCCGCATCGACGCGGGGGATACCGGGCCGGAAGTGATCTGGCTCCGCCGCCAGCTGGCCCTGGCCGAGGGGGTGCCGGCGCCCGAATCGCTTTCCGACACCTTCGATGCCCCATTGGCGGAACGGGTGCGGGCCTTCCAGCGCGACCATGGCCTGGTCCCCGACGCCATCGTCGGCCAGGAGACCCTGATCCAGCTGATCAATGCCGGCGGACAGCCCGGTGTGCCCCGGCTCAGCAAGGGCATCCGGACAACGGCAGCCGCCCCGGGGGAGTGAAGTTCCCATGTCCTTCATCCTGGAAGCGTTGAAACGGGCGGAGCGGGAGCGGCGGATGGGTCAGCCGCCGCCGCTGGCCATCCAGATGGTCGGTGAGCCCGCCGGCCGGGGCGACCGGCGCGGCACTGGATGGGCATCAGCCGTGGCGGGAGTGGTCCTGCTCGGCCTCGCGGTTGGCGCCGGGATCCGCTTCTGGCCCGGTGCCCCGGAGCGCTCGGCGGCGCCAGGCGCCATGGAATCCACGGCTGTGGCCGCGGCGCCGCCCGCGGGCGGCGCACCCCCGGTTGCCTCGGCCCCCGCACCGGCGCCGGCAGCCGGGCAGGCGACTCCCTCTCCACCCGCCCTGGTCGCTGCGCCGCCCGGGACCGCAGCTTCGCCGGCCCCCGTTGCTGCGCGCCCACTGGCCGCCGAAGCCCGGGTGGCGTCGGTCCCCCCGCCACGCTCCGAGCCGGCCCCTGAGACCCGCGTGCAGCCGCCGGCCGAATCGGACGGGGTGCCTGCCCCCACCCCGCGCCCGGAACCGGTCGGAAACTTGCCGGCTGAAGCCGCTTCGCCCGTGGCGCCGGGCGTGGACGAAGGGGCGGTCGCTCCCCTGCGGGAACCGCTTCCGCCAGCACCGCGGACGCCGCCCGGGATTGTGGCCCGGTCCGAGCCGTCGGTGGCGCCGATGCCGGAACCGCCGGTTGCGCAAGTTGCCGAGCCGCAGCCGGCCGCTGCGCGCATTCCATGGCTGGAGGAGCTGCCTGGCGAGGTGCGTCGCGCCCTGCCCGGGCTCTCCATCAACGTTCATGTCTACAACCGCGAGCCTGCGCGGCGCTTCGTCCTCATCGGCATGCGCAAGTACCGGGAGGGGCAGCGCATCGGCGAGGACGGCCCCGTGGTCGAGCGCATCACTCCGGAGGGGATGGTCATCGACTACGGCGCGGGGCTGGCGCAGGTCCGCTCCAACCGCTGAATTTGGGGGCAGTTTGCTTGCTCCCGGAAGTTTTCACCCCGGCGTCCCCTCATGGGGCCGCCGGGAAACAGGCGGACTGTCCCCATGGCTCGACCCGGAATGCGCGCATTTCAACTATCTTGGTATTCATCCCTTGCCACGGCCGGCAGGGAGCCAAGGAGCGCGCCATGCCAGTGAGCAATCCGACGCACCCGCATTTTCCCTCGCCCTGCGTCGCCTCCCGGCGGTTCAGGTCGCCGGCCGCGCTGGCCGCGCTCGGGCTGTGGTTCCTGGCACTGGCTGCCGGCGCCGGGGAGCCGGATGATGCCAATGCGGTGGCGGCACGCGTGGGCGAGCGCGAGATCACCGTGGCGGAGGTGGATGCGGCCGCGGCCCTGCCGCTGCACGATCTGGCCATGGAGGCCTACCGGGTCCGGCTCGAGACCCTGGAGGGGCTTGTCGCCGGGGAAGGGGCGGGAGAATCCGGTGCGGAGATCCTGCTTGCGCCCCCCATGCCGCCCCGGGTGGCGCTGACGCCGGCGGCCGGGTCCATCCGCGGCGGCGGCACGGACGCTCCCGTGACCCTGGCGGTCTACTGCAACTTCCAGTCCCGCCACTGCGCGGACCTGCAGCCGGTGCTCCATGCCCTGCGGGAGCGCTACGGCATCCTGCTGCGCCAGGAGCACCGGGACCTGCCGCTGCCCTACCACAGGCACGCCCGGATGGCGGCGGAGGCGGCGCGCTGCGCCGGGGAGCAGGGGCGCTACTGGCCCTACCACGACGCCCTCTACCTGCGGGGCGGCGATTTCGACGCCGCGGCGCTGCGGGCGGTGGCCCGGCTGGCCGAGGTCGATGCCGACGCCATCGGGGCCTGCCTGGCCGCGGGGCGGCAGCGGACGGCGGTGGAGCGCGACGCGGCGAGCGGGCGCCGGATCGGCCTCGGGAGCGTGCCCGTCTCGTTCGTCAACGGCCTCTACCTGCGCGGACCGGCCGGCGAGGCCCGGTTCAGGCGGCTGATCGACGCCGAGCTGGAGCGGCTGGGCTACGGAATTCCGCCCCGGCTGGATGCCGGGATCCTGCGTGCGGCGCCCCGCAGCGGGCTGGCCTGGAGCGTCTCGGGGGTGGCGGGGCGCGGGGCGGGGCGGCTGGCCCTCATCGCGCCGGAGGGATCGACCGGTCCCGGACGAGCCTTCCGGCCGGGTCAGCGCCTGGAGGCGGGGGTGATGGTTGCCCGCATCGAACCGGAGCGTGTCTACCTCGACCACGACGGCCGCATCGAGTACCTGCCGGTTTCCGGCCACGCCGCGGAACCGGTCCTCCTCGCTGACGGCGCCCCGGGCGACGCGGAGAAGGGCGCGGTGCCGCCGGACCCCGGCATGGCGGAGGCGGGCTACCGGCTGCCCGAGCCCGCGGCCGAGATCACCCTGCCTGCGGCGCTCGTCACGGAGGCGCTGGCGGAGCGGGAAGCGCTGGAGCGGCAGCTGGAGGCCGCCGAGCACGTGGTGGAGGGGCACGCCCTGCTGCGGCTCGGAGAGATCGAACCGGGGGGCTTCTACGCGAGCCTGGGGCTGCGGGCGGGGGACGTGCTCATGCGGGTGAACGGCGAATGGATCCACGCCGACCACAACCCCCTCTGGCGGCTGCTGGCCGAGGGGGTCGATATCGATCTCACCGTCATCCGCCGCGGCGGCCTGCCGCGGCGTTTCATCTACCGGGCCGAGTAGGCTGTTTCCCGCCCGTCAGGGCGCCGGATTGTCGGGATTGTTGCCCCAGACGACGTCGGCCACGATGTTCTGCCCGCTGACGCTCGGGTGGAAGCAGTCGCCGCCGTTGATATCGCCGGCGCCGAAGGCGTAGGTGCCCACCGAGAGACCCTTCCCGTCCCCGTATTCAGCCACCACCTCGATGCCGTTCGTCCCGTTGTAGGTCTGTGCCAGCTCCGCCAGGATCTCATTGTAGCGCTGCTGGCGCTCGCCGATGGCGGCCAGGCGCTCGGCGTGCGATTCACCCTTGAGTGTCCCGTCGTTGGTGGCGATGCGGCAGATCCCGTAGGTGCTCCAGACGCTCTGGCAGTTCACCCCGGAGTCGGCCTGTTGCCGGGCGATGCCGGCGGCATAGAGATCCTGCATCCGGGGCACGCCCACCAGGAGGATGGTGGCGCCTTCCGGCAGTCCGTTGACGAGGATGTCCAGGCCGGCCCGGACACCGGCCCGCCAGCTCTCATCGTCCAGCAGCGGGTTGCTGCAGTCGGCCGGGTCGGCGCAGTCGCGGTTGCAGATGTCGTTGCCGCCCAGCATCACCTCCACCCGGTTGGGCAGCGGCACCTGGCCGACAATCTCGGCGGCCTGGTCGACGAAGTTGCGCGGCGTCTCCCCGCCCACGGTCACGCCCACCATCTCGCTGCCGCTCTCGGCGGCGGCCTTGGTGGCGCTGGTGTCGGGGTCCACCTCGAGCCGGTAGCGGTCGATCACGCTCAGGACCGCGCTCGAGCCGCCGTTGAACCAGGAGTTCTCGGGCTGGTCGCCGCCCAGCAGGCAGAAGAGATCCCAGAAGTTCACGTTGCGGGAGCAGCTGGCGGCGAAGCCCATGGTGATGCTGTCGCCGGCGGCCGAGGCCCGGGGCGTCGGCGGCGGCGGGGGAGGCGGCGCGGTGTCCTCGAACGCCGCGCCGACGCTGCGGTCGGCACGCAGGGTCACCGTGCAGGCGCCGGTGCCGGTGCAGTCCCCGCTCCAGCCGGAGAAGGCCGCGTCGGCATCGGGGATGGCGTTCAGGGAGACCGTGGTCTTGCCGGCGGGATAGGTGGCGGTGCAGGGCGCGTCACGGCAGGAGACCGGGTTTCCGTCGGCATCGGCGAAGCTGACTTCGCCGGGCCCGCTCGCCGTGACCGTGAGCACCGCCGTCTTGGCGGGTTTGCCTCCACCGCCACCGCCACCATCCGGTTTCTTGGCCCAGGCGCCCGGGGCGGCGACGGCCAGCATGAGGGTCAGCAGGGCGAGGAGGACATAATGGGAGAGGGGGGTACGGTATGTCGGGATGCCGATCATGGCCGGAATCTCCTGCGGCGGTCCACCGCGAACAGCGCGGTATGCCAAATCCGCCGACATCTATTGAAAAGCTAGCACCTGGAACAACGGAGGGGGCGTATACGGGCGGTCCTGGTGTGACAATTTGTCAACGTCAGCGGCAACCACCCGGGCCGTGTCCCCCCATTCCCCGGCGTCGGGAAGGCAGGGGCGATCTCCCGTGCAACGGTCGAATGCACGACAAGCCCGCGCTGGACACAACCCCGGATGTGCACGGATCCCCGCAGCCGGGCGCGAAAAAAAATGCGGCCTCTTTCGAGGCCGCATTTTTGATGTATGGTCGGGGTGACAGGATTTGAACCTACGACCCCCGCCTCCCGAAGGCGGTGCTCTACCAGGCTGAGCTACACCCCGTTAGTAGGTACGGCTGACGGCGAATCGGGCCAGTCCGGCCAGGGCTTCACGGAAGGGCGATTCGGGTATCGCTTCCAACGCCTGGACGGCTTTTTCGGCCTCCTGCTGCGCAGAGCGCGCAGTGTACTCGATGGCCCCGGTCGATGCAATGGCGGCACGGACGGCGTCAATCTGATCCAGGCCGCCATTCTCGATGGCGCTTCGCACCACCGCCACCTGGTCCGGGGCACCCTCGCGCAGCACGTGGATCAGCGGCAGGGTGGGCTTGCCCTCGGCCAGGTCGTCGCCGATGTTCTTGCCCAGTTCGCCGGCGTCGGCACTGTAGTCCAGCGCGTCGTCCACCAGTTGGAAGGCCACTCCCAGGTGCATGCCGTAGGCCGCCAGGGCCTGCTCCTCGATCTCCGGGCGGCCGCCCAGCACCGCACCGAGGCGCGCGGCGGCCTCGAACAGCTTGGCGGTCTTGCAGCGGATGACCTCGTAGTAACGCGCCTCGGTGGTGTCCGGGTCATGGCAGTTCATGAGCTGGAGCACCTCGCCCTCGGCGATGATGTTGGTGGCGTCGGCGAGGATGGCCATCACCCGCATGATGCCCACGTCCACCATCATCTGGAACGAGCGCGAGTAGAGGAAGTCGCCCACCAGCACGCTCGCCTCGTTGCCCCACAGGGCATTGGCGGTCTCGCGGCCGCGGCGCAGGTCGGAGTCGTCCACCACGTCGTCATGGAGAAGGGTGGCGGTGTGGATGAACTCGATCACCGCGGCCAGGTCGACGTGGCGGCGATCCCTGTAGCCGCAGGCGCCGGCGGCCAGCAGGACCAGCAGCGGGCGCAGGCGCTTGCCGCCGCTGTTGACGATATAGTGGCCGACACTGTTGACCAGCACCACGTCGGACCGCAGGCGCTCCAGAATGAGCGCGTCGACGGCGGCCATGTCGTCGCGCACCAGGGCGCGGATGGAGTCGAGTTCCATGGCGGAGGGCGTCAGTTCCCGGTCATGTGCGGATGGTGGCGGCGGTGGCGGCGGAAAAGTCGTAATTTGCGCAGCCCGGTCCGAATCATATCGTCCGGGAGGCCGCAGGTACATCCGTGTGGTCTGAAAGGCACATCGAATGCACCGTCGGCCGCGGGGCAGTACTAGTGTACTGCTTCACTCCTGGAGGTACTTTCAGAGCCCCCCGAAAGCGCCAGGACAAGGCGCAGTGCGCAGGCAATGGTCGTTTCCCTTGTCAAGCGCTGCAACGCAGTCATGGTGCTTTCGGGGGGGCTCCCTGCGGGCGAGCCGCTGGCCGGCCATCTGCGGCGTTGCGCTTGCTTGAAAGGGGGCCTGCCCTTCCTGCGCAAGCGCGCCTTGCACCTGACCGGCCAGCGACTCGCTGAATGTGCCTCCAAGAGTGAAGCAGTACACTAAGGATCGGGGTGCGGGGCTGTCAAGATATACAATCTGTCGGGACAGGGATTCACCCCCGATTCAGGTTTGCGCCGCCGCGGCTTCTGGTATATTCTTTCGCGCTTCAAAGGCGGTGGCTGGACAGGTCCGGCCGTCTGTCCCAGGAGAGGTGTCCGAGCGGTTGAAGGAGCACGCCTGGAAAGTGTGTATACGTTAACAGCGTATCGAGGGTTCGAATCCCTCCCTCTCCGCCACTTTCCCCCATAGCAAGACCGCTTCAATGGCGGCTTGTATCGGTCCCCTCGCAACGATACATTGTGAACCCCGTCAGGCCCGGAAGGGAGCAGCGGCAGCAATGGACTCGTGTGCCGGGGTGTGGCTGGTGCAGGCCGCCACCCATTGTGTCGTCGAAGCCGCTTCCCTCGGCCCCGCAGGCGCCCCGCGCCGCGGGCCGTACCCCGGCCGGTGGTTGCCAGCCGCCACCCGCGGCGCTCCCGTGAACCCGGAGGCGGAGCAATGAGCTACCAGGTCCTCGCCCGCAAGTGGCGGCCACAAACCTTCCAGTCCCTGGTGGGCCAGGAGCATGTGCAGCGCGCCCTGGTCAACGCCCTGGACCACGATCGCCTGCATCACGCCTACCTCTTCACGGGGACCCGGGGCGTGGGCAAGACCACCATCGCCCGCATCCTGGCCAAGTGTCTCAACTGCGAGACCGGCGTTACCTCCACACCCTGCGGCACCTGCCCCTCCTGCCGGGACATCGAGCAGGGCCGATTCGTCGATCTCATCGAGGTGGACGCCGCGTCGCGGACCAAGGTGGAGGATACCCGCGAACTGCTGGACAACGTCCAGTACGCCCCCTCCCGCGGCCGCTACAAGGTTTACCTCATCGACGAGGTGCACATGCTCTCCGGGCACAGCTTCAACGCCCTGCTGAAGACCCTGGAGGAGCCGCCGCCGCACGTGAAGTTCCTGCTCGCCACCACCGATCCGCAGAAGGTGCCGGTGACGGTGCTCTCCCGCTGCCTGCAGTTCAACCTCAAGCGCCTCTCCCCGGAGCGGATCCGCGACCACCTGGCGCATATCCTCGCCGAGGAGGGTATCGAGGCGGATCAGCCGGCGCTGCTGGAACTGGCCCTGGCCGCCGACGGAAGCATGCGCGACGCGCTCAGCCTGCTCGACCAGGCCATCGCCTTCGGCGGCGGACGCCTGGAGGCGGACGAGGTGCGCAACATGCTGGGAACTCTCGATCGGGGGCGCATCTTCGAGCTGCTGGAGCTGCTCGCGGCGGGGGATGCCGCGGCCCTGCTGGACCGCAGCGCCGGGCTGGCCGAACAGGCGCCGGACTACGGCGCGGTACTCGGTGAGCTGGTGTCGCTGCTGCACCGGGTGGCCCTGGCCCAGCTGGTGCCGGAGGCGGTGGACGACCGGCTCGGCGATCGCGACCGGGTGCTGGCGCTGGCCGGGCGAATCGAGCCTGAGGAGGTCCAGCTCTGGTACCAGATCGGCCTGCTGGGGCGCCGGGACCTGCCCCTGGCTCCGGATCCCCGGGGCGGCTTCGAGATGCTGCTGCTGCGAATGCTGGCGTTCCGCCCCGCGACGGCGGCAGCGGCCCCGGCGCCGGCCGCCGGCGGTGCCGCACCCGCCGGCAGCGGCGGCAGGGAGGCGCGCAGCGCCCGCGCGGCCCTCGATCAGGCCCGGGTCCGGGCCGACGGTGACGCCACCGCGCCCGGCGTGACGAAACGCGCCGCCCCGCCCCCGTCGCCGGGGGCGGAGACCCGGCCACAGCCGACCACCCGGCGATCAGCTGGTGTTCCGGAACAGCGCGGGGTCCGGGAGCCGGAAACCCGCCCGGGACCGGTCCGTGGCGCGCCACAGGAAGCCGGGCCGGCGGGGAACTCCGGTCCGGCGGTCATCAGTGACTGGGCCGCCACGGTTCCGCGGCTGGGGCTCAACGGTTTCACCCTGCAGCTGGCCAACCACTGCGTCCTCGACCGGGTCGAGGGACAGTCGATCCGGCTGCTCCTGGACCCGGCCCAGTCCAGCGCCCTGAGCGAGCGGCAGAAGGAGCGGATCCACGACGCCCTGACCCGTTACCTGGGGCAGCCGGTGCGCCTGGAAATCGTGGTGGGGGCGGCGGACACGGAGACGCCCGCCCGCCAGCAGCAGCGCGCCCGCTCCGAGCGCCAGCACGCGGCCGAGGCGCACATCCAGGCCGATCCCAACGTCCAGGCGCTCATGGACACCTTCGACGCCAGCCTCGTCCCCGGCTCCATCCGGCCGACCGAGCACTGACGCCGCTGAAAGGACTGACATTTACAGACAATTCACCACGAAGGCACGAAGGACACGAAGAAAGGCGAAAAGATCATCAACCGCAGATTTGCTTTGATTGGCGTTGATTCGGAATCAGGCTTCCAAGCGCCTTGCCGCAAGCCGGTGAGTGGATACGGCTCCTGCGGGATGCACCGTTTCAGGTCCGTTACAATCAACGAAAATCAACGTCAATCTGCGGTTTATCGAGATCTTTTCTTCGTGTCCTTCGTGCCTTCGTGGTGAAATGAAATTCAGCAGAAACCGGAGGGAGAAAGCGATGAAAGGCGGTTTGGGCAACCTGATGAAGCAGGCCCAGAAGATGCAGGAGAACCTGCAGAAGGCCCAGGAGGAGCTTGCCACCATGGAGGTGAGCGGCGAGGCCGGGGCCGGGCTGGTGAAGGTGGTGATGACCGGGCGCCACGACGTGCGCCGGGTGAGCATCGATCCCAGCCTGCTGGAGGAGGACAGGGAGATGCTCGAGGACCTGCTGGCCGCGGCCGTGAACGACGCGGTGCGCAAGGTGGAGCAGGTCACCCAGGAGCGCATGGCCGGGCTGGCCGGCGGCATGGGGCTGCCCCCGGGCATGAAGCTGCCCTTCTGAGCGCGCCATGAGCTATACCCCCCTGCTGCAGCAGTTGATAGAGGCCCTGCGCTGTCTGCCCGGGGTGGGGCCGAAATCGGCCCAGCGCATGACCTTCCACCTGCTGGAGCGCGACCCGGAAGGGGCGCTGCGGCTGGCCAAGGCACTGACCGAGGCGGTTGAGCGGGTGGGCCGCTGCGACAGCTGCCGGACCCTGAGCGAGGCGCCCCTGTGCCCCCTCTGCGCCAGCCAGCGGCGTGATCGGCGGCTGCTGTGCGTGGTGGAGACTCCGGCGGATGTGCTGGCGGTGGAGCAGTCGGGCGCCTACGCCGGGCTCTACTTCGTGCTCGGCGGCCACCTCTCGCCCCTGGACGGCATCGGTCCGGAGGAGATCGGGGTGGATGCCCTGCTGGCACGGGCGCGGGAGGGGGTGGAGGAGGTGATCCTGGCCACCAACCCCACCGTGGAGGGCGAGGCCACCGCCCACTATATCGGCGAGTTGCTGCGGGAGCAGGGGGTGGGCGTCAGCCGTATCGCCCATGGCGTGCCACTGGGCGGCGAACTGGAGTACGTGGACGGCAGCACGCTGACCCGCGCCCTGGCCGGGCGCAAGCCGATTTAGCCCGCATTTCTCACCACCCTTCTACTGCGGACGCCGATCTGCGCGTTCTGATGGGGCGTACTTGCTCCAGCCCTGCCCGGCCGGATGAATCCGGCCCTACATCGTGTCGGCTACGCCGGCGGCGTCTTCCGGTCCGTGTCCCCGCCGGAACGGCACCTCGAAGTCCTCACGACGTGCAGTGGTGAGAAATGCAGGCTGGCCACTATTCACCGCCGCCGGCGCCGCGGCGGCTCCTCGTCGGCGCGCCCGCCCTCCGGCGTGCGCCTCGCCCAGCCCCCCTCGGGCCGGTTCTTGTCCGGATTGCTGAAGGTGAAGCGGCCGAACAGGACGCACCCCTTCATGCCGGGATCGCAGACCGCCCCATTCACCCGTTCGCAGCGGCCGTTCACCTCGTGCGGACATCCCCAACCGCTCATTTGCGCCACTCCCCCGTCAGGGAACCGCATCCATCGCGGTTCCATGGATTCGTGAAAAGATTACCACGGAGACGGTCCACAGCCGTACCGCCGTGGTCTATGATTAACGGGACGGTGCAGTGCACAAAACGTCATCACGGCTTCATGCGCCGCAGTCATTGTATGTTCACCACGAAGGCACGAAGTACACGAAGAAAGGCAAAAAGACCGTCAACCGCAGATTGACGTTGATTGACATTGATTTAGCATCAGAGGTTGACAGCTCTGTTGAGATGCATGCCACTAGCCGGCACGTTGGCCAGCTCCGGCAGGGCGCTCCCCAGCAACTCCGGAGCAATCAACGAAAATCAACGCCAATCTGCGGTTCATTGAGTTTTTTCTTCGTGTCCTTCGTGCCTTCGTGGTGAGATCCCACGGTGAGATCCCGTGGTGAGATCCTGAAACGCCCGGCCACGACGGAGTCCAGCGAGCGAGATCATGGAACAGAGCGAAGCCAAACCCGGAGCAGCCGTGATCCTCGACCGTGAGGGGCTGGATCGCCTGCTTGAAACCCTCGCCGCTGAGGGTTTCCGCGTGCTCGGCCCCGTGGCCCGCGACGGGGCGGTCACCTATGCGCCGGTACGCAGCACGGCGGACCTGCCCGTCGGCCTGCGGGATCGTCAGGAGGGCGGAGTCTACCGGCTGGAGTCCGGGCGGCCGGAGGCGCTGTTCGACTACGTCCACGGCCCCCACACCTGGAAGCACCACCTGTTCCCGCCCGAGCAGCGGCTGTGGCGGGCCGAGCGTGACGGCCGCGGCTTCCGCATCGAGTCCGGGGCCGATGACGAGCCGCCGCTGGCACTGGTGGGGGTGCGGGCCTGCGAACTGCGCGCCATGGCGATCCAGGACCGGGTATTCGACAACGGCCAGTTCGCCGAGCCGGGCTACCTCGGCCGGCGCGGAAAGTCCTTCGTGGTGGCGGTCAATTGCACCCGCGCCGGCGGCACCTGCTTCTGCAGTTCCATGCATGCCGACGGACCCCATGCCAGCGGCGGCTATGACCTGGCACTGACGGAAGTGATGGAGGCGGGAGCCCACTGGTTCCTGGTCGAGACGGGCAGCGAGTCGGGCGCGCGCGTGCTGGAGCGGCTGCCGGGCCGCGCTACGGCACCGGCGGAGCGCTCGGCGGCATTCGACGCGGTGGAGCAGGCGGCGGCCGCCATGGGGCGGGAAATGCCGCCCGAGGCGGTGGACCTGCTCCGCTGCAACGTCGAGCATCCCCGCTGGGACGATGTGGCCGGGCGCTGCCTGAGCTGCGGCAACTGCACCCTGGTCTGTCCCACCTGCTTCTGCAGCACGGTGGAGGATGTCACCGACCTGGCCGGTGATGTCGCCGAGCGCTGGCGCCGCTGGGATTCGTGCTTCAACCTGGAGTTCAGCTATATCCATGGGGGCAGCGTGCGTCGCCAGGTGAGCGCGCGCTACCGGCAATGGATCACGCACAAGCTCTCCACCTGGTGGGAGCAGTTCGGTTCCTCGGGCTGCGTGGGCTGCGGACGCTGCATCACCTGGTGCCCGGTGGGCATCGACATCACCGCAGAGGTGCGCGCCATCCGCGACAGCGAGGAGAGGGGGTAGGCCATGTCACAATTCGAAGGCATCGACAAGCTGCTGCGGGATCATCCCTTTTTCAGCGGCATGAAACCCGACTACCTGGAGCTCATCGCCGGCTGCGGCGCGAACGAGCGCATCGACGCCGGCCAGTACCTGTTCCGCGAGGGCGAGGCGGCCGACCGCTTCTATCTCATCCGGCATGGCGCGGTGGCCGTGGAGCTGCATGCCCCCGGGCGTGAGCCGATGGTGCTGCAGACCCTGGGGGAGGGGGAGATCCTGGGCTCCTCCTGGATCGTTCCGCCCTACCGCTGGCTGTTCGACGCCCGCGCGGTGCAGCTCACCCGGGTGGTCGGCCTGGACGCCAAGTGCCTGCGCGACAAGTGCGAGGCGGATCACAGCCTCGGCTTCGACCTGATGAAGCGGTTCGCGCCGGTCCTCTCCGCCCGGCTCGCGGCGGCGCGGCTGCAGCTGTTCGACATGTACGGTAAGCCCGGCGAGCGGAGGGGCTGAATCGTGGCGCGGGATCCCATGCTGCCCACCCTGTTCGAGGTGGCGCGCTTCCGGCGCGAGCTGAACGACGTCTTCACCCTGGAGCTGACGCCCCCGGCGGGGGCATTTCCCTTCCGGGCGGGGCAGTTCAACATGCTCTACCCCTTCGGTGTCGGCGAGGCGCCCATCAGCATCAGCGGCGATCCGGACCGGCCGGAACGACTGATCCATACCATCCGCGCGGTGGGCGCGGTGACCGAGGCGCTGGAGCGGCTGCGCCCCGGGGACGGCGTCGGCGTGCGCGGTCCCTTCGGCAGCGCCTGGCCGGTCGCCGAGGTCGAGGGCATGGACGTGGTCTTCGTGGCGGGCGGCATCGGCCTGGCGCCCCTGCGCCCGGCCATCCACCAGGTGCTGGCCAATCGCACCCGCTACGGCCGGGTGGTGATCCTCTATGGCGCCCGCAGCCCGGAGGAGATCCTCTACCGCGCCGAGCTGGAGCGCTGGAGCGGGCGGCTGGACACCTACGTGGACGTCACCGTGGACCGGGCCAGCCCCGGCTGGGCCGGCAACGTGGGCGTGGTGACCAGGCTCATCGAGCGCGCCCGCTTCGACGCCCCGAACACCGCGGCCTTCCTCTGCGGCCCGGAGATCATGATGCGCTTCACCGTCGAGGCGCTGAACAGCGCCGGGGTGGAGGACCGCCGCATCCACGCCTCCATGGAGCGGAACATGAAGTGCGCCGTGGGCTTCTGCGGCCACTGCCAGTTCGGCGCCAGCTTCGTGTGCAAGGACGGCCCGGTGTTCCGCTTCGACCGCATCCGCTCGCGCTTCAACGTCCGCGAGCTTTGAGAATGGGAATAGACAGGATTTACAGGATTTACAGGATTCGAAAAGGAGTACTTGATCGGAACCCCATAGGGTTGTGGTGGAAAGCCAGGCAGGCGGTGTCCAAATAGCCAGAAACATCCGGTCCGACTGCGGACAGAAAAATCCTGTCAATCCTGTAAATACTGTCTATTCAATGCCTTTTCATGTCCAGGTGATTGCGATGAGAAAACCGAAACTGGCGGTATGGAAGTTCTCCTCCTGCGACGGCTGCCAGCTGAGCCTGCTCGACTGCGAGGACGAGTTGCTGGCGGTGGCGGGCGCGGTGGATATCGCCTACTTCCTGGAGGCCACCCGGGCCCGGCTGCGCGGGCCCTACGACCTGTCCCTGGTGGAGGGCTCCATCACCACCCCGGAGGAGGCCGAGCGCATCCGCAAGGTGCGCAGCCAGTCGCGCTTCCTGGTGACCATCGGCGCCTGCGCCACGTCCGGCGGCATCCAGGCGTTGCGCAACTTCGCCGACGTGGACGCCTTCGCCCGCGCCGTCTACGCCCACCCGGAGTACCTGGACACCCTGGCCACCGCCACCGCCATCCAGGACCATGTGCCGGTGGATTTCGAGTTGCGCGGCTGCCCGGTCAACAAGCACCAGTTGCTGGAGGTGGTGAACGCCACCCTCAACGGGCGCCGCCCCAACATCCCCGACCACAGCCAGTGCGTGGAGTGCAAGCGCCACGGCACCGTCTGCGTGCTGGTGGCCCACGGCACCCCCTGCCTGGGGCCGGTGACCCAGGCCGGCTGCGGCAATCTCTGTCCCGCCTGCAGCCGCGGCTGCTACGGCTGCTTTGGCCCCAAGGAGGCGCCCAACACCGCCGCGCTGAGCGCGAAGCTGGGTGCGGAGGGGCTCGGCGGCCGCGCCATCGGCCACCTCTACAGCACCTTCAACGCCAACGCACCGGCCTTCCGTGAAGAGAGCCAGAAGCATGAGTGAGCGCAGCGGCACCCGGACCATCAAGGTGGACGCCCTGGCGCGGGTGGAGGGCGAGGGCGCCCTCTACCTGCGGGTGAAGGACGGCGCCATCAGGGATCTCAAGTTCCGCATCTTCGAACCGCCGCGGTTCTTCGAGGCGCTGCTCGCCGGGCGCGGCTACGCCGAGGCGCCGGATATCACCGCCCGTATCTGCGGCATCTGTCCGGTGGCCTACATCCTCAGCTCCAGCCACGCCATGGAGCAGGCCCTCGGCATCCGCGTGACCGGGCCGCTGCGGGACCTGCGCCGGCTGCTCTACTGCGGCGAGTGGATCGAGAGCCACGTGCTCCACGCCGCCATGCTCCACGCGCCGGACTTCCTCGGCCTGGACGACGCCCTGCAGATCGCCGAGCGGGATCCGCAGCTGGTGCGCACGGCGCTGCGGCTGAAGAAGCTCGGCAACGAGATTCTCGAGGTGGTGGGCGGCCGCGCCGTGCACCCGGTGAACACCCGCGTGGGCGGCTTCTACCGGGCGCCGGGCCGGGCGCGCGTCCGGGCGCTGGCGTCGGAGCTGGAATGGGCGCTGGAGGCCTCGACGACCCTCCTGCGCGCCTTCGCCGGCTTCGACTTTCCCGACTACACCCACGACTACACCTGCGTCTCCCTGCGCCACCCCGACGAATACGCCATCACCGAGGGGCGGCTGGTCTCCAACCGCGGCATGGACATCGCCATCGACACGTTCCTCGATCATTTCGGCGAGGAGCACGTGGCCCACTCCAATGCCCTGCACGGCTACCTGGGCGCGGGCGAGCCCTACCTGGTGGGCCCCATCGCCCGCTACAACAACAACTTCGACCAGCTCACGCCGCTGGCGCAGGGCGCGGCCCGCGAGGCCGGCCTGGGCCCGGTGGTGAACAACCCCTACCAGAGCCTGCTGGTGCGGCTGGTGGAGACACTCTACGCCTGCGAGGAGGCGCTGCGACTGGTGCGCGCCTACGAGGAGCCCGACGCCTCCTGCGTGGAGGCGGCGCCCCGGGCGGGCGTGGGCCACGGCTGCACCGAGGCCCCGCGCGGCATCTGCTATCACCGCTACGCCCTGGACGAGACGGGACACATCCTGGAGGCGCGCATCATCCCGCCCACCTCCCAGAACCAGAAGCAGATCGAGGACGATTTGCGCGGGGTGGTGGCGCAGAACCTGGCGCTGCCCGACGAGCAGCTCAAGCTGCGCTGCGAGCAGACCATCCGCAACTACGATCCCTGCATCTCCTGCGCCACCCACTTCCTCGAACTCACCGTCGACCGTGAGTAGCGGTCCGCGCCAACCCGGCCTCCTGATCGGGATCGGCACCGACTACCGGGGCGACGACCAGGCCGGCCTGGAGGTGGCGAGACGGCTCCGGGGCCGCCTGGCGGAGGTGGAGGTGCGGGAGTTCTCCGGCGACGGCGCGGTGCTCATGGAATCCTGGGTGGGGCACGACCGGGTCACCCTGGTGGATGTCTGCCGTTCCGACGCCCCGGCCGGCACTCTTCGCCACTGGCGGCTGCCGGACGATTCCCTCCCCGCCGCCCTGCGCCTCGGCTCCAGCCATGCCTTCGGGCTGGCCGAGGCTCTCGCCCTGGCCGGAACACTAGGCCGCCTGCCGGCGCGGCTCGACCTCCATGCCATCGAGGGCGAGCGCTTCGGCCTGGGCGAGGCCATGTCACCCGCCGTGGAGCGGGCGGTGGAGACCCTGGTGGCAGAGCTGGCGGCAGGGAGTGTTTGATATTTGTATATAGACACGATTTACAGGATTGACGGGATTGTGTGTGTCCCGGTGCGCACGGCGCACCCTACGTTTTGCTTTACTTCGTGTTCTTCGTGCCTTCGTGGTGAGATTTCAATAGAACGTAGGATGCGCCGTGCGCACCATTCACCCCACGGGCATCGCTGGGAGCCCGGCTCCGGGTCGAGCCGGAAAGGGTCTTGAAAACGGTGCCTCCGGGCGCCATATCGCTCATGGACCCGATTGTTGGAGTACCTGCATGAGCGACTCGACCCACATCGTCTGCCCCCATTGCGGGGCGGTGAACCGCATACCCTCCAGCCGCCTCGCCGAACACCCCCGCTGCGGCAAGTGCCGCCAGCCCCTGTTCGCCGCCCACCCCGTGGCGCTCACGGCGGAGAACTTCCAGCGTCATATCGAGCGCAGCGACATCCCGGTGCTGGTGGATTTCTGGGCCCCCTGGTGCGGGCCCTGCAAGATGATGGCGCCGGCGTTCGAGGAGGCGGCGCGGCAGCTGGAGCCCCGGGTCCGCCTGGCCAAGGTGGACACGGAGGCCGAACCGGCCCTCGGCGCCCGGTTCAACATCCGCAGCATCCCCACCCTGGCCCTGTTCCGCGGGGGCCGGGAAGTGGCCCGCCAGCCCGGCGCCATGGGCGCGGCGGACATCGTGCGCTGGGTTCAGTCGCGGCTCTGAGGTGGGCGTGGGGCGGATCTTTCATAACGCCAAGGCGCCAAGACACCAAGGCGCCAAGGCGCAAGGAAAAGCCACTGACTCCAGGGCTGGAGAAGATACGACTTATCTGTTACCGGGTCATCCCTGGCGCGCTTCGCGTCTTGGCGAGAGACAGAAGAAGGTTCCCTGCTACGTGACTCCGGTGTTCAGCCGCCGACGAGGATGAGGTGCAGGTGGCGGGGGCCATGGGCGCCGAGCTGCAGGGTCTGCTCGATGTCGGCGGTGCGGGAGGGGCCGGTGACGAAGTTCACCGCCCGCGGCAGGCCGCGCCGGCGCAGCTCGGTCCAGACCTCCTCCAGCCCGTCCACCACCCGTTCCGCCTCCACCACCACGATGTGAAGCTCGGGCAGGAAGTTGATGCGGGTGGGGTTGCCCGGACCCGCCAGCAGCACCACGCTGCCGGTCTCGGCCACGGCGAGGTCCGCCCGGCTCAGCCCCACGCGGTCGTCGGCTTCGGCGGTGCCCTCCCGGAGCTCGATGTCCCGCCCGGCCCAGTCCAGGCCGGTGAGCCAGGGATCGGTGCCGCAGACCAGGCGCCGCGCCTGCTCCCGTTGCTCCAGGCAGGCCGCCACCGCGGCGGGAATCGCCTCCCGGCCGTCCACCGCCTCGAGGCTGGCCGCGGCCCGGAGCGCCCGTTCCCGGAACCGCTCCAGCGGCTCGCCGGCGAGCGCCGGGCGGGGCGCGCCGGGTGAACCCCGCAGCCGCTCCTCCAGGGCCCGGGCGCTGACCGGCTCCACCGGGCCGCGGCCGAGGTTGCCGCGGATGGCCGCCAGGATGGCCTTGCGTGCGTCGCTCACGGGCGCTCGCCTCCCTGCCGCTTCCAGCGGCTCATGAAGGTCTCGCCCGCGGGAGCGGGAAGGTCGCGGGTCGCGGTCCAGCCGCCGGCGCCGGGGAGCTGGCGGAAGGCGCCACGGCGGCGCCCGAGCCGACCCAGCACCCAGGCCGCCGCGCCGGTGGCGGCCCGATAGAGGGCGGGCCGGGCGGCGACGGCGCCCCACAGGCGCAGCCCGAGACGCCAGCGCGCGGGCGTGTTGCCCTCGCTGAAGTTGCGCTCCCGCAGCCGGCGCAGCAGCCCGGGCAGCGGGATGCGCACCGGGCACACCTCGCCGCAGCGCCCGCACAGGGTGGAGGCCTCCGGCAGGTGGCGGGTCTCCTCCAGCCCCGCCAGCATGGGGCTCAGCACCGAGCCCATGGGGCCGGGATAGACCCAGCCGTAGGCGTGGCCGCCCACGGCGCCGTAGACGGGACAGTGGTTCATGCAGGCGCCGCAGCGGATGCAGCGCAGCATGTCGCTGAACGGGCCGCCGAGCATGGCGCTGCGGCCGTTGTCCAGGAGGATGACGTGGAACGCCTCGGGGCCGTCGGGGTCCTCCTCCCGGCGCGGCCCGGTGAACAGGGTGGTGTAGGAGGTGAACTCCTGGCCGGTGGCGCTGCGCGCCAGCAGCCGCAGCAGGGTGGCGGCGTCATCCAGGTTCGGCACCACCTTCTCCAGGCTGGCGGTGACGATGTGGACCCGGGGCAGGGTGGCGGTGAGGTCGCCGTTGCCCTCGTTGGTGACGATGATGGCCGAACCGGTTTCGGCCACCAGGAAGTTGGCCCCGGTGATGCCCACGTCGGCGGCGATGAAGCGGTCGCGCAGCACCCGGCGGGCCTCGTCCACCAGCTCCGCCACCTCGGTCAGGGGGCGCGGGTCGAGGTCGGCGTGGAAGCGGTGGAACAGCTCGTCCACCTGTTCGCGGGTCTTGTGGATGGCCGGGGCGATGATGTGGCTGGGCGGCTCCTTGGCGAGCTGGATGATGTACTCGCCGAGATCCGTCTCGGTGACCTCCAGCCCCCCGCCCTCCAGCGCCTCGTTCAGCGCCGCTTCCTCGCCCACCATGGACTTGCCCTTGGTGACGCGGCGGGCGCCGGCGGCGCGGCAGATCTCCAGCACCTGCGCCTGCAGCTCGGCGGTGTCCCGGACCCAGTGCACCTGGCCGCCCTGTTCCCGGACCTTTGCCTCGAACCGCTCCAGGTACCAGTCCAGGTGCGCCAGGGTGTGATCCTTGATGGCCCGGGCCCGCTCCCGCAGCGCCTCGAACTCCGGCAGGGCCGCCACGGCGGCGGCGCGCTTGTCCACGAATCCGCCCCGGGCCCGGCCCAGGGCCTGCTGCAGGCGGGCATCGGCCAGCGCCCGGGCGGCATTCTCGGGAAAAGCATGGGAGGTGGCCTTCATGCCGGTTCCTCCCCCTCGCCGATGGCCGGGGTGTCGGTCATGCCCGCCAGCACCTCGGCCACGTGGCGGACCTGCACCCGGCTGCCGCGGCGCTTCAGGGCGCCGGCCATGTTGAGCAGGCAGCCGAGGTCGCCGGCCAGCAGCAGGTCGGCCCCGCTCGCCTCCACGTGGCCCGCCTTGTCCCGCACCATCTGGGCGGAGATATCCGGGTACTTGACGCAGAAGGTCCCGCCGAAGCCGCAGCAGGTGGTGCTCTCGGCCATCTCCCCGAGCTCCAGCTCCTCCACGGCGGCCAGCAGCCGGCGCGGCTGGCCGTGGATGCCCAGCTCGCGCAGGCCGCTGCAGCTGTCGTGGTAGGTGGCACGGGCCGGCACGCGGGCGCCGAGGCCGGTGAAGCCGCGCACGTCGGCGAGGAAGGCGGTGAGCTCGTAGGTGCGTTCCGCCAGGGCCCGGGCGCGGCGCTGCCAGGGCGGGTCGTCGCCGAACAGCTCGGGGTAGTGGGCCCGGATCATCCCGGCGCAGGAGCCGGAGGGGAGCACCACGTAGTCGTAGGCTTCGAAGGCCTCGATCACCTGCCGGGCCAGGCGCCGGGCGCCGGCGCTGTCGCCGCTGTTGAAGGCGGGCTGGCCGCAGCAGGTCTGCGCCTCCGGCACCTCCACCCGGCAGCCGGCGGCCTCCAGCAGGCGCACGCTGGCGAAGCCCACGCCGGGGCGGAAGAAGTCCACCAGGCAGGTGACGAACAGCCCCACCCGCGGAGCGGCGTCAGGTGATGACATCCGGGGCCTCCCGGCCCGTGCGGGCGCGGATCTCGGCCAGTCCATCGGCGATGTGGATGAGGTCCGCCAGCGCTTCCTGGGCATCCAGGTGGTGGCGGTCGGTGTCGGGATCGAAGCGCTCCAGGTAGACCCGCAGGGTGGCGCCCTCGGTGCCGGTGCCGGAGAGGCGGAAGACGATGCGCGAGCCGTCCTCGAACCCCACCCGCAGCCCCTGGCCGCTGCTGGTGCTGCCGTCCACCGGGTCGGTATAGCCGAAATCGTCGGCATAAGCCACCCGGTTGCCGTCCAGGTCCGTGCCGGGCAGCGCCGCGAGCCGGGCTCTCAGGTGCGCCATCAGGCCGCTGGCGGCCTCCGCGGGAATCCCCTCGTAGTCGTGGCGGCTGTAGACGTTGCGGCCGAACTCGGCCCAATGGGTGCGCACCACCGCCTCGACCCCCTCGCGGCGGACGGCAAGGATGTTGAGCCAGAACAGCACCGCCCACAGGCCGTCCTTCTCGCGCACATGGTCGGAGCCGGTGCCGAAGCTCTCCTCCCCGCACAGGGTGGCCCGTCCGGCATCCAGGAGGTTGCCGAAGAACTTCCAGCCGGTGGGGGTCTCGAAGCAGGGGATGCCGAGCTTCTCCGCCACCCGGTCGGCGGCCTGGCTGGTGGGCATGGAGCGGGCGATGCCCTTCAGCCCGCCGGCATAGCCCGGCACCAGGCGCGCGTTGGCCGCCAGCACCGCCAGGCTGTCGGAGGGCGTGACGAAGAAGCCCCGGCCCAGGATCATGTTGCGGTCGCCGTCGCCGTCGGAGGCGGCGCCGAAGTCCGGCGCGTCGGGCCCGTACATCTCCTCCACCAGGTCGTGGGCGTAGGTGAGGTTCGGATCCGGGTGACCGCCGCCGAAGTCGGGCAGCGGCGTGCCGTTGATCACCGTCCCCGCCGGCGCGCCCAGGCGCTGCTCCAGGATGGCGTGGGCGTAGGGGCCGGTGATGGCGTGCATGGCGTCGAAGCGGATGCGGAACCCGGAGGCGAGCAGCCCGCTGATGGCGCCGAAGTCGAACAGTCGCTCCATCAGCGCCGCGTAGTCGGCCACCGGGTCGATGACCTCCACCTGCATGCCGCCCAGTTCCGTCGCGCCCGGGCGGGAGAGATCCAGGTCGGGCGCCTCGAGGGTGCGGTACTCCCCGATCTGCCGGGACGCCGCGTAGATGGCCTCGGTCACCTTCTCCGGGGCGGGGCCGCCGTTGCCGGTGTTGTACTTGATGCCGAAGTCCGCGTCGGGGCCGCCGGGGTTGTGGCTGGCGGAGAGGATGAGCCCGCCGAAGGCGCGGTGGGCGCGGATGACCGCGGAGGCCGCGGGGGTGGAGAGCAGGCCGTCGCGCCCCACCAGGACCCGCCCGAAGCCGTTCGCAGCGGCCATGCGCAGGATGACCTGGATGGCCTCGAGGTTCCAGTAGCGCCCGTCGCCGCCCACCACCAGCGTCTGTCCCCGGAAGCCCTCCAGGCTGTCGAACACCGACTGGACGAAATTCTCCAGGTAGCCGGGCTGGCGGAAGGTGCGGACCTTCTTGCGCAACCCGGAGGTCCCGGGGCGCTGGTCGTCGAAGGGCGTGGTCGGGACGTGCTTGACGGTGGGGCTCATGGCCGGGTCGGGCGCTCCTGGCAATCGGTGGAAGTCGATGGCTCAAGCATACCGTTCCCGGGCCCGGCAAGGCCACCGTGCCGGGCGCTCCATGCCGGGCGCACCCATTGGGGGCCGGGTTGGGAATCTCTTGCGCCAGGCCGCCAGGGCGTAGGGAAGGGCCGTCGCCGGGTCGTCCATGGCGTGCCCTGGGTCTTTGCGCGCGGCCGCTTTCCGCTTTCTCCCGCCAGGGTGAAACGACAGAGCCGTGGGCCAGGGGCTTGAAAAGGCGCGTTCCGGACGCATCTACAAGGGTTGTGTCGCGGGCCGCGGCCCGCCCGTTCGGATTAAAAGCCTGTATCGAGGAGCCAGACAGAAGATGACCGTTGACGCCCACAAGGAGACCCTGGGGTTCCAGGCCGAGGTGAAGCAGCTGCTCAACCTCATGATCCACTCCCTCTACTCCAACAAGGAGATCTTCCTGCGCGAGCTCGTCTCCAACGCCTCCGACGCCTGCGACAAGCTGCGCTTCGAGGCCCTGGCCGACGACGCCCTCTACGAGGGTGATCGCGAGCTGAACATCCGGGTCGACCTCGATCCCGGGGCGCGCACGGTGACCGTCAGCGACAACGGCATCGGCATGTCGCGCCAGGAGGCGATGGACAACCTTGGCACCATCGCCAAGTCGGGTACCCGCCAGTTCTTCGAGTCCCTGACCGGCGACCAGGCCCGGGACGCCCATCTCATCGGCCAGTTCGGCGTCGGTTTCTACTCCTCCTTCATCGTCGCCGACCGGGTCACGGTCGAGACCCGCCGCGCCGGCCTCGGCCCCGAGCACGGGGTACGCTGGGAGTCGGACGGTACCGGGGAGTACAGCCTGGAGACGGTGGAACGGGCCGCCCGGGGCACCTCGGTCACCTTGCACCTGCGCGAGGGCGAGGACGAGCTGCTGGACGGCTGGCGGCTGCGCGGCATCCTGGGCAAGTACTCCGACCACATCACCCTGCCCATCCTGATGGCGAAGGAGTCCTCCGGGGAGGAGGGGGAGGAGGGCGCTGCGGAGACCGAGCAGGTGAACCGGGCCACGGCGCTGTGGGCCCTGCCCAAGGCCGACATCGGCGAGGAGGAGTACAAGACCTTCTACAAGCACGTGGCCCACGATTTCGAGGACCCGCTGGCCTGGACCCACAACCGGGTCGAGGGGCGGCTGGAGTACACCTCGCTGCTCTACCTGCCTTCCCGCCCCCCCTTCGACCTGTGGGACCGCGACGCCCGCCACGGGGTGAAGCTCTACGTGCAGCGGGTCTTCATCATGGATGACGCCGAACAGCTGATGCCCCGCTACCTGCGCTTCGTGCGCGGCGTCATCGACTCCAACGACCTGCCCCTGAACGTCTCCCGCGAGATCCTGCAGAGCAGCAAGGTCATCGACAGCATCCGCGCCGGCTCGGTGAAGAAGGTGCTGGGGCTGCTGGAGGATCTGGCGGAGAAGCAGCCCGAGGATTACAGCCGGTTCTGGACCGCCTTCGGGCAGGTGCTCAAGGAGGGTCCGGGCGAGGACTTCGCCAACCGCGAGGCCATCGCCCGGCTGCTGCGCTTCGCCTCCACCCACACCGACTCCCCGGAGCAGACGGTCGCCCTGGCCGATTACCTCGGGCGCATGAAGGAGGGACAGGAGCACATCTACTACATCATCGCCGACAGCTTCGCGGCGGCCCGCAACAGCCCCCACCTGGAGCGGCTGCGGGAGAAGGGCGTGGAGGCGCTGCTGCTCACCGACCGGGTGGACGAGTGGCTGATGGGCCACCTCATGGAGTTCGAGGGCAAGTCATTCCGCTCCGTGACCCAGGGTGAGCTGGGGCTGGAGACGATCGACGGCGGGGAAGAGCAGGGGGAAGAGGGGAAGAAGGCCGACCAGGAGGCCCACAAGGCGCTGCTGGAGCGGGTCCAGAAGGTCTTCGGCGAGTCGGTGCGGGAGGTCCGGGTCTCCGGTCGCCTGGCCACTTCGCCCGCCTGCCTGGTTCGCGGTGCCGACGAGATGAGCGCCCACCTGGAGCGGATGCTGCGCGCCGCCGGCCAGGAGGTGCCGAAAGCGAAACCGATCCTCGAGCTCAACCCCGCCCACTCCCTGGTGGCGCGCCTGGAAGGGACGACCGACGAGGCGCGTTTCGAGGACCTGGCCCGACTGCTGTTCGACCAGGCCCAGCTTGCCGATGGTGGGCAGCTGGAGGATCCCGCCAGTTTCGTCCAGCGCCTCAACCGGCTGCTGCTGGAGCTTCCGTCCTGAGCAGGCCTGGATTAAGGGATAAGGGAGAAACATCGATGACGCCACCCCCTGGCCGGGAACCAAACCCCGGCCAGGGGGTGGCGGTGCCCGAACGGGCTGTCAGGATTCACTCATCACTCGATCCGTCCGGCCGGATGCATCCGGCCCGACGGCGCATCACGCATTCACCCATCACCAGACTTGCATCCCGGCGCCGGATTGCTTAGGGTCGAAAAAGGCATCCGTCTTGATGGACTGCAGCCCCATTGGGCGCGCAACCTCGGGCAGGCCCGTATCAATAACCGATCCGGTCTGGTCAGGTCGTTCTAAGGTGATGAACCGAACAACGAACTCCCAGCGGAACGTGTCAGACGCTTTCCGTTCCTCGGTTCTCTGATGGCTCCGGACGTGCATACCCGCACATTCGGCACCATGCCTTGCGTCATCCATCGGCGGTGTTTTGTGTCACCCCACCCGTGATCCGGGCGGGATGGCTTGCGGGCCGACGCTGTCGGCCGGACTGGCACGCATGGAGGAGAACCGATGAAAACAACAACATTCCGTTTGATCCGCGGATTCGCTACCGCAATGACGCTGTTCTTCGCGCTGGCGGTGGGCAGCGCGGCTGCCGGAACCCTCGATGAGGTGAAGGAAAGGGGCGTGGTCCGCATCGGCATCGCCAACGAGGCCCCCTACGGCTACATGGACCTGGACGGCAAGGTGACCGGCGAGGCGCCCGAGGTGGCCCGCGCGGTGTTCAATGCGATGGGCATCGACAAGGTCGAGGCGGTGGTGGTGGAGTTCGGTTCCCTCATTCCGGGCCTCAAGGCCGGGCGTTTCGATGTCATCGCCGCCGGCATGTACATCACCCCCGAGCGTTGCGGGCAGGTTCTCTTCTCCGAACCCAGCTACAAGATCGGCGAGGGCTTCCTGGTGCCTGCCGGCAATCCCAGGAATCTCCATGGCTACGAGGATGTGAAGGCCAATCCCGACATCAAGCTCGGTGTCGTGGCCGGTGCGGTGGAGGGGGGCTATGCCCGTGATGTGGGCATTCCCGACGAACAGGTGGTGATGCTGCCGGACAACGCCACCGGCATGGGCGCGGTCAAGAGCGGCCGGGTGGACGCCTACGGCGGCACGGCGCTCACCGTGGCCCGCCTGGCGGCCAACGATCCGACCGTCGAGACGGCCCAGCCCTTCGAGGACCTGGTGATCGACGGCAAGCTGATCGCCGGTCACGGCGCGTTCGGCTTCCGCAAGGGCGACGAGGATTTCCGGGACGCCTTCAACGAGCATCTCGCCGGCTACCTGGGCACCGACGCCTGGGAGCAGACCGTGACTCCGTTCGGTTTCGGGCGCCACACCCTGCCGGAAAAGAGCGCCGCCGAACTCTGCGGCGGTTGAGCCGAACGGGCCCGGAGTCGGCCGGAGCAGGGCGTCGCGCTCGCGCAAATGCGCTGCGGACGCCCTCACGGCCGACTCCACCGGTCCGGTTCCGATACCTGCCGGACTGACGGATAACCGAATCCGATGACCCTTGCCGAGATCCTGCCCTACCTGCTCAAGGGCACCTGGGTCACGGTGGAGATCACGCTGATCTCCATCGTGCTGGCCCTGCTGATGGCCTTCCTCGCCGGGATCGCCCGGGTTTCCGAACACCGCCTCGTGCGCTGGATCGCCCGGGGTTACGTGGAGCTGTTCCGCGGCACTTCCCTGCTGGTGCAGATGTTCTGGATCTACTATGCCCTGCCGATGCTGGGCGTGGAGATGAGCGCCTTCACCGCGGGCGTCCTGACCCTCGGGCTCAACATCGGGGCCTATGGCGCGGAAGTGGTGCGCGGCGCCATCCTGGCCGTTCCGAAGGAGCAGTACGAGGCCTCGATAGCGCTGAACTTCACGCCGCTGCGGCGGCTGTGGCAGATCATCCTGCCCCAGGCCATCCCGGCCATGATTCCGCCCTTCGGCAACAATGCCATCGAGCTGCTCAAGGGCACGGCGCTGGTCTCCCTCATCACGCTGCACGACCTGACCTTCAGCGGCCAGCTGCTGCGCAACCTCACCTACCAGACCGCCGATATCTTCAGCCTGGTGCTGCTGCTCTACTTCGTCATCGCGCTGTTCATCACCGGTGTCGTGCGGCTGCTGGAACGGCGGTTGGGCGTGGGGCTCGATCGGGGAGGAATGGCCCGATGAAGTTCGTCTGGGACTGGGACTACGCCCTCGAGATCCTGCCGCCGCTGCTCAAGGCGCTGGTGGTGACTGTCGAGGCGACCGTGCTGGGCTTCCTGCTGGCGCTGGTTGTGGGTCTGCTCCTCGCCGTGCTGCGCCGCGCTCCGCTGCGGCTGGTCCGCTGGCCGGTGGTCTTCTTCGTCGAGTTCGTGCGCAGCACGCCGCTGCTGGTGCAGCTCTATTTCCTCTACTTCGTGCTGCCCGACTACGGCGTCTCGCTGCCGGCGCTGGTGGTAGGCGTGGTGGGGCTCGGACTGCACTACAGCGCCTATACCGCCGAGGTCTACCGCTCCGGCCTGGACGGCGTGCCCCGCGGCCAGTGGGAGGCGGCGCGGGCGCTCAACCTGAGCGCCTACCGCACCTACCGCGACGTCGTCGTGCCCCAGGCCATTCCGCCCATCATCCCGGCGCTGGGCAACTACCTGATCTCCATGTTCAAGGACTCGCCGCTGCTCTCGGCCATCACCGTGGTCGAGGCGCTGCAGCGGGCCAAGATCCTGGGCTCGGAGAGCTTCCAGTACCTTGAGCCCTTCACGGTGGTGGGGTTGCTGTTCCTGGCCCTCAGCCTCCTGTCAGCCGCGGGAGTGCGCCGGGTCGAGCACCACCTGCCAAAACACGGGATCCCGATGAAATGAAACCGATCGTCGAGTTCAGGAAGGTCACCAAGCGGTTCGGCGACCTCGTCATCTTCGAGGACTTCGACTTCCACGTGAACCCCGGCGAAAAGGTGGCCCTGGTCGGCCCGAGCGGCTCCGGGAAGACCACCGTGCTGCGCATCCTCATGACCCTGGAGAAGATCCAGGGCGGCGTGGTGACCATCGACGGGGAGCCGCTGTGGCACGAGATGCGCAACGAGGAGCTGGTTCCCGCCAGCGAGGCGCACCTGCGGCGGATGCGCAAGAACGTGGGCATGGTCTTTCAGCACTTCAACCTGTTCCCGCACATGAGCGTGCTGCGCAACGTCACCGAGGCGCCGGTCCACGTGCTCGGCCTCAACCGAGAGGAGGCCAACGAGCGCGCCCTGGAGCTGCTGAACATGGTGGGGCTGGCGGAGAAGGCCGACGCGCACCCGGCACAACTCTCCGGCGGCCAGAAGCAGCGGGTGGCCATCGCCCGCGCGCTGGCCATGCGCCCGCGCATCATGCTCTTCGACGAACCCACCAGCGCGCTCGACCCGGAGCTCGTCGGGGAGGTGCTCAACGTCATCGAGCAGCTGGCCCAGGAGCACGACCTGACCATGCTCCTGGTGACCCACGAGATGTGGTTCGCCGAGGAGGTCGCCGACCGGGTCTGCTTCTTCGACCACGGCCGCATCGTGGAGGAGGGGGATCCGGCCCGGATCTTCCACGAGCCCCGCAATCCCCGCACCCAGGAGTTCCTGCGCGCGGTGATGAAGCACGACTAGTGTACTGCGTCACTCCTGGAGGCTCGCCCGCAGGGAGCCCCCCGAAAGCACCATGACCGCGTTGCAGCGCTGGACAAGGGAACAACCATTGCCTGCGCGCTGTGCCTTGTCCTGACGCTTTCGGGGGGCTCAGAAAGTACCTCCAGGAGTGACGCAGTACACTGGCTCTCAGGAAGGCTTCAACGCAAAGACGCAAAGACGCAAAGAAGGCTGAAATGATTAAGGGCGGAATTATACGGGCAGGTCCGGTCATGCGGACTGAATCCGCACCGACAGCCACGGACTGTTGTCTGCAGCCCCGAATGAATACCTCGGCGTTCTTGGCGCCTTCGCGTTGAACAAAACCGGGCACGGCACATGAAAAAAGCCCCGGGGGCTCACGCCACCCGGGGCTTTGTCGTCGTGGCTACAGGCCTACTTGCGGGCGCCGGGGCCGTTGACCGGCAGCCCGTTGCTCATGTAGGTCATGTAGTACTCCAGGTTGCGGTACTCCTCGCCCTGGGGCGAGAAGGCCTTGGCGCGGACCTGCTCGTTGCAGCCGCCGTAGCGCCGGTGCAGGGTGCCCATCTCGCCCCACTTGGAGCGGTAGACCGGAAAGTGGGTGGGGTGGCCCAGCTCCGGGCTCAGCAGCTCGGTGCGCAGGTTCTTGCCGGCGCTGTAGACATGGCAGTCGGCGCAGGAGAGGTTCAGCTGGCCGCGCTTGGTGAAGTAGAACTTCTTGCCCGCCTCGTAGGCCGCCTGGGCGCGGGGGTCGTTGGGGATCTTGATGTCGAAAATCTTGCCCCGCGAGAGGTAGGCCAGGTAGGAGGAGATGGAGGCGATGTGCCCCTTCTTGTACTTCAGCGGCTCCTCGCCGTTCTTGACCCGGCACTCGTTGATCTCGAGCTCGAGGGTCTTCACCTGGCCGGTCTTGGCATCGAAGTAGGGATAGTTCTGGCGGATGCCCTTCTTGTAGTCGGGGAAGCAGTCCGCATAGGTCTTGCCGTTCTTGAACGGCGTGTGGAACAGGTTGTCACCCTCCTCGATGGCCGGCTCGTAGGGAGGGAACTCCTCGATGGAGAGCCAGTTCTCGCGGGCGATGGAGTCCAGGGCATAGGAGCCGTTGACGTAATCCTCGAACGGCACATCCGGGAACTTCTCCTTGTAGTAGTCCCGGAACGCCTGCAGATCCTCCTCGGGTGTGGCCTGGGCGGCCACCGGCATCAGGGCGACGGCCGCAGCGATGGCCGCAACACTCATCAGCTTCTTCATGGATACTTCCTCCAGCAGTTCCGGCACGCCTCGCAGGGCGGTGCCGGTGGATTGTTCATGCGCAGGTCGATGGCGGTGCAGCCGGTCAGAGCGACCAGATGAACTCCACGATCTTGTCGATCTCGTCCTCGGAGATGATCATGTGCCGTCCGAACGGAGGCATCATGGTGTCCGGGTTGTTCTGGCTGGGATCCCAGATCTGTTCGCGCAGTTTCTCCTTGCTGGGGAAACGTTTGTTCATGACGATGAGCGGCGGGCCGATGTTGCCGGGCGAAACACCGCCGGGAATGGCGTGGCAGGCCAGGCAGTTGCCCTTGCGGCGATCGAAGGCGATTTCCTTGCCCTGATCGATGATGGTGGCGTGTTCTTCGGTGTGGGCGGCGAGTGCGGTGCCCTGGCCGCCCGCGGCCAGCAGCAGTGCGCTCACCGCGGTAGCGGCGAGAATGGATTTCGCGGAATTCCGCATTGCTCTCTTCCTCCGGTCAGTCCGCTTTGGTGGGGAGCGGCTTGTCGTATTGTTTCGCCTTGGATCAGTCCGGATCGTGCGTGCACGGTGGCTGCCAGGCGTTTTGATTTTATTTTTGAGACCGCATGGTTGCGGTGCCGGTTATCTTACCGACTGTGTTCGTAGGATACCGAATCAGGCCGCATTGGCAAGGGTCAGTCCATCCGGGAGGGGGAGTGACGGAGGCGGGGTAGGGTGGGTGGCGCGGGTACTTCAGCACCTGCTTATGGTCGGTGGATGAACCGCAAGGCGATGCCGGCACACGTCCAGCACCCGAAAATCTTCACGGCTCCCGGTCGCGCCGGTCTTCCTTCTCTTCCTTCGCGATCTTCTCCAGTTCGGCCAGCCGCGCCTCCACGGACGAGGCGGTGTAGAAATCATTCCCGGCCTTCTGCCGGGCCACCTTGAGCTGCTGTACCGCGCCCAGGACATCGCCGGACAGGAAGTAGTATTCCGCCTGGGCCTGGTAGGCCCTGGCCTGCTCGCCGAGTTCGGCGTGAGCACGGGCCAGAAGCCGAAACACCTCGGGTTCCTCCGGATGTTCCCGGCTGTGGGAGCGAAGCAGCTCGCGGGCTTTCTCCGCATCCCCGGCCCGGATGAGCGCCTCGGCATACTGGAGGGTAAGGGCGCTGTTCCCGGGATAGACCTTGAGGGCTTCACGGTAGAGGCGGGTGGCGTCCGCCAGGTTGCCGGCCTCGAGCTCGTTGTGGGCACGGGCCGAGAGCAGCATGGGGTGCTCTCCCTCGCGGGCGATGAGGGCATCGAGCTCATGGCGCGCGGCGGCATGGTCGCCCAGGACGCCCTGGGCCAGCGCCAGGCCGTAATGCAGCGCCGCTTCGCTCCGGTACTGGCCACCCTCGATCAGGCGCTGGTAGTAGCGCAGGCTGGCCCGGGGGTCCGGCTCGCTGAGCACATGCAACCGGGCCTTGACCAGGGCGTAGGTGAGGCTGTCGGGAACCTGCCGGTAGTCATAGCGCTGGGCGCGCTGCTGGGCCTCGGCGATGCGATCCCGGGTGACGGGGTGGGTGCTGAGGAACTCGGGCGGCTTGCCATAGTAGCGGCTGGAGAACTGCAGGCGCTCGAAGAAGGTCGCCATGCCGTGCGGGTCGTAACCGGCCCCCGAAAGCGTCTGCATACCGACGCTGTCCGCCTCCTGCTCGTTGTTGCGGGTGAAATTGATCTGCATCTGGGCGCTGGTGGCGGTGACCGTGGCCAGGGCGGCCTGGCCGAGATCGGCGTTGCCGCTTTTTCCGGCAACCACCATGGCGGCGAGGAGGGCGGCCAGGGCCGGCAGGCTCAGGTTCTCGGCCCGCTGAATCTGCCGGGCGATATGTTTCTGGCTGACGTGGGCCATTTCATGGGCGACGACCGCGGCCAGTTCGCTTTCGTTCTCGGTGGCGGCGAACAGGCCGGTGTGAATGCCGATGTTGCCCCCGGGACCGGCGAAGGCATTGATGCTGTCCTCGTCGACGATGAAGAAGCTGTAGTGCTGACCGGAGTCGTCACCGTAGGCGCTCAGGCGGCTGCCCAGCGAACGCAGGTAGTCCTTGGCCTCCGGGTCCTCGAGGAGGGTCATGGAACGCCGGATCTCGCGCATGAAGGCTTCGCCCAGCTTCCTGTCCTGTTCCGGGCTGAGCGCCGCCGCGGAGGGGTCTCCCATGTCGGGCAGCTGGAAGTCCGTCTGGGCCATGCCGCCCACGGGAAGCCAGGCCAGCAGGCTTGCGCAGAGGAGCGGTGTGATGTGTCGCTTTAACATAGGGTGGAAGGCCGGTGGAGTTTCAGGATTCGGGTCGGTTGTGGTGCAAGAGTGGTTGACGAGTGTCCGTTCGACCATTGTAGAGTTCCTGGTGCGCAATTGCAGCGCAGTTCTCCGCCAGGCCGTTTCCGCGTCGACAGTCCCTTGCGCCGGGGCGCCACCTGTGTGATGGACAGCCGGGGATGGAAAAAGTGCCGGTCGAGGGAGGTTATCCGGGTACTTGATAGCGTCGCGGCGGGGTGGCAAGGTAGGCGTCATCGAACCGGAACTACATGATGATAAGGCTGATTAATGCAGTTTAATCAATTTTTTCATGTTGCGTTCGTGAGTCGATTGCCATATAAACACTTACCCAAATTCAGGAATGCCGGATGGGATCCCATTAACTGAGATTCATCCACCCAGATGAAGGAGAACTTAAGAATGGCCGCTTTTGATCAAGAGCTGGACGCTTCCGGACTGAACTGCCCTCTGCCCATCCTGCGCGCCAAGAAGACCCTGGCGGGCCTGGAGAGTGGTCAGGTTCTGCGCATTGTGGCGACTGATCCGGGGTCCGTGAAAGACTTCGAGGCTTTCGCCAAGCAGACCGGCAACGAGCTGCTTGAGTCCGGTGAAGAGGGTGGAAAGTTCGTCTTCCTGATCAAGAAGGCCTGAGGGCCCCGGGAAGCAGTTTCAACCCCTAAGCAACTGGCGGAGAAGCGCAATGGATCAGAAAAAGCTGGCGATTATCGCAACGAAGGGCACCCTCGACTGGGCCTATCCCCCCTTCATTCTGGCCTCGACGGCCGCCGCACTGGGCTATGAAACCCAGATCTTCTTCACCTTCTACGGCCTGCAGCTGGTGCGCAAGGACCTCGATCTGAAGGTCTCCCCGCTGGGCAACCCGGGAATGCCGATGCCCATGGGCATGGACAAGTGGTTCCCGGTTCTGGGCACCGCGCTGCCCGGTATGGAAACGGTCATGACCGCCATGATGAAGAAGAAGATGAAGGACAAGGGCGTGGCCAGCATCGAGGAGCTCCGCGAGCTCTGCCAGGAGGCGGAAGTGAAGATGATCGCCTGTCAGATGACGGTGGATCTCTTCGACTTCAATACCAGCGACTTCATCGACGGGCTCGAGTTCGGTGGTGCCGCCACCTTCTTCGAGTTTGCCGGCGAGTCGGATATCTGCCTCTACATCTGATCCCGACAGCTTCACCGCGGGCCACGGCCCGAAAAGGACCCCCGGCATCGTCCGGGGGTTTTTTTTGAGCCCGGGACCGGGCGGTGGCATTCACCGCCAGGCCGCCGGGCGGGGTAGGGCACGCGCCGTGTGCCCACCGGCCTGCGATCCATCGCCGCGAGGGCGCGTCTCCGGTAGGTGCAGATTCATCTGCACACCCCGCCCCACGCCGAAGCCCGTAGGAGATCCGCCCCAGCCCAATCCCGTCAATCCTGTCTATGAAAAAAAAGCCCCCTCCGGGGAGGGGGCCTCAATCCGAGGAGGATGGAACCGGTTGGCTCAGGCGCTCTTGCGCGTGGTGCCGCGGGCGGCCGGCTTGACGGCCGCCTGGATGTTGACGCTCGTCTCGAACCACTTGTTCAGTTCGGAGCCGGTCTGCATGGCGTTGTCGACGTTCTGCCGGGCGACGTTGAAGAACTTCTCGCTGACCTCGGCCATCAGCCGGGACTGGAGTTCGACCAGTTCCTTGACGTCCTTCACGCTGGTGAAATTCTGGGTGTAGCGGGCGCTGTCCTGCAGTGCCTCGTTGATGAGGGCCATCTGCTGCTGCCCGGCGCGCTCCATGGCGCGGGTGGTGATCTCGCCCAGTTCCATGAAGGGTTTCCAGGCGTTCTGGGTCATTTCGGTCATGCGGAAGAACATTTCGTTGTCCATGGGGGTCCCCTCTATCTGGTGCGCTGCAACATTGTTGCGATGCAATATAGCGACCCGGGCGTGGATCTGTCAAGTGTCCCAGCGCAACCGAGGGCGTGGCCCTGTGCTTCGGTGCGTGCCGAGGCGGCGTGGGAATGACCGTGCTTGGCGGGCCCTGCGGAGTGCCTTGTGGGGTATCCGGGGTGTCCGGAAGGAGATGTTCAGCGTTGGAATCGGGGAGGAGGCTACTTGTCGTTCTTCTTGGGCTGCGCGTCGCTGTCTTTCTTGGGCGTGGAGTGGGCCGGGCCCTGCATTCCGCTCGCGGCCAGGAAGTTCTCCTGCATCGTCTTCCACATGTTGAGATTGCGTTCGGCCATCTCGGACATCATGCCCAGCGGGGTCTGGGTCACCAGGTCCTGCAGCTGATTGCGCATGCTGCTCTGCTGCTCGATGAAGAAGCTCAGGCTGCGCTCCAGGTAGCTGCTCATCATTCCCTGAAGCGTGTCGCCGTAGAAGCGGATGAGCTGCTCGAGCAGTTCGGTGGTGAGGATGGGGGTGCCCTGCTCTTCCTGCTCGGTGATGATCTGGAGCAGGATGGTACGGGTCAGATCCTCCTGCGAGCGGGCGTCCACCACCTGGAACTCCACGCGGTCGAGAACCAGCCGCTTGACGTCCTCCAGCGTGATATAGCTGCTGATGGCCGTGTCATAGAGACGGCGGTTGGGATATTTTTTAATAATTCTCACATCTGACATGGTCATGCAGTCTGACCGACTCGCCCGCAGGCGTCAAGACGTTCGGGCTCCGGGAAAGGGGCCTGTCCCCGCCGTCGGGCGGGGACGGGCCCCGGTATCCCGCATCCTCCGGCGGAGGATGGTTCACCGGCCATCAGAACATGTGCTGGCCGCCGTTAATGGCGAGGTTCGAGCCGGTGATGAACCCCCCTTCCTCGTCCGCCAGGAAGGCCACGGTGCGGGCGATCTCCTCGGGCTTGCCGAGGCGGCCCACCGGGATCTGGGCGATGATCTGCTCCCGCACGCTCTCGGGGACCGCCATCACCATGTCGGTGGCGATGTAACCGGGGGAGATGGTGTTCACCGTCACGCCCTTGCGCGCGACCTCCTGGGCCAGAGCCTTGGTGAAACCGTGCATGCCGGCCTTGGCGGCGGAGTAGTTGGCCTGGCCGAACTGCCCCTTCTGGCCGTTGATGGAGGAGATGTTGACGATGCGCCCGAAGCCGCGCTCGGTCATCCCCTCGATGACGTGCCGGGTGACATTGAAAACGCTGTCGAGGTTGGTGCGGATGACCGCATCCCAGTTCTCCGGGCTCATCTTGCGGAACATGCCGTCACGGGTGATGCCGGCGTTGTTCACCAGGATGTCCACGGGGCCGAAGCCGGCCTCGACTGCGGCGATCATCGCCTTGCAGGACTCGAAGTCGGAGACGTCACCGGCCACGGTGCCCATCTCGTAGCCCTCGGCCTTGCGATCCGCCTGCCACTTCTGCGCCTTCTCCTCGCTGCCGGGCATGTGGTTCGCCACCACCGTGCAGCCCGCGTCGGCGAGCGCCTTGCAGATGGCGGTGCCGATGCCGCCGGTGCCGCCGGTTACCAGTGCGATTCTTGCCATCTCGTCGTTCTCCGGTTCAGGTTCTGTTCGATTATCCATTCGTCCGTGGGGGCCGTGATCAGCCGGCCGGGTACGCCCGGCGCTCCCCGGGGGGTCAGCGTTCGATGGCCAGCGCCACACCCTGGCCGCCGCCGATGCACAGGGTGGCGATGCCCTTCCTGGCGTCACGCTTGATCATCTCGTGCACCAGGGTGACGAGGATGCGCGCGCCGCTGGCCCCGATGGGGTGGCCGATGGCGATGGCACCGCCGTTGACGTTCACCTTGGCGGTATCCCAGCCCATTTCGCGGTTCACGGAGATCGCCTGGGCGGCGAAGGCCTCGTTGGCCTCGATGAGATCAACCTCCTCCACCTTCCAGCCGGCCTTGTCCAGGGCGCGCTGGCTGGAGGGGATGGGGCCGGTACCCATGATGGCCGGATCGACCCCGGCACTGGCGTAGGCGGCGATGCGGGCCAGGGGCTTGAGGCCCAGGGCTTCCGCCTTGTCGGCGGACATGAGCAGCACGGCGGCGGCACCGTCGTTGATCCCGGAGGCGTTGCCGGCGGTGACCGAGCCGGTCTTGTTGAAGGCCGGACGCAGCTTGGCCAGCTGGTCGGCGGTGGTGCCATGGCGGGGGAATTCGTCCGTCTTGAAGATCAGCGGGTCGCCCTTGCGCTGGGGGATCTCCACCGGCACGATTTCGTCGTCGAAGCGACCGGATTTCTGGGCGGCCTCGGCCTTCTGCTGGGAGGCGGCGGCGAACTCGTCCTGCTCCTCGCGGGTGATGCCCCACTTCTCGACGATGTTCTCGGCAGTGCAGCCCATGTGGTAGTCGTTGAAGGCGTCCCACAGGCCGTCGTTGACCATGGTGTCGACCATCTCCCAGTTGCCCATGCGCTGGCCGTCGCGGGAGCCGTTGAGCACGTGGGGGGAGCGGCTCATGTTCTCCTGGCCGCCGGCGATGATTACCTCGGCGTCCCCGCAGCGGATGGCCTGGGCGGCCAGGTGGAGGGACTTCAGGCCGCTGCCGCAGACCTTGTTGATGGTCATGGCCGGGACCTGCACCGGCAGGCCGGCCTTGATGGCCGCCTGGCGGGCCGGATTCTGGCCGACACCGGCGGTGAGCACCTGGCCCAGGATGACTTCGTCGACCTGCTCCGGAGCCACGCCGGTGGTGGCGAGCAGGTGCCTGATGACGGTTGCGCCGAGGTCGCTGGCGGGAATGCCGGCCAGGGATCCGGCGAACTTGCCAATGGCCGTGCGGGCGGCCGCTACGATGACCACGTCTTGCATGGTGTTTGACTCCTCTTTCCCATCTGACCGTTGTAATCGGTATTCGTGGAGCCGCGGACGACAATCGGGGGCAATCGGGTCGGCGGCGCTTTAGTTGCAGTGCAACATAGTAGCAGGAACAGCTATATGTCAACTACTGGCGGCTGTTACGGAATGTTGCGTTGGCGCTGCCCATACACCCTCGGAGCGGTGTCTGGCAGGCGGGAGGTCATGGATAAAGGATAGCGGGTGCATGGACAAGGGGTGATGGAGGGCCTGGCGTTGGCGCGGATTCATCGGCGTGCCGGGGGGCACGCTGTTACCGGCAGGCTCGTCCGGCCCGGTGGGGCGTTCAGGCGCGCTGTTGGCGGAACAGCTGTTCCGACTCGGCGGGGCGGTGCCAGTAGTGGCCCTGACCCTGGTGGCAGCCGAGCTTCTGGAGCTCGGCTGCCTGGTCCGGCGTTTCGACGCCTTCCGCCACCAGGTCCAGACCCAGGCCCCGGGCGAGGCCGACGATGGCGCGGACGATGGCCTGGTCCTCGCTGCTCCCGGGCAGTCCGTGGACGAAGCTGCTGTCCACCTTGATGATGTCGATGGGAAAGCGCTTCAGGTCGGTGAGCGAGGAACAGCCGCTGCCGAAGTCGTCGATGGCGATCTTCACGCCCAGGCCATGGAGGGCCTCCAGGCAGTCGCCGATCTGGGCCATCTGGTTCATCAGGCTCACCTCGGTGAACTCCAGCTGGATTGCGGCGGGTTCCAGCTGATGCCTGGCGAGCACCGAGCCGATGAACTCCACCAGGCCATCGTTGCGGCACTGGCGGGTTGAGAGGTTGATGGCTAGGCTGGGAACGGAACGACCCTTCTGCTGCCAGGCCTTGAACTGCTCGCAGGCGGTCCGGATGACCCACTCTCCCAGTTCGACGATGATCCCGGTCTCCTCGGCCACGGAGATGAACTCACCGGGCAGCAGCAGGCCCTCCTCGGGGTGATTCCAGCGCAGCAGGGCCTCCATGCCGAGCAGGCGGTTGTCATCGATCTGGTACTTCGGCTGGTAGTGGAGGCGGAACTCGCCCCGCGCGAGGCCGCGACGCAGTCCATTCTCGATGTGCAGGCGCCGCAGCGCCGCGGCGCTCATCTCCTCGGTGTAGAACTGGACATTGGCGCGTCCCAGCTCCTTGGCCCGGTACATGGCGATGTCGGCGTTCTTCAGCAGGGCGCCCACGGTTTCGCCATCGCGCGGGAAGGTGGCGATGCCGATACTGCCGGAGATGGTGAGCGCGCTGGCCTCCACATCGATGTCGCGGGCCATGACCTCGAGGATGTTGTGGGCGACCTGGGCGGCCTCCTGGGGCTGGTTGAGCCCTTCGAGGATGACCGTGAACTCGTCGCCGCCGAGGCGGGCCACGGTGTCGGAACGCCGGACCACCCCCTCGAGCCGGGCGGCGATGGTCTTGAGCAGTCGGTCGCCGGCGTCGTGCCCCAGGCTGTCGTTGATGAGCTTGAACCGGTCCAGGTCCATGAACATCACGGCCAGGTTCTGGTTGCTGCGGCGGGCGCGCATGATGGCCTGCTCCAGGCGGTCCATGAGCAGGTGCCGGTTGGGCAGGCCGGTGAGGGGGTCGTGGTAGGCCAGGTGCAGCATGCGCTGCTCGGCCTGGCTGTTGAAGAGCATGCGCCGTACCCGCTGCTTCAGGACGGACATGTTGACCGGCTTGGTGATGTAGTCGAAGGCGCCGACCGAGAAGGCCCGCTCGATGGACTGCTCGTCGTCCAGGCCGGTGAGCATCAGCACGGGCACGCGCCGGGCCCAGTCCCGGGTCTGCAGCTCGGAGCAGGTGGCGAAACCGTCCTTGTCCGGCATGATGGCGTCCAGCAGCACCAGGTCGGGATGGTTGGTCTCGCAGACCCGCAGCGCCTCCTCGCCATCGGAGGCCTCCATGACGAGGTAGCCCTCGTTCTCCAGGACCCGTCGCAGCAGGAGACGGAAGGCGGCATCGTCGTCAGCGAGTACGACGGTGATGGCTTGTCCACCGACCTCAGGTTTCATGGCAGGGCGTTTCGCATTGATCAGGCACCGATTTTTTAACTGCAGGTTAGAGCCTAAGGGGCCGGCTGGCAAGCGTTGTGCAGGCATGCGATTAAGACGGCGGTGGGATCCTGATAAACTGATCGCCCACGGGTATTGGGGTTGTCGGGTCGGGTCGATGACAGCCGGCAGTTGCAGCCGCTGTCCGTACCCTGTCCCCGCCCTGCATGCCGGAGATGGGCTTTCGCGGCGCCGACTGACAGAGACCGTTTCACCAGACAGCAGGAGTCATCTGTGCACCTTCACGAGGTAGAGACCATCGGCCGGGATGCGCTCGCCGATCTCCAGGTCAGGGCCTTGCGGGCGACCCTTGAGCGGGCGCGGCGGTCACCGTTCTATGGACGCCGCCTGGCCGAATCCGGGCTCGGTCCGCAGGATATCCGCTCTCCCGGCGATATCCGCAGGCTTCCGGTGACCACGAAGGATGATCTGCGGGCCGAGTATCCCTTCGGCCTGGTGACCTGCCCCCGGGAGGAACTGATCCGCCTGCATGCTTCCAGCGGCACCACAGGGGCCTCCACGGTGGTGTTCCATGACCGGCAGGATCTGGACAACTGGTCGGACCTGGTGGCCCGCTGCATGTACATGGTGGGCATGCGCCCCGGCGACGTGTTCCAGAACATGACCGCCTACGGGCTGTTCACCGGTGGCCTCGGCATGCACTACGGCGCCGAGCGGCTCGGCTGCCTCACGGTGCCCGCCGGGCCAGGCAACACCCAGCGCCAGATCAAGCTCATCCGCGATTTCGGCGTGACGGCGCTGCATATCATCCCCTCCTATGCCCTGCACTTCGCCGGCTGGCTCGAGCGCGAGGGCATCGATCCGGGAGAGCTGACCCCGCGCATCGCCCTCATCGGCGCCGAGCCCCACACCGGTGAGGCGCGGAGCCGGATCGAGAGCCTGCTCGATCTGAAGGCGTACAACTCCTACGGCCTGTCGGAGATGAACGGCCCCGGGGTGGCGTTCGAGTGTCCGGAGCAGCAGGGGATGCACCTGTGGGAAGACGCCTTTCTGATGGAGGTGGTCGATCCCGAGACCCTGGAACCGGTGCCCGACGGCGAGCCCGGCGAACTGGTGCTGACCACCCTCCAGCGCCACGCCATGCCCATCCTGCGCTATCGCACCAAGGACATCACCCGCATCCTGCCGGGCGATTGCGCCTGCGGCCGCACCCACCGCCGCATCGACCGCATCACCGGCCGCAGCGACGACATGTTCATCATCAAGGGCGTGAACATCTACCCCATGCAGATAGAGCGGGTGCTGCTGGGCATCCCCGAGGTGGGGCAGAACTACCTCATCATCCTGGACCGGGAACAGGATATCGACCAGCTGCGGGTGAAGGTGGAGATCAAGGCGGAGCACTACCGCGACGATCCCGCCGCCATGGCCGCCCTGCATCGGCACATCATCCACCGCCTGCGCGACGAGCTGCTGGTCACCCCGGGCCTCGACCTCATGCCGCCCCGCAGCCTCCCCGAGGCCCAGGGCAAGGCCCAGCGGGTCGAGGACCTGCGGCCGCGGTAGAGCGATTTCACCACGAAGGCACGAAGGACACGAAGAAAGGACAAGACGGAAAAGAATTTATTAACCGCAGATTACGCTGATTCACGCAGATTATGAAAACCACTGCCTGGGCTGCAGCGCCATGGTTGAATACCCGCCAGCGCAGACCGGGGTGTCTTCGTGATCAACCCGACCTGCCGGAGAGCGGGTGGACCGGTTGTCCGACCGGGAATCCAGGAATCGACATGAAAATCAGCGTAAATCAACGTAAATCTGCGGTTTATCCGTTTGTTGGATCCCAGAGCCCGTCACCCGCGGCTGGCCGGTGAGATATCCATATGACTGAAACGACCAAGAAAATCGACAAGGCTTACATCGACTCCCTGCGCCGGGACATCGTCTTCAGCGACACCCTGCGGGGGCAGCCGCTGACGTTCCATACCACCTGGGGGCTGTTCTCGCCGCGGGCGGTGGACGACGGCTCGCGGCTGCTGCTGGAGCACGTCGAGGTCAACGAGGGGGATGACTGCCTCGATGTGGGCTGCGGTTACGGCGTGCTGGGGCTGACGCTGGCGCGCCTGGCCCCGCAGGGGAGCACCTGCCTGGTGGACAAGGATTTCGTGGCGGTGGACTACAGCGCCCGCAACGCGCGGGTCAACGGCATCGGCAATTGCGAGGCCTTCCTCAGCAACGGCTTCAGCGCCGTGGGCGGGCGCCGCTTCGATCTCATCGTCTCCAACCTGCCGGCCAAGGTGGGCAAGGAGATGCTCTACCTCTACCTCCACGACGCCCGGGAACACCTCAAGCCCGGCGGACGCTTCTACGTGGTCACCATCTCCGGCCTGCGCCGCTTCATCGAGCGCGGCTTCAGGGAGGTGTTCGGCAACTACGACAAGGTCAAGCAGGGCAGGGACTACACCGTGGCGCTGGCGGTGCGATAGGGGCGCCAACTGAGTATTCACCACGAAAGCAATATTCACGACGAAGGCACGAAGGACACGAAGCAGAAAAACTTAAAAAGCGAATCAACCGCAGATTACGTTGATTTGCGTGGATTAATAGAACGCTACGAGTGTTGTAGTGCAGTGGTTGAGCCGACGACAGGGATGACCGGGACGCTTATACGACCGAGGTGATTCACCGGAAACTGGGCGGTACGGATGTCCGATCCGGAATCCCCGAGTCGACAGAAAATCTGCGTAAATCAGCGTAATCTGCGGTTAATAAGTCTTTTCAGTCGTTGGCGGCGCCATGGGCACGACCACGCTCCTCCATACAACCACCGGATGTTTCCCAAATCGCCGCGGGGGCGCGCCTCCCACAAGGATTCCCGGCCCGGTGACCTGAGCGAAGCCTGTGGGAGGCCCGCCCGGGGGCGATGGGGCTTTCCCGCAGCCGGTGACAAATGCTGCTGCCGCAGCGCAGACACTGAATATTCACCACGAAGGCACGGAGGACACGAAGAAGGAAGATACAAAGGCGAATCAACCGCAGATTACGTTGATTTGCATGGATTGACAGAACCACTGCCAGTGGTGCGCTGCGGTGGCCGCACAGGCGACAGGGTGGAACGGGACGCTTCTCCGACCAACGCGAACCACCGGAAACGGGACGGTCCGGATGTCCGATCGGAAATCCTTGAGTCGACAGAAAATCTGCGTGAATCAGCGTAATCTGCGGTTAATAAGTCTGACTATTCATTCCACAGCCACGCCGCACCGCGCACCCCGCTGGAGTCGCCGTGCAGCGGGGGAAGGAGCCGGGTGCGCACCGTGTCGGAGAAGATCCATGACTCCCAGCGCCGCGGGACCTCCTCGTAGAGATGGGCCAGGTTGGAGAGCCCTCCACCCAGCACGATGATTTCGGGATCGAGGATGTTGATCACATGGGCCAACCCGCGGGCCATTCGCCCGGCGTGGCGATCGAGGGTCGTCCGGCAGTCCGGGTCGCCGGACACGGCCCGTGCGGCGATGGCCTCGGCGGTCAGGCCCGTTCCCGTGGTTCGGCGGTGGTCGGCGGCCAGCCCGGGCCCGGAGAGCCAGGTCTCCAGGCAGCCGTGCCGTCCGCAGTAGCAGGCCGGGCCTGGAAGCTCGTGGGGTTCGGGCCAGGGGAGGGGGTTGTGGCCCCATTCGCCGGCTACCCGGTTGATGCCGGTCAGGACTTTTCCGTCGATGACGATGCCCGCTCCGGTGCCGGTGCCGGCGATCACCCCGAATACGCTCTCCGCGCCCCGGCCGGCACCGTCCACGGCCTCGGACAGGGCGAAGCAGTTGGCGTCGTTGGCGAGCCGAACCGGGCGTGCGAGCAGTTCCTCGAGATCGGCGCGGAGGGGTCGGCCGTTGAGCCAGGTGGAGTTGGCGTTGCGGATGAGGCCGGTGGCGGGGGATTCGGAGCCGGGGATGCCCACCCCCACCGGGCAGGGGCCGCCGGTCAGCCGGTCGGCCTCGCCGACCAGGGCGCGGATGAGATCGAGGGCGGATCGGTAGTCGCCGCGGGGAGTCGGGCGGCGCTCCCGCAGCAGGAGACGGCCCGACGCATCCAGGACCGCAACCTCGGTCTTGGTTCCGCCGAGGTCGATGCCGACGTGGCGACGCAACGCCGGGTCTGCGGCTACCAGCAGCCGGTCGGGGTCTTGGCTCCCAAATGGTCGAGGGTCAGCGGATCACAGCTGACTCCCGCGGCGACGTCGTTCTCCTGTCCCGTGCCGGCGATGGGGTCCGCTGTCAGCGTGTAGGTATTCGCGGCAGTCGCGACGGATAGGTTGTAGAACTTGCGGCCTTCCTTGGGCGACTGGGTGAAGGGCAGGGTCACGGCGTTGCCGGCGCCGTCCTGGTCATAGCGCCCGTTGGAAGCGTAGAAACGCTCCATGAACCCGGACAGTTCGGTCAGCGCCGCCTTGGCGTCGGCCCGACGGCTCTTGCGCACCTGGTCCTGGTAGGCGGGCAGCATGATGGAGGCGAGGATGGCCACGATGGCCACCACGATCATCAGCTCGGTGAGGGTGAAACCCCGTTCCCCGCTCCGGGTCACATTGCGAGTGTGCAGGTTCATGGTGTGCTCTCGTCCCCGTTGTGTTCAGTCCCGCGGCCGCCTGCGGCCGGCGCGCGGCTTGGGCGCGCCGGCCGCTTCGCCTCACGGCCTCAGGTCGATCCAGGTGCGCCGGCCGGTGATGAAGTTCGGGCCGAGCACCGGGGTCAGGTTGCGGGAGATGTCGTCCACCTGCTCCGGCGTGCCGTCACTGGCGGTGCCGCCACCGCCCGTATAGTCGGAGCGATCGATGGGCAGGATGCGCCCCTCGTTGCCGGTGTTCTCCTGGTGCCAGACCTTGTGGCCACGCCAGCTGCGCAGCTTGTCGTAGGCGCCCACGTCCGGATTGTCGGCGAAGAAGTCGGCCAGGTTCTGCAGGGCATCCCGCTGCTCCTCCTCGGTCGTGGCGGCCTGCACGGCGTTCACCAGATCCAGGTACTGGTAGTAGAGGCTGTTGAGGACACCGTCGGTGAAGAAGATGTCGGTCAACTGGGTGTAGTGGCCCCAGTCGAGCCCCTGTACCACCTCCTGCACCAGCCGCGAATGGAAGGTGGAGGCGCCGTAGCAGTAGAGCGAGGCACTGCCGGTCTTGAAGTTGAACCAGTCGCCGAAGTCGAAGAAGACGCTCGACTCGTAGAGCAGCCCGCTCTGGCTGGTGGCCATGTCATTGACGAACTTGCTGTTGATGCCGTCATAGCGGACCGCCTTGGCGATGATGCCGCCCACGCGGGCGCCGTTCTTGTCCTTCGGCAGGTAGGTGAAGGTTTCGGTAATCGGGTTGCCTTTCTTGTCATACCCGGTGGTGATGGTGCCCGTGGCCGGCTGCAGGACATAGCCGGCCGTGTTGTCGCTGTTGACGGCCAGCATCTGCAGGGTCAGCGCCCCGTTGCGCCAGCGGTAGCCGGTGTAGGACTTCTCCTGGGCCGGGGTCAGATGGCCGAAGGCGTTGACGGCGGGGTCGATGTAGCCGGAAGTGGAGTAGTCGAACCGCACGTCGTACTTGTGGATGCCCCAGACGCACTGCGGCAGGGTCGGGAGAATCGCGAGGTCCTCCACCACCCGGTTGTAGAACAGGACCCGCATGGTTGCCGTCTCGGACTTCTCGATGCCGTTGGCGATGGTCTCGGGTGCGCACTGCCCGGCCGGCAGGCCGTCGTCATGGTCCTCGCGGATGCTGTTGAGCGTGAAGACCAGGGTCTTGTTGCCGTGGTAGGTGTCCTGCAATGCGGCCGGCGTGCGGTTCTGGGTCTCCAGTTGGTACCGCAGCATGTCCTGGTACTCGGTGACGTTCCAGGTGCGGCAACCGATCTGGAGGGCCGGCCCGGTGGAGAGATCCGCGTTGGAGAGCACCACGACGAACTTCTGGTCCGGATCGATGACGCTGGTGTGGGTGCCGGAGGCGTAGGGCTCCTCGCTTCCGCTCGCGGCGCCGAGGCGGTCGAGACGGGCCAGGGTGTCGTCCACCGTGGCGTCATCGCCCGTGTAGGCGTCGAGCCGCGGCAGACCGCGCCGGGGTTCGAGGGTCAGGTAGTCCACGTACGGGGTACCGTGCACCTTGTCGTAGCCGTGCACATGTCCGTCGGGGACGCCGGCATAGCCTTCGCCGGCATGCCCGCTGACCGGCTGGCCCGGGCTGCCCCGGCAGGTGGTCATGCTGTAGCTGTCGCAGACCTCCTGCAGGCCGTCGTCCACCAGCTTGTCGTACGCCAGGGTGGTGATGCCGCCGTAGGGTGTATCGGTCGTGACATCGATGAGGCCGCCCAGGATCGGGCCGAAGTTCGACTCGGGGGCCGGCAGGCGCAGGCCGTTGATGTAGTGGATGTCCACCCCGCCGCCGATGCGGGCGATGGTGGGCTGGGAGAGGTTGCCGTCGCCGAGGTTCAGGGCCACGGGCGCGAACAGGCCGTCCTCGGGATCGGTGGTCACCCCGTTGCCGTTCAGGTCCACGGCCACCTTGTCGGAGTCGTTCAGCAGGCCGTCCTGGTTGAGGTCGTACATCACCTCCTTCGGGTAGTCCCCGTCACTGCCGGAGAGCCAGTCGAGACCCATCAGCCAGCTGTCGACGCCGTCGACCGCGGTGTTGGTGGTGATGAACTGGAGCCGCTCGGCGCGCAGCTGCGGGTTGCCCAGCAGCCGTTCGCCCGAATCGGGCAGTTCCACGCGCCAGCCGTAATGATTGCTCCAGTTGGGCGTGGCCTGGGTGACATAGCGCACCGCGGTTCCACTGAATGTGGTCTCGCCCAGGGTCTGGCAGACCAGCGGGCCCTCGATGGCGACGGTGCCGTCGGTGTCGCAGCTGTCGCTGATGGGGTAGGAGCCGCCCGGCTTGCTGTCCCAGATGGCGTAGATGCGCTGGGTCGCGGTATTGGTGGCATCGGCGCTGCTCAGCAGGCTGCCGGTGCCGAAGTAGATGAAATAGCCGCCGTTGGGGTGCCGGCCCACGTCCGGGGAGACGGTGATGGGCCGATCGACGCCGACGTTGATGAGCGTGGCGTTCGTTACCGTCGGACTGGAGTCGCCATCGCTGCCGCCGAAGGTGAACTTGTAGAGGTTGCCCTTGATGTCGCCGGCATAGCCGGTCTCCACCCGGAAATCACCGTCGGTGTCCACCAGGGTGATGCCCGAAAGGCCATTGCCGGTGTCCGCGCCCACCACGTGGGTGATGACCTCGTCTCCGCCGTTGAGCGGGAACAGGTAGAGCACCACGTCGCCGCTGGTGCTGCCGTAGCCGTTGCCGGTCACCACGTACCACTTGCCGTTGGGCATCAGAGCGATCTGGGGCCGGTTGTAGATATGGCCCATGTGGGACGGCGTGTAGCCGGTTGGCGGCGAGGCTTCGTCGCCCAGCCGCTCCCACACCACCTTCGAGGTGTCATAGTCGGCGTTGGTGATGTTCAGGGCCCAGAGGCCCTTGCCGCCGGCGCCGAGGCCTCCGGTGAGGAAGGTCTTCCAGGCGCTGGAGCTGCTGCAGGTCCCGGGGCAGGCATCGCCGGCGTAGAGCTCGCTGTCCACGTAGTATTTGTGGGTGTAGGGGCGTGCGGCCAGGGCCGGCAGTTCCGGCATCAGCATGGAGGGGATGTAGGCGTAGGCCTCCGAGCCGTCGCTGGTGTCGAAGGCGTGGACCATGCCGTCATTGGAACCCACGAAGACCCGGCCGGCCCGGCTGGCCTGGGCCGTCTTGTAGGCGGCGTAATAGGGGAGGGTGAAGTTGGCCACCGGCTTGGCCACGTAGACCGGCTGGGAGCGGATGATGTCGCCCATCAGACTGTAGCGACGACGCAGGGTGCCGTCGGGGAACTCGTTGCTGCGATCGCCGCGGATGAAGTTGAGGATGTCGCTGTCATAGGCGCCCGTGGTGGCCACTCCGCTGTCGAGAGCGGCCCGCTGGGTCGTGCTCAGGTTGTTCCACAGGAACGGCACCTGGCTGCCGATGCTGACGGTGAAGATATTGCGGCCGCCGCCATCGGCCGTCTCCATCCAGTAGTCGGTGATGGTGGGCACGCCGTCGTACTGCTGCGGATTGGAGGTGGTGCCGTCGGCGGTCTGGCCTTCGGCCGCGGCGAAGACCGCGCGCACGCTCCAGTTGATGTGGCCGTCGGTGTCGCCGTCCACCGGTACGCCCGGCGGGCTGTAGCCCACCGCCACGTCGGTGTAGCGGGCGCCGGTCGAGGCGATGTCGTACTCGATGAGATCCCCCTGCCAGGCGCCGTTTTCGTACCAGGTCCGGTAGGCCCGGGTGTCGCCCTCGGCCAGGTTGGTGTTCTGCAGCGTGTAGGGCGAGACCGTCAGGTACGGCTGGGTCGCGGGGTTGAACGTCACGGCGGCATAGAGGCCGGCTGCACCCAGGGCGGCGACCAGGAGGGTGATCCTGAGGTAGGGGATTCGATGGATGCGTTTCATGGTCTTGCCCTCCTGAACGGATCAGGGCTCTTGATCGGTGACGTAGACGGACTGCACGATGCGACGCGCGCCGCGGCTGGAGTCGGCCTGGGTGGTGACCTGGAAGACGTAGACGTAGGAGCCCGCGGCCCCGCCGCCGGCCCCGCCGTAGGCCACGCTGCCGCCGTAGCCGCCGGTGTTGCCCGGGATGGGCTCGCGGCCGCCGTACTGGACGACGTAGAGGCTGGCGCCGTCAGCCGCGGTCTGGGTGGTGAAGGTCCAGTCCCAGTCCGAGGGGTCGATGGTCTCGGTGGAGGTGGCGGTGGCGTCGTAGTAGTAGTCACCCGTGGTGTTCCAGTCGAGCGGTACGGCATCGGTCGTGATGGCCACGACGTCGTCCTCGCCCTCCACCAGCACCACCTCGGCATCGCCCAGGGCGCGGGTCTGGAACTGGGTGTTGCTGGCCATCATGGTGTCCAGCACCGAGGTGTTCATGGCCGTGACGCCGATGATGGTCAGGATCACCAGGAAGATGAGCGCGACGGGCAGCACCGCGCCGACCTGGTGCCGGCAGGTGGATTCGCATGTGTTCGTGGGCGTTTTCATGGCCGCTCACCTCAGAAGTTCGGGTTGCGCAGCATCACCGTGGTGACGTAGAGCTGGCGCCGGAAGTCGTCGTTGGGGGTGTAGGCGAGGTTGCCCATGTTGTAGGTGCGGGTATCCGCGGCACCGCCCTCGGGGCAGTCCCCGCGCATCAGCACCCAGACCCGGGCGGCGATGACCTGGTCCCAGTCCGCCACCGCGTTGGCGTTCACGTACTGGTTCACCGAGTTGTTGCCGTTGGTGTCCACGCCCCACTGCACCTGGATCTGCTCCACGCCCACGGCGAGTTCCTCGCCCACGGGGCGCCCGCTGGCGTCCAGGGTCTCGCGCCAGAGGGCGGGCACGCTGTTGCCCCGGCACTGCTGGACCGAGTCGTTGATGTAGTAGGCGTTGGCCACCATGGCCGCGGCGCGGTTGGGCTCCTTGGCCACCGCGTTGTCCGCCTGTCCATTCTTGCTGCCGATGAAGATGCGGCTCTCGAACAGCGAGGAGCGCATGTAGAGGCGGTTGCCGTCCGTGCCCGCGTTGTACTCGGCCGCCACGGTGAAGTCCACGTCGGTCGGGGAGGCGTAGCGGGCGACCAGGATATCGCCGGCGGGGTGATCGGCCGCGGGGATGCAGGCCCCGTAGCCGGCGCCGCTGTTCTCGCGGTCGATGCCGAACACCCGCCGCTCCACCATCCGGCCCCAGGTGGAGTCGCCGGTATTGCAGGTGTTGTCCGGCGGGGTGTAGGGCCCCTCGCTGCCGGCGGTGGCCGGCATGGAGATGTCGGCGTTGCCGCCCCAGTAGCCCGCCCGGCGCAGATCCCGGGCGAGGATGTCGATGGCGTAGCGGCCGTTCTCCTGCAGGCGGGCCAGGGTCTCCAGCGCGGTGTAGCTGCGCTTGCTGCCGATATAGAGCTGGGTGATGCCGGCCAGCAGCACCAGGCCGATGACCACGGCCACCATCAGCTCCACCAGGCTCACGCCGCCCTGGCGCTGGTTGGCTTCAATGGGCAGCAGACGTTTCATAGCGCCACCTCCAGCTGGTAGCACTGCAGGTCCTTGCCGTCGGAATCGTCATTGGGGCAGTCGGTGTCCACCACCGCCGGATCCCGGGTCTCGTTCCAGCGGATGGTGATGGTGTAGTTGTCAGCCGAGGGGCTGGTAATCTCGCCCGCTGCATCCGGCAACAGGTTCAGCTCGTTGGTGATCCAGTCGGTGAGGTCCGTTCCCGCGACCCCCGCAGGAAGCGCGTTGGGGTAGTTCGCGGAATCGTAGACATAGCTCGCCGCCTGAAACGGATTGGCCCGAATCCGGTCCGCCATGTCGTAGGCGAGCAGCACGGCCTGGGATCGCATGTAGGCCATCTGGCTCTCCTTGAGCCCGGTCGCCTGCAGGGCGGCCAGGCCAAGCAGGCCGATGGAGAGTACCAGCACGGTGATCAGCACTTCGATCATGGTGAAGCCGGCCTGGCGGTGGCCGCCGCGGATGGGGGCTGGGCTCTGTGCGCACCTGGCGATCATCTTTCCGTCACTCCTCAGGGACAGGTGAACTCGGGATTCAGCGCGGAACGGCCGCTGGCGGTCACGATGATCCGGCGTCCCGTCTCTCCCGTGCGGCTGTCGCACAGCGTGAAGGTGTCGGCGCTGCTGATGGAGCCATCACCACGGTAGACGAATTCCGTGATGTTCCCCGCGCTGTCGAGCGTGTTGCCGCCGGCGAACGCCTCGGCGGTGCGAATGGTATCTTCGCCAGCATCCTGTACACCGTCATCGTCGGTGTCGGGCCAGATGCTCCAGCCGCCGCCCCATTCATTGGCGGCGACGGGCGCGGTGGCCGTGATCCTGACCACCACCCCGCCGCGCTTGATGGCCTCGCTCCGGGCCACCTGCAGCGCGGTGATGAACTCGTTGGCCTGGGTTGTCAGCCGGTTGTTGAGGATGAAGCTGCGGAACCCCGGCACGGCGATGGTAATCAGCACGGCCAGCACCACCAGCGCTATCATCATCTCGATGAGGGAAAAGCCCGGATTTCTTTTCATGTTATCTACTTAGATCAGGTTGTTGTTCCTGTCACGGATGGCCCGACGGGTGGTGGCGGCGAACCGATGAACGGCATTCAGGAGCAGCCGAGGGGGCGCCCCCGGGCGTCCTCGTGCAGGGTGTCGCCGTCGTTGTCCCGGCTGACCCTGGCGCGTCCCGTCCGGTGGACGATGATCCCGCGGGCGTAGCGGTCCTCGCCGTTCCGGGGGCAGAAGCGGAAGGTCCCGTTCTGGCCCCGGGTGCGTCCCTCGGGGGTGAACTGAATATAGTCATTGGAGCCGAAGGCGCGCCAGCTCAGGGTGTAGTCGGGGGCCGGTGCCTCCCCGACCCGGATCAGGCGGTCGCCGTCGCCCGGCTCCAGGAGCCGGTCGCCGTCCACGTCGCTGAACAGGCGCCAGCCCTCGCTCCAGCCGGCATCGCCGCAGCGGGTGGCGCCCCGGCACAGGGTCACCGGTACCGCCCGGGTGATGGCCGTGCTGCGCGCCAGCTGGAGCGCCGTGAGCAGCTCGTTGACGGCCGCGGCGCTGCGGTTGGTGCTGGCCACATGGGAGAAGGCGGGTACGACGACGGTGACCAGTACCGCACCGAGGGCGAGGGTGATGATCAGTTCCTGCAGGGTGAAGCCCGACTGCCGTTCCATGGCGGTCTCTCCTCTTCCGTGAGGTGGATGGGGTCGCGGCGGCTTCCTGCCACCACGGGTTGGTGTGTTCTTTCACTATAGTATTCACAACGAAGGCACGATTCATTTTCACCACGAAGGCACGAAGGGCACGAAGAAGGGCGCGAAGATTGACTTGATTTGTTGCAGGAAACCCTGGTGGATCGTGGCCTGCCCACCAACTGTGTTCAGAGTAATCCTGTGAATCCTGTCCATTCAGGTTCTTTCTGTTCTTCTTCGTGTCCTTCGTGCCTTCGTGGTGAAAAATTCAGTCTCTGACCGGAGTCGCCCGGCATGCCCGCGCCGGGGGCGAAGCTGGTAACATTCCCATCTTATGGAACCGGCGGTCCGGCCCATGCCGGCCGTGCCGCCGGCGGGCGATGCAATGCACAAGGATAGCGTATGAGCGATTGTCTGGTGGTGGGCGGCGGCATCATCGGGATGCTGACCGCGCTGGAGCTGGCGGATGCGGGCCTGGAGGTGACGCTCCTGGAACGCGGCGAGACGGGGCGTGAAGCCTCCTGGGCCGGGGGCGGCATCCTCTCGCCGCTGTTCCCGTGGCGCTACCCCGACGCGGTCACCCAGCTGGCCACCTGGAGCCAGGATCACTACGAGGTGCTGGCCCGGCGGATGCGCGACGCCTCGGGGGTCGATCCCGAGTGGACCCGCAATGGCCTGCTGGTGCTGGAGACGGGTGAGCGTGGCGCGGCGGAGGAGTGGGCGCGCCGGCACCACCGCCGGGTGGAACTGGTGGATGGCCAGGCGGCGCACGGCCTGGAGCCGAACCTGGCGAAGGTGCCGGAAGCGGCCATCTGGATGCCGGAAGTGGCCCAGATCCGCAATCCGCGCCTGGCCCAGGCTCTCCATGGCGCGCTGGAGGCCGGCAACATCCGCATCCAGTCCCATACCCCGGTGGAGGGCCTGCTGTTCAAGGGTGACCGGGTGGCCGGGGTCAACACCCCGGCGGGACGGCTGGAGGCGGAGCGGGTGGTCATCGCCGCCGGCGCCTGGTCCGGCCGGCTGCTGGCCGCCGATACCGAGGCCCGCCTGCCGGTGGAGCCGGTGCGGGGCCAGATGCTCATGTATCACGCCAGCCCGGATCTGCTCCGGCGCATCGTGCTGGCCCATGAGCACTACCTGATCCCCCGCCGCGACGGCCGCGTGCTGGTGGGCAGCACGGTGGAGTACACCGGCTTCGACAAGTCCACCACGACCGCGGCCGAGCAGAAGCTGCGCGCCTTTGCCGTGGATCTGGTGCCGGGTCTGGCGGAGTGCCCGGTGGAGCGCCACTGGGCCGGCCTGCGGCCGAGCTCGCCCAAGGGCATTCCCTACATCGGCGAGCTCCCGGGTATCCGGGGCCTGTTCGTCAACGCCGGCCACTACCGCAACGGCGTGGTCCTCGCCCCGGCCTCGGCGCGCCTGCTGGCCGACCTCGTCACCGGCCGCGCGCCGATCCTCGACCCGGCACCCTACCGGCCTGTGGGGTGATGTTTTTTTAATAGACAGGATTTACAGGATGGACAGCCATGGAAAAAAGATTCACCACGAAGGCACGAAGGACACGGAGAGAGGCGGGAAGAGTGACTTGGTTTGTTGGGGAGACGCATGGTTCAGGCGAGCCGCCCATCCACAGCATCCAACACAATCCTGTCCATCCTGAAAAATCCTGTAAATCCTGTCGATTAAAGTTTCTTCGGTTTTTCTTCGTGTCCTCCGTGCCTTCGTGGTGAATTGTTTTCTGGTGGATCTTTCACTCGATGCCGAGTTTCTTGAGCCGGTAGCGCAGGGCGCGGAAGGTGATGCCGAGCTTGCGGGCGGCGGCGGTGCGGTTCCAGCGGGTCTCCTCGAGGGCCTGGAGGATGGCCTCCCGTTCGAGCTCGCCCAGGTACTCGGGGAGGGGTTCGCCGGCAGCGGTCGTGACCCCGGAGCCTCCGCTCGGCTGCGGAAGATGCAAATCCTCGGTGCGGATTACGTTCCCCTCGCACAGGGTCATCGCCCGCTCCAGGATGTTCTCCAGTTCGCGCACATTGCCGGGAAAGGGGTATCCGGTCAGGGCCCTGATGGCGGCCGGGTCGAGTTGCGGTGTGTCCTGGCCCCATTGGCCGCCCAGCCGCCGGAGGATACTCTCGGCCAGCAGGGGGATGTCCTCGGGATGATCCCTGAGGCTGGGGACATGCAGCTCGATGACGTTGATGCGGTAGTAGAGGTCCTGGCGGAATGCGTTGCGCTGGACCAGTTCGCCGAGATCCTTGTGGGTGGCGCTCAGGATGCGCACATCGATCTTCACCTCCTTCTGGGCACCGATGGGTCGGACCGCCTTTTCCTGGATGGCGCGCAGCAGCTTCACCTGCATGTGCATGGGCAGATCCGCCGCCTCGTCCAGGAACAGGGTGCCGCCGTGGGCGGCCTGGAACAACCCGGGCTTGTCGGTCAGCGCGCCGGTGAAGCTGCCCTTGCGGTGGCCGAAGAATTCACTCTCCATCAGTTCGGATGGGATGGCGCCGCAGTTCACCGGAACGAAGGGCATGTCAGCCCGCGGTCCGTTTTCGTGGATGAGCCGTGCCACCAGCTCCTTGCCGGTTCCTGACTCGCCGCTGATGTAGACCGGCGCCTGGCTGCGGGCGAGCTTGGCGATGAGTTCCCGCACCCTGTGGATGGCCGGGGACTCCCCGAGCAGCCGCTGCTCGGCGGCTGGCTGGCGCCCGGTGGTGCGGCTGGAGAGCTTGAGCGCCTTTTCCACCAGTCCCCGCAGGACCGTCAGATCGACGGGTTTGGAGACGAAATCGAAGGCGCCGGCCTTGAGTGCGGCGATGGCCGTTTCCATGCTCCCGAAGGCGGTGATGACCGCGACCGGGAGTTCCGGGTGGTGCTCCTGGATGTGACCCACCAGTTCAATCCCGTTGCCGTCGGGAAGGCGCATGTCGGTGAGGCAGAGATCGAAGCGCTGATCGCGCAACCGGCCGAAGGCCTCCCCCAGGTCGGCCGCGGTGGTCGTGTCGATCCCCATGCGCCCCAGGGTCATTTCCAGCAACTCCCGGATATCGGGTTCGTCGTCGACGATGAGGGCCTTGTAATGTTCCATGACCTGTCAGCCTACAGTGTCTGGATGCGCGGATCCGCGAACAGGATACGAAAACAGCAGCCGCCGGTGGGTACGGGAATGTAGTCGAGCCGGGCCCGGTTGGCTTCCGCCAGCTCCCGGGCGATGTAGAGCCCCAGCCCCGTTCCGCCGGTACGGTCGGTGGTGAAGAAGGGCTCGAATATCTGGAATGCGACTTCCGGGTCGATACCCGGCCCGTTGTCGATGATGTCGAGATAGGGGCCCTTGGTCTCGCGGGTGATGCCGCCCTGGAGGACGAGCTGGTAGTGGCCATCCGGCGGGCGGCCGTAGCGCAGGCTGTTCTCGCACAGGTTGGTGAGTATCTGCCGGAACTGGGTGGCGTCTATCAGCACCCGGGTTTCCGGTGGCCGGATGGACAGGAACAGGTGGCCGGGGCCGAGTGCGTGCTGGAGCGAGAACTCCTCGCTGAAGGCGGCCAGCCAACTCTTCAGATCCAGCACCTCGGGATGGGATGCCTCCCGGCGGGAGAGCTGCAGTATGCTTTCCACGATTTCGTTCACCCGCCGGGTATGGGCGCCGATGATCTCGATGAGCCGCTGGTCGCCCGCCTGCAGGTCGGGGGTCTCTCCCAGCAACTGGGCGGCGTGGCTGATGGCGCCCAGGGGATTGCGCACCTCGTGGGCGATGCTGGCGGTCAGCCGGCCCAGGGAGGCGAGTTTCAGCTGCTGGGCCTGCTGGGAAGTGCGCGCCATGTCCTCGAGGAATACCAGGTTTCCTGAGCCGCCGCCGCTTCCCAGCGCGGTGAAGCGGGGCATGAGCTCCGCGGCCGTGGGCGCAACCCGGAACGAGACGGGCTGGTACTCGTGGTCGAGCAGCCAGCGGCGCAGCTGGACGTCCAGCTGCGCCGAAACCTGCCCCAGGCGCTGCCCTTCCACCGAGGCGGGCAGGCCGAGAAGGTACCAGGCCGCATTGTTCATCAGCCGGATGCGCAGCTCGGGGTCGACGACGATGATGCCCGACTGCATGTGCTGGATGATGTGCTCGTTGAGCCGCTCGAGGCTGGCCAGATCCACGCCGCGCTGGGCGGCAAGGGCCTCGCTCGCCCTGGCCCTGCGCGACAGGCCGTCGGCGAGGAAGGCACCGGCGAACAGCATGGCGCCGAGAATGCCGGACTGGGTGTAGGCGGTGGTGGAGAAGATCCTGAACAGGTCGGCGTAGAACTGCTCGGCGAGGATCGCCAGGCTGGCCATGGCCGCGAACAGGAACGCGTGGCGCCCCGGCAGGAGGAGGCTGCCGCCGGCCACGTTCACCACCAGCAGCATGCCCATGCCGGTGGTCACGCCGCCGCTGGCGTGCATGAGCAGGGTGATGACCGCGATGTCCATCAGCACCTGCAGCGTGGTCTGTTCCCGGAAGCCGGGCCGCTGGCGGCGGATGGTGATCACGGTCGCCAGGGCGAACAGGACGTAGGCGCCGCTCAGCCAGCCGAACAGCCAAGGCTGATGGCTGCCCAGGAAATTGGGTCCCATGCCGCTGAAGAACAGTACGCTGAGGATCAGCGCCAGCAGCAGGCGATAGAGATTCAGGATCTGCAGGGGTTTCCAGGTCTGGCCGAGTCCCGGCCGGCTCAGGATCGTGTTGCCGATGCCGTTCCCGAACCACCCCATCAGCGGCTCCCTCCCGCGAGCCCGGTTCGGCTCATGCGCCGGTCCCCCCGGCTTCCGCGTCCCTGTGCCGGGCGCAGCAGTACGGCTGGCCGTCGCGCATCAGCGCCTCGGCGGCGGGGACAAAGACGCCGCAGTGGGCGCAGCGGAGCATGCGCTCCGTCGGGACCGCCGCCGGCGGGCGTCGCGCGGGCAGCCGGGAGCCCTCACGCCAGCGGCGCAGGAAGTGCCAGGCCAGCCAGACGATGATCGCCAGGGCAATGAGTCGGAACAGGTTCATGAACACAAGTGTAATTCGCCCCGGGCGCCTGTGCATGGTCGAGTATCGAGGGAGTGCGTGAATGCGTGAGTGCGTGAGTGCGTGAATGCGTGAATGCGTGAATGCGTCGTAGGGCCGGATTCATCCGGCCAAATGCCCGCCCAGGTTCGATGTCTCGCCCGGTTGGCGGAATCCGGCCGGGCAGGGCGTCGGGCTCATTGGCTGCGCCGCCTTCAGGGTGAAAAGCGACCAACTTTGCCAGGCATGCTTTGCTTCGCCCCGGTGTTTACCGGAAAATAGGCAATCTTTCCTCTGCGGCCGGGACGTCGTGAGTGTGACCAAGGAGAATCCGTCGATGACCGAGCCCCTCCGCGTGGTGATGGCTCAGTTGAATCTGCTGGTGGGCGACATCACCGGCAATCTGGAGCGGATGGCGGCGGCGGCGGTCCGGGCCCGTGACGAACTGGGCGGACACGTGGTGGTGTTTCCCGAGCTGAGTCTCACCGGCTATCCACCCGAGGACCTGTTGCTGCGCCCCGAACTCTATACGCGGGTGGGCGAAGCGCTGGCCCGGCTGGCCCGGGAGGTGCAGGGCATCGACATGATCGCGGGGTTCCCGCACCAGGCCCTGGGCGGCTATTACAATGCCGCCGCACTGCTGCGCGAGGGCCGGATGCAGGTGGTCTACCACAAGCAGCACCTGCCCAACTACAGCGTTTTCGACGAGAAACGCTACTTCACCACCGGCAACGGGCCCTGCGTGGTGGACATTCGCGGCATACCGGTCGCCATCACCATCTGTGAGGATATCTGGATGGCGGAGCCCATGCTGCAGGCCCGTGCCGCCGGCGCGCGGCTCATGCTCAACCTCAACGCCTCACCCTTCCACCGGGGCAAGCTCCTGGAGCGGGAAACGGTGCTGCGGGAGCGGGTCCGGGAAGGCGGCATGCCCATCGTTTACGTCAACCTGGTCGGCGGCCAGGACGAACTGGTGTTCGACGGCGGCTCCCTGGCGATGGCGGCCGATGGCGGGGTGCGCGTGCGGGCGCCCCTGTTCGAGGAGGCCCTGGTGCCGGTGGATATCACGGTCGGGGCGCATCTGGAGCCGGCCAATGGAGCCTGGTCGGAACCCCTGGACGACGAGGCCGCCATCTATCGGGCCCTGGTGCTGGGGGTGCGCGATTACGTGGACAAGAACGGTTTTCCCGGCGTGGTCATCGGCCTGTCCGGGGGTATCGATTCGGCCCTGACCCTGGCCATTGCCGTGGACGCCCTCGGGCGTGAGCGGGTGGAAGCGGTGATGATGCCCTCGCGCTACACCGCCGACATGAGCGTGGCGGATGCGCGGGCCGAGGCCGAGGCCCTGGGGGTGGAGTATCACGTCATTCCCATCGAGCCGCTGTTCACCGCCTTTCTCTCCAGCCTGGAGCGGGAGTTCGCCGGGTTGGCCCGGGATACCACCGAGGAGAATATCCAGGCGCGCTGCCGCGGTGTCATCCTGATGGCCATCTCCAACAAGAAGGGCAAGATGGTGCTGACCACGGGCAACAAGAGCGAACTGGCAGTCGGCTACGCCACCCTGTACGGTGACATGGCCGGTGGATTCGATCTGCTCAAGGACGTGCCCAAGACGCTCGTGTTCCGGCTGGCGGAATACCGCAACCGGACGGCACCGGTGATCCCGCAACGGGTCATCGACCGTCCGCCCTCTGCGGAACTGGCGCCCGACCAGGTGGATGCCGACTCGCTGCCGCCCTACGACGTGCTCGACGACATCCTGGAACAGTACGTGGAGAGGGATCGTTCGGTGGCCGAGATCATCGATTCCGGCCACGACGCGGACACGGTGCGCCGGGTCGTCCGGATGGTGGACAGCAACGAGTACAAGCGCCGGCAGGCGCCGCCGGGGGTGCGCATCTCGCGCAAGGCGTTCGGTCGCGACCGCCGCTATCCCATCACCTCGGGGTACGGTCGGCGGCACTGAGCCGGTGCAGGCGCAGTGCAGTTGAAAGAAGGCCTGCACGGTGGGGTGCGCCGTGCGCATCGCCCATGCCTTCAGGATCAAACTATCTGAACGACGAGGGGAATGAAAATGAAAAAAGTCGAAGCGATCATCAAGCCGTTCAAACTCGATGACGTACGCGAGGCGCTGGCCGATATCGGCATCACCGGGATGACGGTGGTGGAGGTGAAGGGTTTCGGGCGGCAGAAGGGCCACACCGAGCTCTACCGGGGCGCCGAGTACGTGGTGGATTTCCTTCCCAAGGTGAAGGTGGAGGTGGTGCTGGCCGACGACCAGGTGGAGCGCTGCATCGAGGCGGTGACGGCTGCCGCCCGCACGGGCAAGATCGGCGACGGCAAGATCTTCGTCACTTCCGTGGAGCGGGTCGTCCGCATCCGCACCGGCGAAGAGGACAACGACGCCATCTAGTGTACTGCACCACTCCAGCCTTTATTCCATGAAAACAAAAGGATCTACCACGAAGGCACGAAGGACACGAAGCAAAACAGAAGGAACCTGAACAGACAGGATTCACAGGATGGACCGGATTGTTCTGGATGTTGTCGAGGGGCAGGTCGCCTGAACCAGGCGTCCCTCCAACAGTTCAAGTCCTCCCGCCTTTCTCCGTGTCCTTCGTGCCTTCGTGGTGAATGGTTTGTAGGGAACCTGAACAGACAGGATTCACAGGATGGACAGGATTGTTCTGGATGTTGTCGAGGGGCAGGTCGCTTGAACCAGGCGTCCCTCCAACAAGCCAGGTCACTCTTCCCGCCTTTCTCCGTGTCCTTCGTGCCTTCGTGGTGAATTGTTTTTTGGTGAACCGTCTCTTCCAGATGGCAACGGTGCGCACCGGTTCATTCGATGTGGGTGACGACGTCCTTGAGCGGACGGCGCGGCGTGGGTTCCGGCAGCTCGGCGGGGTAGCCCACGCTCATCAGGGCCACCGGCCGCACATCTTCGGTCTCCCCGATGACAGCCCGCACCGCCGCCTCGTCGAAGCTGCCGACCCAGGCGGAAGCCATCCCCGCGGCCACGACGGCCAACTGGGCATAGGCCGCGGCAATGGTGGCGTCCTGAATGGCGAACAGGCTGGCTCCGCGTTCGCCGTATTCCCTGGCCGAACGGGAGGGAACCGCGGAGAAGACCAGGCAGGCGGGCGCCTCGGCGATGAATGCCTGGCCGCCGGCGGCGTTGCGCAGGGCCTCGCGCTGCGCCTGGCCGGTGACCACCGCGATGCGGTAGGCCTGCAGGTCGCCGGCGGAAGGGGCCGCGCAGGCGGTCTCCAGGATGGCGTGCAGCTTCTCCGGTTCCACTGCGACGTCGCTCTGGTATCGGCGTACGGAATGTCGGTGGCGGACCGTTTCAAAAAAGTCCCACATGTCGATTGGCTCCCGGATCGAATGCACAGCCCGCCCACCGGTTCCGCAGGGGGCGGGCGTTTCCTTCACGCTCAGGCGTCTGCCGAACCACCCGCAACCCGGCGTTCGGCCCGGCTCCGGCGGGACTGCCGTGCCGGCGATGCGGCACTTCATGGCAAATCAGTTGCCGCGGGGACGATGGATCACCCGTGACGCGTTTCCGTCACCTCGCCGCCGCTGCCCGCAGGGCCGGGTGCTCGGGGTAGTTGAGCTTCAGTACCCGCAGGGCGTCCGCGGCGAGGTCGTCCATGTCCATGGCCCGGTAGGCGCGGGCCAGCATGGCCAGCGCGTCCGGCGTGGCCGGGGTGCGCGGATAGTTCTCCACCACGTAGCGGGCCCGGTTGGCGGCCGCGACATAGGCGCCCCGGCGCATGTAGTAGTCGGCCACGTTGAGCTCGTACTGGGCGAGGTTGTTGCGCAGGAACAGCATGCGCTGGCGGGCATCGGCGGCGTACTTGCTGTCCGGGAAACGCAGGACCAGGTCGGAGAAGTCCTGGAATGACTGGCGGGCCGCCCCGGGATCGCGCTGGGATTCGTCCCGCGGCAGGTAGCGCTCGATCAGCCCCCGGCCCATGTTGAAGTTCGCCAGACCCTTCATGTAGTAGGCGTAGTCCACATTGGGGTGGCGGGGGTGAAGCTTGATGAAACGGTCCGCCGCCGCGACGGCCGATGCCGACTCGTCGTACTTGTAGTAGGCGTAGATGATCTCCAGCTGCGCCTGCTGGGCGTAGCGGCCGAAGGGGAAGCGGGCCTCGAGCAGTTCGTAGAACCGGATGGCGTTCTCGTAGTCGCCCTCGTCGAGCGCGGACTTGGCCTCGCTGTAGAGCCGATCCGCCGACCAGTCCTTGGTCTCGTCGATCTTGTCCGGGAGCAGGGAACAGCCGCCGGTCAGCAGCAGGGTGAGCAGCAGTAGCAGGGTGGTGATTCGCATTGTGGTAGATTATCCCATTTGCATAGGGAGGAAAAGCGAGGCCGCGGTGCAGGTACTGACACCGAATCGGCCCCTTCCCGTTTCGATATGCGCAAGTCCCTTTCTCTATCCGCCGCCATCCCCGAAGAGATGGCCGGCTCCCGGCTGGATCAGGCCCTCGCGGGGCTGTTTCCCGACTACTCGCGCTCACGGCTGCAGGCCTGGATCCGGGACGGCTGCGTGGAGGTCGACGGCCGCCACCTTCGCCCACGGGACCGGGTGGAGGGCGGCGAGCAGGTCCGGATCCGGGCCGAGCTGGAGGCCAATGATAATTGGGAAGGCCAGCCGATTCACCTGGACATTGTCCACGAGGACGACGAGCTGCTGGTCATCAACAAGCCGGCGGGGCTGGTCGTGCACCCCGCGGCCGGAAATCCGGACTCCACCCTGGTCAATGCCCTGCTGCATCATGCTCCGGAGCTGGCCCGGGTGCCCCGCGCCGGGCTGGTGCACCGGCTGGACAAGGAGACCAGCGGACTGCTGGTGGTGGCCCGCACTCTGGGGGCCCACACCCGGCTGGTGGAGCAGCTGCAGGCCCGCACCATGGGGCGGGAGTACGAGGCGGTCTGCGTCGGCGTGCTCACCGGCGGCGGGAAGGTGGATGCTCCCATCGGACGGCACCCGGTCCAGCGCAAGCGCATGGCGGTGGTGCTGAACGGCAAGCCGGCCGTGACCCACTACCGGGTGGCGGAGCGTTTCCGCGGCCACACCCGCATCCGGGTCCGGCTGGAGACCGGCCGCACCCACCAGATCCGGGTGCACATGGCCCATATCCGCCATCCGCTCCTGGGGGACCCCGTCTATGGCGGACGGCTCCAGCTCCCCCCCGGCGCCACCGAACCGCTGGTGGAGGCGCTGCGCGCATTCCGCCGCCAGGCCCTGCATGCCTGGCGGCTGAGCCTCGTGCATCCCGCCACGGGGGAGGCGGTCAGCTGGGAGGCCCCCCTCCCGGACGACATGGTCCGGCTCATCGAGGTCCTGCGGGAGGACGCCCGGCACCTCGAGGTCGAGCCCTGGGATGTTTGAAGTCGGGTGAAGGGTGAAGGGTGAAGGGTGAAGGGTGAAGGGCACCATCGCACTCACACACTCACACACTCACACACTCACGCACTCACGGAACACGGAACACGGAACACGGAACACGGAACACGGAACACGGAACACGGAACGCCATGTCCCCCGACGACCTCATCCTCCCCGACTGGCCCGCGCCCGCCCGGGTACGGGCAGCCTGCACCCTCCGTACCGGCGGGGTGAGCGGCGGACCCTACGCCAGCCTGAACCTCGGTGACCACGTGGGCGATGCCCCGGCCGCGGTGGCCGCCAACCGCGCGCGCCTCGCCGCCGCCCTGGCGCTCCCCGCCGAACCCCTGTGGCTGAACCAGGTGCACGGCTGCGCGGTGGCGGAGTCGGGGACGGCCGTCGCCGGCTGCGAAGCCGACGCGGCGGTGGCCCGGGGGCCGGGCCGGGCCTGTGCCGTGCTGACCGCCGACTGCCTTCCGGTCCTGTTCTGCGACCTCGATGGCAGCCGGGTGGCGGCCGTCCACGCCGGCTGGCGCGGGCTGGCGGCCGGCGTGCTGGAGGCGGCTGTCACCGCCCTGCAGACCGAACCGGGCCGACTGCTCGCCTGGCTGGGCCCGGCCATAGGGCCGTCCGCCTACGAGGTGGGCGGGGAGGTGCGCCGGGCGTTTCTCGAGAACACGCCCGGTGCCGACGCCGCCTTTCGCCCCTCGCCCGCGGGTCGCTGGCTGGCGGATCTCTACACCCTCGCCCGGCTGCGCCTGGCGGCAGCCGGTGTCACCGCGGTGTACGGCGGGCACTGGTGCACCTTCACCGCCGTGGACCGTTTCTTCTCCTATCGCCGGGACGGCGTCACCGGCCGCATGGCCAGCCTGGTCTGGATCGCGGACTGACGGCGCCGATCTGGGGCGATCACCACGGAGCCACGCGGGCACCGGTTCCTTCCCGGGCCGGATGGGTATGGGCCTGGAATCGGGTATCATCCCGATCTTGCAGGGCAACAATCCGCCATCGTGGCGGGTGGCATGGATTTTCGAGGGAGGAGACCGAATGACGCAGTGGTACATGCTGACCCTGGTGGGCAAGGACGCACCGGGTATCGTGGCGCGGGTGACCTCGGCCCTGTACGAGGGGGGCTGCAACCTGGGTGAGGCATCCATGGTGCGTCTGGGCGGCAACTTCACCATCATGCTGATGGTCCAGTTCGAGGGTACCACCCATGGCCTGGAAGGGCTGGTGCGACCGGTTTCCGACTCCCTCGGCCTGCGCCTGCATGTGGACCGCATCGACGGGGAACTGCATCACCACGTGGAGCCGGATGTGCGCATCACCGTCTACGGCGCCGATCGGGCGGGCATCGTCGCCGCGGTCACCGGCGCCCTGGCCCAGGCGGGTCTGAACATCACCGACCTCGCCTCGGACGTGGGCGGCACGGAGGAGAACCCCATCTACATCCTGTTCATCGAGGGCGTGGCCATGGAGTCGGTGGAGGCGCTGGAATCGGCCCTCGAACTGCTGGCCAGTGAACAGGGCGTCGAGGTGAAGCTCGCCCCCATCGATACCCTGGTGGGGTAGGCCGATGGCGGTACTGGAGATCCTGACCTATCCCGACGAGCGGCTGAAACAGGTGTCGGAGCCGGTGGAGGTGTTCGACGACGCGCTGCGGGCCTTTCTCGACGACCTGGAGGAGACCCGCCTGGCTGGGCCCGGCGCGGTGGGCATCGCCTCGCCCCAGGTGGGCCGCTTCATCCGCGCGGTAATCGTGGATGTTTCCGGGCGCAGGAAGACGAAGAGTCACGGCCGCCTGGTGCTGGTGAATCCCGAGATTGCCGAGTGGGACGGCTACGCGGTGGGCCGCGAGGGCTGCCTGTCGGTGCCCGACTATACGGGCAACGTGATCCGTGCCGAGCGCATCACCCTGGTGGCGCAGGACCCGTTCGGCGAGCGTCACGAGTACGCGATGGAGGGCTACGAGGCCCGTGCCGTCCAGCACGAGATGGATCACCTGGACGGACTGCTGTTCCTGGACCGCCTGGTGAGCCGGCGCAACGACCTGTTCCGGCGCAAGGTCTACCAGTGAACGCCGACGGCCCCCGTGGCGAGGCGGAGGCGGGCGCCGGTCTCTCCTCGCCGCTCATGCCCCACCCCCTCCCGGGCCGGGCCTCGCGCCGCGAGGTCTGGGCCTGGGCCATGTTCGACTTCGCCAATTCCGGCTATACCACGGTCGTGCTCACCGCGGTGTTCAACGCCTACTTCGTGGGCGTGGTGGCGGCCGGGCAGGGCGAGGGGCTGGCCACCCTGCTGTGGACCCTGGCGGTGGGCATCTCCAACGCCCTGGTGCTGGTGAGCGCGCCGCTGGTCGGGGCCATCGCCGATCACAGCGCGGCCAAGAAACGATTTCTCCTCGCCTCCACCCTGGGCTGCGTGATCTTCACCGCCGGTCTCGCCCTGGTCGGGCCGGGCGACGTGGCGCTGGCGATGACCCTGCTGGTGCTCTCCAGCTTCATGTTCGCCTCCGGCGAGAACTTCATCGCCGCCTTCCTGCCCGAGATCGCCACCCCGGAGCGGATGGGCCGGGTGTCGGCCTACGGCTGGGCGCTCGGCTACTTCGGCGGGCTGCTGGTGCTGGGGCTGTGCCTGGCCTACGTGACCTGGGCCGGCGGCCGGGGCCAGACCGCCGTGGACTACGTGCCGGTGGTGATGCTGCTGGTGGCGGTGGCCTTCGCCCTGGCCGCGCTGCCCACCTTCCTGGTGCTGCGGGAGCGGGCGCTGCCGACCCCCCTCGACCCCGACTGCCCGGCCGGCTGGCGCTGCTGGATCCGGGCCGGCTGGGGGCGGGTTGCCGACACCCTGCGCCATGTGCGCCGCTTCACCGACCTGTTCCGCTTCCTGGTGACGCTGACCGTCTACCACGCGGGCATCCAGACCGTGGTGGTGCTGGCGGCGGTCTATGCCCAGCAGGTGCTGGGTTTCGGCACCAACGAGGTGCTGGTGATGATCCTGGTGGTGAACGCGACCGCGGCGCTCGGCGCGCTCGCCTTCGGGCGCATGCAGGATCTCATGGGCTCCATTCCCACCCTGGCGCTGACGCTGGTGATCTGGATCCTCGCCATGGGGCTCGCCTACCTGGGCGGGACCAAGACCGCCTTCTGGGTGGTGGCCAACCTGGTGGGGCTGGCCATGGGCGCCAGCCAGTCCGCCGGCCGGGCCCTGGTGGGGCGTTTCTCGCCCGCCGGCCGATCGGCGGAGTTCTTCGGCCTCTGGGGCCTGGCGGTGAAGCTGGCCGCCATCGTCGGCCCGGTCAGCTACGGCCTCATCAGCTACGGCACCGGCGGCGATCACCGCCTCGCGCTGCTTTCCACCCTGGCCTTCTTCATCGTGGGGCTGGCGCTGTTGCTGACGGTCAACGAGCAGCGCGGGCTGCGCGCGGCGCGGGAGGCGGAGTGACCATACCGGTCCTGCCCTGGGCCGCCGCGGCGCTGTTGCTGGCGCTGGTCCTGTGGCGCCTGGATCGGGCGGTGCGGTCTGCCGCGGTCGCCGACTGGGGCCACCGCGGGCTCAACTGGCTGGATGGCCTCAACCGGCTTTTCTGCAGGCACTGGCACCGGCTGCAGGCCGATGCCGTCGACCTGCCGGAATCGGGCGGGGCCATCGTGGTGGCCAACCATGTCTCCGGCCTCGATCCCCTGCTGATGATCGCCGCCTGCCGGCGGCCGCTGCACTTCATGATCGCCACCGAGGAGTACCATCGCTACGGGCTCACCTGGCTGTTCCGGGCCATCGGCTGCATTCCCGTGGACCGATCGGGGCGGCCGGAGCGGGCCCTGCGGGCGGCGGCGCGGGCCCTGGAACGGGGCCACGTGGTGGCGCTCTTTCCCCACGGGCGCATCCACCTGGACTCGGATCCGCCGCGCCGGCTGCGGCCCGGGGCGGCCTGGCTCTCCGAGCTGACCGACACCCCCATCTATCCGTTGCGCATCGACGGGGTGCGCGGGCAGGGCAAGACCGTCCTGGCCGTGGTGCCCCGCAGCCGGGCACGGGTCACCGCCCACCCTCCCATACAGGCCCACGTCACGGGCAAGCGGGACAGCCTGGATCAGCTGGCGCGGATCCTCGACGCCGCCCGGGTTGAATCCCCGCGGCAAGACCCCATTTAACCCTTAATCTATATTTCTGCAGGGGTTTTCAGTCATGCGGATGGACAAGCTGACCACCAAGTTCCAGATGGCGCTCGCCGACGCCCAGTCGCTGGCGGTGGGGCGCGATCACCAGTACATCGAGCCGGCGCACCTGCTGGTGGCGCTCCTCGACCAGGAGGGCGGCACGGTGCGCCACCTGCTCACCCAGGCGGACGTGAACGTCAACCAGCTGCGCGCCGAACTGGGCAGCGCCCTGGAGCGGCTGCCCCAGGTGCAGGGCGCCTCCTCCGGCGAGGTGCATGTCTCCAACGACCTGGGCCGGCTGCTCAACCTGACCGACAAGCTGGCCCAGGAGCGCAAGGACCAGTACATCTCCTCGGAACTGTTCGTGCTCGCCGCCCTCGAGGACCGGGGCGTCGCGGGCGAGGCGCTGCGCAAGGCGGGCGCCGCCAAGGGTTCGCTGGAGAAGGCCATCGACGGCCTGCGCGGGGGGCAGAACGTGCAGGACCCCAATGCCGAGGACCAGCGCCAGGCCCTGGAGCGCTACACCATCGACCTGACCGAGCGGGCCGAGCAGGGCAAGCTCGATCCGGTCATCGGCCGTGACGACGAGATCCGCCGCACCATCCAGGTGCTGCAGCGGCGCACCAAGAACAACCCGGTGCTCATCGGCGAACCGGGCGTGGGCAAGACCGCCATCGTGGAGGGGCTGGCCCAGCGCATCATCAACGGCGAGGTTCCCGAGGGGCTGAAGCACAAGCGCATCCTGGCCCTGGACATGGGCTCGCTCATCGCCGGGGCCAAGTTCCGCGGCGAGTTCGAGGAGCGCCTCAAGGCGGTGCTCAGCGACCTCAAGAAGCAGGAAGGCCAGATCATCCTGTTCATCGACGAGCTGCACACCATGGTGGGCGCCGGCAAGGCGGAGGGCGCCATGGACGCCGGCAACATGCTCAAGCCCGCGCTGGCCCGCGGTGAGCTCCACTGCGTGGGCGCCACCACGCTGGACGAGTACCGCGAGTACGTGGAGAAGGACGCGGCCCTGGAGCGGCGGTTCCAGAAGGTGCTGGTGAACGAGCCCAACGTGGAGGACACCATCGCCATCCTGCGCGGCCTGAAACAGCGCTACGAGGTGCACCACGGCGTGGAGATCACCGATCCTGCCATCGTCGCCGCGGCCCAGCTCTCCAACCGCTACATCACCGACCGCAACCTGCCCGACAAGGCCATCGACCTGGTGGACGAGGCCGCCTCGCGCATCCGCATCGAAATCGACTCCAAGCCCGAGGAGATGGACCGGCTGGAGCGCAAGCTCATCCAGTACAAGATCGAGCGCGAGGCGCTGGCCAAGGAGTCCGACGAGGCCTCCCGGAAGCGCCTGGGGCAGATCGAGGGCGAGATCGAGCGGCTCGAGCGCGAGTTCTCCGACCTGGAGGAGGTGTGGAAGGGCGAGAAGGCGGCCCTGCAGGGCACCGCCCACATCAAGGAGGAGCTCGACCGGGTGCAGCTGGAGCTGGAAACGGCGCGCCGCGCCGGTGATCTCCAGCGCATGGCCGAGCTGCAGTACGGCCGGGTGCCGGAGCTGGAGAAGCAGCTGGCCCAGGCGGCGGCGGCCGAGCAGCAGGAGTTCAAGCTGCTGCGCAACCGCGTGGGCGAGGAGGAGATCGCCGAGGTGGTGGCGCGCTGGACCGGGATCCCGGTCGCCAAGATGCTGGAGGGCGAGCGGGACAAGCTGCTGCAGATGGAGGCGGCGCTGCACCGCCGGGTGGTGGGCCAGGACGAGGCCATCCGGTCGGTTGCCGACGCCATCCGCCGTTCCCGCGCCGGGCTCTCGGACCCCAACCGGCCCATCGGCTCGTTCCTGTTCCTCGGGCCCACCGGCGTGGGCAAGACCGAGCTGTGCAAGGCGCTGGCCGAGTTCCTCTTCGACACCGAGGAGGCGATGGTGCGCATCGACATGTCGGAGTTCATGGAGAAGCACTCGGTGGCCCGACTCATCGGCGCTCCGCCCGGCTACGTGGGTTACGAGGAGGGCGGCCACCTCACCGAGACGGTGCGCCGCCGGCCCTACTCGGTGATCCTGCTGGACGAGGTGGAGAAGGCCCACCCGGATGTCTTCAACGTCCTGCTCCAGGTGCTCGACGACGGCCGGCTGACCGACGGTCACGGCCGTACCGTCGACTTCCGCAACACGGTGGTGGTGATGACCTCGAACCTCGGCTCGGACCTGGTGCAGAAGCTGGCCGGCGAGGAGCACTACCAGGAGATGAAGGCGGCGGTGATGGAGGTGGTGGGCCAGTATTTCCGGCCCGAGTTCATCAACCGCCTCGACGAGACGGTGGTGTTCCACCCCCTGGGCCAGGCGCAGATCCGCAACATCGCCCGCATCCAGAGCGAGTACCTGCGCCGCCGCCTGCGCGAGCGCGACATGGACATCGTCCTCACCGAGGGGGCTCTGGACCGGCTGGCGGAGGCGGGCTACGACCCGGTCTATGGCGCCCGTCCGCTGAAGCGGGCGATCCAGCAGCAGGTGGAGAACCCGCTCGCCCAGGCCATCCTCTCCGGGCGCTTCGGCCCCGGCGACACCATCGAGGTGGACGCCGGCGGGGAGGGGCTCGAGTTCCGCAAGGGCGAAGCCCGCGCGGCCTGAGTGTTTGACTTCACCACGAAGGCACGTTGATTTCACCACGAAGGCACGAAGAACACGAAGAAGAACACGAAGAAAAGGCAACTTAAGATCAACCGCAGATTGGCGTTGATTTTCGTTGATTTGGTGGTACAGGCCAATGCAAACAGTAGCCGGGCGGGTCGCAAGTCATGGGAGGCATACGCTCCCGGTGAACCCGCCCCTCCCGCCTATCCAGGGCCTACACAAAATCAACGTCAATCTACGCCAATCTGCGGTTAACCGTTTTTCTTCTTTCAGTCGTCTTCGTGTTCTTCGTGCCTTCGTGGTGAAGGTTTGGGTGGTGAGGGTTTACAGGCTGGTGACCGGCCGTGATACTCGGGTTTCACGCACTCACGCACTCACGCACTCACGCACTCACGCACTCACGCACTCACGCACTCACGCACTCACGCACTCACGCACTCACGCACTCACGCTAATGCCCGAAATCCGTCCCGACGCCGAGACCCGGCTGGTGCGCGAGCATCCGGCGGTGGTCTATACGCCGCGCCGGGCCCGCAAGCGCTTCCCGGAGAATTGCGTGCAGCTCTTCGCCACCGAGCAGGAGGCCGTGGCCGCGGCGGACCCCGCCCGCGATCTCCATGCGGCCCAGGTGCTCGGCCCTTCCCGCTCCTCCGAGGGCTTCCGGCTCTATTACCTGGTGCGCTGGCTGGACGGCTAGGGCTGCCCGTGCCGGCGTTTGCTGACATGGCACCGGTTCGCTCTTTCATTGCGTCAAGGGAGGCATATACTTGACTCCGTGACTCAACAATAAACGGAGGAGCTGCCATGAAGAGTGTGCTTGCCGGACTGCTGTGCCTGCTGCTCGGGTCTTCCGGCGCCGCGGGAGCGGCGGACATGCTGCGCGACGAGGACCACGAGCTGAATCCCCGCTCGCCCGATCAGCTGCTGGGCGGTGACACGACGCTGAAGACCGCCGACGGCGTTGAGTTCGGCGTCTATGCCACCGGTCCGGAGGATGCCGACCGGGGTATCCTGCTCATCCACGAGTGGTGGGGCCTGAACGACCACATCCGTGCCTGGGCCGATCGCTTCGCGCGCCTCGGCTATCGCGCCTATGCCGTCGATCTCTACGGCGGCGGCGTGGCCACCGATCCCGACACGGCCCGTTCGCTGATGAAGGCGGTGAACCAGCAGGAGGCCAATGCCAAGATGACCGCCGCGCTGGAGTCACTGGCCGCCCCCGGGCGGAAGCTGGCGACCATCGGCTGGTGCTTCGGCGGCGGGCAGTCGCTGCAGGCGAGCCTGGCGGCGCCGGAGGTGGTGGATGCCACCGTCATCTACTACGGGCCGCTGGTGGCCGATCCGGACGTGCTGGAAAAGCTGCGCGGTCCGGTGCTGGGCATCTTCGCCACCCAGGATCAGTCCATCAGCCCGGACAAGGTGGCGGCCTTCGAGCAGGCGATGCAGGCGGCCGGGAAGCGCCTGGAGGTGCACAGCTACGACGCCAATCACGCCTTCGCCAATCCCTCGGGGCAGCGCTATGACGGCGAGGCTGCCGTGGCGGCCTGGGAGGTCACGCGGGCGTTCCTGGACCGGGAGCTGTAGGGCGAGGGATCCACCACGAAGGCACGAAGAACACGAAGGCGACTGAAAGAAGAAAAACGGTTAACCGCAGATTGGCGTTGATTGACGTTGATTTTGCGTAGGCCCTGGATAGGCGGGGGGCGCTTCACCGGGAGCGTACGCCGCCCATGACTGGCGACCCGCCCGGCTACAGGTTGCATTGGCCTGTACCGTCTAATCAACGAAAATCAGCGCCGATCTGCGGTTAATTATTTCTTTTCTGTCTTTCTGTCTTTCTTCGTGACCTCCGTGTCTTCGTGGTGAAGATTTTTCGTGGTGATCCGGGTGGTTCCGGGAGCCGGGGCGGTTACTCGGTGCAATACTCCTCGATCTGACCCTGGGCCTCCTCGATGCGGGCCTGGCGCTCCTCGTCGGTCAGGAACCGCACGTTGCCCTCGGCGTCGGTATAGCGCAGCCGCCCACCGGTGGTGAGGGTGTTGAGATTGGCCCGGGCCTTGCGGCAGTTGTCGGCCCGCACCGTCTCCAGCTGTTGCTTGACCGCCTGTTCCTCGGCGGAGGACTCGGCTGGCCTGGGCGGTTCAGCGGGCTCGGCGCTCATGGCATCGGGGGACTTCGCTTCCGCGGGCGGGGTGACGGGGCGGGGGACGTAGGGATTGATGACCCGCACCTCGCCGTGTTCCGGTGGAAACTGGGAGAAGTGGGTGACCCCCTGATCGTCCACCCAGGTGTAGGTGGTGGCCGCGGTGGCGAGTACGGGCGCCAGCAGCAGCGCCAGCACGAAGGTGTGCAGGAACGCCTTCAGGCGGATTTTTTCCATGGCATGCAGTCTCCCCGGTTTCCTTGCCTGAATATAGACCGAAACCCCCACCGGGTTAAGCGGGAGTCCCGGCCGGCGGGTGCCCGGACCGCGGAAATGCCGTGCCGGTCACATTCGGGGAAGTCGCTGGAGGCGAAAACGGGGAGGGTGCGGTTGCGGCCGGTGCGCACGGGACGCGGTACGCTAACCCTCGTCGATCTCGTGGCAGAGGCGCAGGTTGTTGGCCCGGGCGAACTCCATCATCTCCGCATAGAGCGCGGGTGCGGCCTGCTGCAGCGAGGGATCCAGCAGTACGCACTTGACGCCGTTCTTGACCGCCGGGCGGACCAGGGGAGAGTAGTGGATGCGGCGATTGTCGAAGGTGGAGAGGTTGCCGCTGATGCGCTCGGCCCAGTCGCTGGGGCGGAACTTGCGGCCATCGACCGTGAGGCCCTCGATGACGATGGTGGGGGTGGTCGTCTTGGTCATTGGGGCTCCGGATGTCGCAACGCAACAGAAGAGAATCAGATGCGCGCATAAATCTACCTTATCAGTTGGCGTGTCGCAACACGGCTCCTGCGCAATCCGGGTGCCTGGCAGTAACCTTCGGATCACCAAGTGTTTTCCCATATTGGTGAGAGGTTATGTCTTGACCTGTGCGGCGGATAACAGTAGTTTTTGAATTTTCGCACTGCCGCACGCCTCCGACGAAACCGGGTTCAAACGCCGGCCCGGAGTGGGACAAGGCCGGGCCGGACCCCGGCTTTGTGGTTTCCGGACTCCGGTATCTGTTTCCGCAAACACTCGTGCCGTAGTTCAGATTAGGATGCAACTGCCCGTATTCACGGGCATTTTTTCTCGTAAGGGGAGTGACGCTGTGGAGCTGACCGGTGCCCAGATAGTGGTGCAGTTCCTCGAGGACGAGGGTGTGGACATCATCTTCGGTTATCCCGGGGGCGCTGTTCTGCACATCTATGACGCGCTGTACACGCAGGACGCCGTAAAGCACATCCTGGTACGTCACGAGCAGGCGGCCACCCATGCCGCCGATGCCTATGCCCGCTCGACCGGCAAGGTGGGCGTCGCCCTGGTCACTTCCGGCCCGGGCGCCACCAATGCCGTGACCGGCATCGCGACCGCCTACCTGGATTCCATTCCGATGGTGGTGCTCACCGGCCAGGTTCCCACTCACCTCATCGGCAACGACGCCTTCCAGGAGGTGGATACGCTCGGCATCACCCGTCCCTGCGTGAAGCACAACTTCCTGGTCAAGGACGTGGCCGATCTGGCCGAGACCCTGAAGAAGGCCTTCTACATCGCCGCCAGCGGCCGGCCGGGCCCGGTGGTGGTGGATATTCCCAAGGATGTCACCGCCGCGCGGACCGAGTACGTCTTTCCCAAGTCGGTGAAGATGCGCTCCTACAATCCCGTGGTGAAGGGGCATACCGGCCAGATCAAGAAGGCCGTGGACCTCATGCTCGAGGCCAAGCGCCCCATGATCTACAGCGGTGGCGGCGTGGTGCTGGGCGGGGCCGCCGAGGTGCTCACCGAGCTGACCCGGGAACTGGGCTTCCCCATCACCAACACCCTGATGGGGCTGGGCGGCTATCCCGCCACCGACCCGCAGTTCCTGGGCATGCTGGGCATGCACGGGACCTACGAGGCGAACATGGCGATGCACCATTGCGACGTGCTGGTGGCCATCGGCGCCCGCTTCGACGACCGGGTCACCGGCAACATCGAGAAGTTCTGCCCCACGGCGCGCATCATCCACGTGGACGTGGATCCGGCCTCCATCGCCAAGAACGTGAAGGTGGACATCCCCATCGTGGGTCAGGTGGAACCGGTCCTGCGCCAGGCGCTGCGGCTGCTGCGCGAATCGGGCGGCAAGTCCGACGCCGAGGCGCTCAAGGCCTGGTGGGACCAGATCGGCGAGTGGCGCTCGCTCGACTGCCTCAAGTACGACCCCGCCAGCGAGCGCATCAAGCCCCAGCTGGTGGTGGATACCCTCTACCAGGTCACCGGGGGCGACGCCTTCGTCACCTCCGACGTGGGCCAGCACCAGATGTTCGCCGCCCAGTTCTACAAGTTCGACAAGCCGCGGCGCTGGATCAACTCCGGCGGTCTCGGCACCATGGGGTTCGGCCTGCCCGCGGCCATGGGCGTGCAGTTCGCCCATCCCGACGCGACGGTCTGCTGCATCACCGGCGAGGGCAGCATCCAGATGAACATCCAGGAGCTCTCCACCTGCCGCCAGTACGCGCTGCCGTTGAAGATCATCAACCTGAACAACGGCTTTCTGGGCATGGTCCGGCAGTGGCAGGAGTTCTTCTACCAGGGGCGCTACGCCCAGTCCTACATGGAGTCGCTGCCGGACTTCGTCAAGCTGGCGGAGGCCTACGGCCACGTGGGCATGCAGATCAGCCGCCCGGAGGACGTGGAACCGGCGCTGCGCGAGGCCATCGCCCTCAAGGACCGGCTGGTGTTCATGGACTTCCTGGTGGACCCCACCGAGAACGTCTATCCCATGATCCCCGCCGGGGCCGGGCTCAACGAGATGATCCTGGTCTGAACCGGGACGCCACAGACGGACGGGCATACTGAAATTATGCGGCACATCATTTCGATACTGATGGAAAACGAGGCCGGTGCGCTGTCGCGGGTGGCGGGACTGTTCTCCGCCCGGGGCTACAACATCGAATCGCTCACCGTGGCGCCCACCGAGGACCCCACGGTCTCGCGCATGACCCTGGTCACCAGCGGATCGGAGGAGATCATCGAACAGATCACCAAGCAGCTGAACAAGCTGGTGGACGTGGTGAAGCTGCTCGATCTCACCGAGGGTCCGCACATGGAGCGCGAGATGATGCTCATCAAGCTGCGCGCCACCGGCGCCGGCCGGGAGGAGCTGAAGCGCCTGGTGGACATCTTCCGCGGCCGCATCATCGAGGTGACCGCCACCACCTACACCGTGGAGCTCACCGGCAACAGCGGCAAGCTGGATGCGTTCCTGCAGGCCGTGGGGGAGCTGGTCATCCTCGAGGTCGTGCGCTCCGGCGTGCTCGGCATCGCCCGCGGCGAGAAGGGCCTGCGCGCCTGATCCCACACCCAATTCAATCCAATGCGGGCGCTGCGCCCGTCGACGCTTGACTGATACAGACCCTCAGGGGGAGGACTGAAGAACATGCAAATCTACTACGACAAAGACGCCGACCTGTCCATCATACAGGGCATGAAGGTGGCTATCGTCGGTTACGGCTCCCAGGGCCATGCCCATGCGAACAACCTGAAGGACTCCGGCGTCGAGGTGGTGGTGGGCCTGCGGCCCGGTTCCGGCTCCGCGGCCAAGGCCGAGGCCGCCGGCCTCGCCGTCAAGGCCGTGGACGAGGCCTGCAAGTGGGCCGACCTGGTCATGGTCCTGGCCCCGGACGAGAACCAGGCGGACATCTATGCCAACGACATCGGGCCCAACCTCAAGCAGGGCGGTGTGCTGGCCTTCGCCCACGGGTTCAACATCCACTACAACCAGATCGTCCCCCGTGCCGACCTGGACGTGATCATGATCGCGCCCAAGGCGCCGGGTCACACCGTGCGCTCCGAGTACGTCAAGGGCGGCGGCATCCCGGACCTCATCGCCGTGCACCAGGACGCCTCCGGCCGCGCCAAGGAGATTGCGCTGTCCTACGCCTCGGCCATCGGCGGCGGCCGCACCGGCGTCATCGAGACCACCTTCAAGGACGAGACCGAGACCGACCTCTTCGGCGAGCAGTCCGTGCTCTGCGGCGGTGCCGTGGAACTGGTGAAGGCCGGTTTCGAGACCCTGGTGGAGGCTGGCTACGCGCCCGAGATGGCCTACTTCGAGTGCCTGCACGAGCTGAAGCTGATCGTCGACCTCATGTACGAGGGCGGCATCGCCAACATGAACTACTCCATCTCCAATAACGCCGAGTACGGCGAGTACGTCACCGGACCCAAGGTGATCAACGAGGAGAGCCGCTGGGCCATGAAGGAGGCGCTGGAGAACATCCAGAACGGCAACTACGCGAAGAACTTCATCCTCGAGGGCCGCACCGGCTATCCCGAGATGACCGCGCGCCGGCGCCTCAACGCCGCCCATCCCATCGAGCAGGTGGGCGAGCGGCTGCGCTCCATGATGCCCTGGATCGGCGCCAACAAGCTGGTGGATCGCTCCAAGAACTGATCCGAGCGGCCGGTGGGCCGGGTTCGCCCCGGTTCCTGGCCCGCAAGCGAACGGTGAACGGAAAGCCGGCCCCTGCGGGGCCGGCTTTTCCGTGTCGTGCTGGATATGCCCCCGGGATCTTGACGTATAATCGGGCCATGAGCGACAAGCCCGAAAACCCGGACCCGAAGCCCCGTCCCCGGGGCATCTACCTGCTTCCCAACCTGTTCACCACCGCGGCGCTGTTCGCCGGCTTCTATGCCGTGGTGGCGGCCATGAACGGCCGTTTCGAGGCGGCGGCCGTGGCCGTGTTCGTGGCCATGGTGCTGGACGGGCTGGACGGCCGGGTGGCACGCATGACCAACACCCAGAGCGCGTTCGGCGCCGAGTACGACAGCCTCTCCGACATGGTGGCGTTCGGCGTGGCCCCGGCGCTGGTGGCCTACGAGTGGGCCCTCTCCTCGCTGGGCAAGCTGGGCTGGCTGGCCGCATTCCTCTATACCGCCAGCGCGGCCCTGCGGCTGGCCCGCTTCAACACCCAGGTCGGCAGTGCCGACAAGCGCTATTTCCAGGGGCTCCCGAGCCCGTCCGCCGCAGCCATCGTGGCGGGCATGGTCTGGGTGGGCACCGAGTACGGGCTGGGGCCGGACCTGGTGGCCGTTCCCGCCCTGGTGCTGACCGCCCTGGCCGGGCTGCTGATGGTCAGCAACCTGCGCTACCACAGCTTCAAGGATCTGGATTTCCGCGGCAAGGTCCCGTTCTTCCGCATCCTCGTCGTGGTGCTCCTGTTCATGCTCGTGGCCACTTCGCCCTCCCGTGTGCTGTTCGCCGGATTCCTCCTCTACGCCCTTTCCGGACCGATACTGACCCTGCGGGATGTCCGCCGCCGCCGTGCCGTCCGGGCCCGGGATCGCGACAGCGGCGGGCACTGAGCCTCCGTCCCGGCCGACTCCCCGCGACCACCCGGGAAGCTCTCCCGCCCTGGGTGGTGTTTCACATCTGAAAAGTGTTTGCAGAGCCCCCCGAAAACGTCGGGACAAGGCGCAGTGCGCAGGCAAGGGCCCAAGGGCCTTGTCCGGCGCTGCAACCGCGGGGCGTGGCTCCGCCTGCCGTGCGCCCCGGCCATGTCCCGGGGCCGGCTTCCCCGGGCGCTCAATGTGGCTTTGTCGGGTTGAAGGGCTGTAAACTGGAGTGCGCTACGAGGAGTGGAATTCATGACCCAGCCAGACAAACTCATCATCTTCGACACCACGCTGCGCGACGGCGAACAGAGCCCCGGCGCCTCCATGACCAGGGAGGAGAAGATTCGTATCGCCAAGGCGCTGGAGCGCCTGCGCGTGGATGTGATCGAGGCCGGCTTCCCCATGGCCAGCCCGGGTGATTTCGAGGCGGTGCAGGCCGTTGCCAGAGCCGTTCGCGAGAGCACCGTCTGCGGCCTGGCCCGCGCCCTGGAGAAGGATATCGACCGGGCCGGGGAGGCGCTGCGCGAGGCGGAGTCCGGACGCATCCATACCTTCATAGCCACTTCGCCCATCCACATGGAGCGCAAGCTGCGCATGAACCCGGACCAGGTGCTGGAACAGGCGGTCTGGGCGGTGAAGCGGGCGCGCCAGTGGACCGACAACGTGGAGTTCTCGGCCGAGGATGCCGGGCGCTCCGAGCTCGATTTCCTGTGCCGCATCTTCGAGGCGGTCATCGAGGCCGGCGCCACCACCGTCAACGTGCCGGACACGGTGGGCTACGCCATGCCCCACCAGTTCGGGGAGACCATCCGGCAGCTGATGGAGCGCATTCCCAATGCCGATCGGGCGGTCTTCTCGGTGCACTGCCACAACGATCTGGGCCTGGCGGTCTCCAACTCGCTGGCCGCGGTGCTCAACGGCGCCCGCCAGGTGGAGTGCACGCTGAACGGCCTGGGCGAACGGGCGGGCAACGCCTCCCTGGAGGAGGTGGTCATGGCGGTGCGTACCCGGCGCGATGTCTTCCCCTGCGACACCGACCTGGACACCACCCAGATCATGACCTGCTCGCGGCTGGTGGCGGGCATCACCGGCTTCCCGGTGCAGCCCAACAAGGCCATCGTGGGCGCCAACGCCTTCGCCCACGAGTCGGGCATCCACCAGGACGGCGTGCTCAAGAGCCGCGAGACCTACGAGATCATGCGCGCCGAGGATGTGGGCTGGAGCGCCAACCGCATCGTCCTGGGCAAGCACTCGGGACGCAACGCCTTCCGCAGTCGGCTCGAGGACCTCGGGGTCCACTTCGAATCCGAGGAGGATCTCAACAGCGCCTTCGCCCGGTTCAAGGACCTCGCCGACAAGAAGCACGAGATCTATGACGAGGACCTGCAGGCGCTGGTCACCGAGGCCAGCCTCGAGAGCGGCAATGAGCGGGTCAAGCTGGTCTCCCTGCGGGTCTGTTCCGAGACCGGGGAGACTCCCGAGGCCACGGTCACCCTGACCGTCGACGGGACGGAGGTGCGGACCACGGCGCCCGGTGGCGGACCGGTCGATGCCGCCTTCAAGGCCATTGAATCGGTGGTCAACAGCCAGACGACGCTGCAACTCTACTCGGTGAACGCCATCACCAGCGGCACCGACTCCCAGGGCGAGGTGACGGTCCGGCTGGAGAAGGGCGGCCGGATCGTCAACGGACTGGGCGCCGACACGGACATCGTCATCGCCTCCGCCAAGTCCTACGTCAACGCCCTGAACAAGATCCTGGAGCCGACGGCCCGCGCGCACCCCCAGCTCGGGGATGTCTGAAGGGGCGCCACCCCCGGACCGGCCATGGCGATATCCGTGAGCAACCGCCGGCTGCGTTACCTGGACGCCATGGGGATCACCGCCTGGGTACGGCGGGCGGACACCGCCGCCGCCATCCCGGGGGCCGGCGGTGCTGCGCCGCAGTCCGCCGCGCCCGAGGTCACGGCGGAGACCGCCGGACCGGGAGCGGTGGCAGGCCCCGGCCCGGCGGCGGTTCCGCTGCCCGAAACCGTCTCCGCCACGGCTCCGGAAACGGGCAGGGGGATTCCCGACCGGATCGCGACCCTGGGCTGGGAGGCGCTTGCCGGCTGCGTGGCCGACTGCCAGGCGTGCCCCGAACTGGTGGCCAACCGCAGCCGGACGGTGTTCGGCGTGGGCAACCGGAGCGCCGACTGGCTGATCATCGGCGAGGCCCCGGGTGCCGACGAGGACCGGCTGGGGGAACCGTTCGTGGGTCGGGCGGGCAAGCTGCTCGACGCGATGCTGGCCGCCATCGGCCTCGATCGCAGCCGGGCCTATATCGCCAACATCCTCAAGTGCCGCCCGCCCAACAACCGCGATCCGAAGCCCGAGGAGGCAGCGGCCTGTCTCCCCTTCCTGCGGCGCCAGATCGAGCTGATGCAGCCGAAGATCGTCCTGGTGGTGGGTCGGGTGGCCGCCCAGACCCTGCTGCACAGCCATGATCCCGTCGGGCGTCTGCGGGGCCGGGTGCACCGGCTTGACGGGGACGGCATCCCGCTCGTCGTGACCTACCATCCGGCCTACCTGCTGCGCTCGCCGCAGGAGAAGCGCAAGTCGTGGCAGGATCTGTGCCTGGCCGTGGATGTCTACAATGAAACCCGGTACCGCGACGAGCCGGATCGCGCCGGCATCCGGGAGGAGGAGAGATGAGCGCCGTTCCCAGACCGGCGGGTGTGAGCCTCAGGCCGATGACCCAGGAGGATGTCGAGGCGGTCATCGGCGTGGAGGTCCGCTCCTACGAGTTTCCCTGGACCGAGGGCATCTTCCGTGACTGCCTCCAGGTCGGCTACAGCTGCTGGCTGGCCGAGGCGGATTCCGCCCTGACGGGTTACGGGATCATGTCGGTGGCCGCCGGCGAGAGCCATATTCTCAACCTGTGCGTGGACCCCGACTGGCAGGGGCGGGGCATCGGGCGCATGCTCCTGGAGCAGATGCTGCGCACGGCCCGTGCGCACGGCGCCGATATCGCCCTGCTGGAAGTCCGCCCCTCCAACCTCGCCGCGCTCAGGCTGTATGAACAGCTCGGCTTCAATCAGTACAGTGTCCGCCGTGCCTACTACCCGTCACGGGATGGCCGCGAGGACGCCCTGATGCTGGCCAAGAGCCTGGTCTACCTGTGAACGGCCCGGCCGCGGGCGTGACTTCGCCATCCAAATGGACCTGATTGATACCCACTGCCACCTGGATGCGTCGGCGTTCGATCCCGACCGGGAGTCGGTGCTGGCCGGCTGTGCCGAGCGGGGCATCCGGGCCCTGGTGCTGCCGGGGGTGACGGCCTCGGGCTGGGACGTCCTGCTGGCGGTTGCGAAGACCTCGGGGCGGCTCCACCCAGCGCTGGGGCTGCATCCCTGGTTCATCGGCGAGCACCGCCCGGAGCACCTGGATGCGCTGGCGGAGCGGGTGGCGCGGGAGCCCCTGGTGGCCATCGGCGAGATCGGGATCGATCACTACCCGGGGGCCACGGAACCGGAGGGGCAGAAGCGCCTGTTCGAGGCCCAGCTCGACATCGCCCGTGACGCCGCACTGCCGGTCATTCTGCACGTGCGCAAGGCCCATGACGCGGTCTACAGCATCCTGCGCCGGCGTGGCCATCCGCCCGGCGGCGTGGCCCACGCCTTCAGCGGCAGCCTGGTCCAGGCCCGGCGCTATGTGGATCTCGGCCTCCGGCTCGGCTTCGGCGGGGCCGTGACCCATGCCCGGGCCCGCAAGCTGCGGGACGTGCTCAGGGCGCTGCCCCGGGAGGCCATCGTACTGGAGACCGACGCTCCCGACATGCCCCCCGCCGGCCACCACGGCGAGCGCAACACCCCGCTCAACCTCCCGGAGATCCTGCGTGTCGTGGCGGAAGTCCGCGGCGAGGACCCGGAGGAGGTGGCCGCCTACACCACCGCCAACGCCCGGGCGCTGTTCGGGATCTGATTTATTGAATAGACAGGATTTACAGGATTGACAGGATTTAAGGTAAATAGGATGCATCGCTCGGATTATGGGGACCATGAAGATGAAGGACCTGCTCTTGAGTCCGGCGAGTGAGCATGCGCCCGGTCGGACTCACGGCGGTTCTGCATGCGCTCCGGGGTGGGGTATGTCTTGCATCCCGGCAACAGGGGCATTCCCGGAATAATCCTGTACATCCTGTAAATCCTGTCTATTCCAGAAAAAAATGACCGACTATCAGGGATTGTTCGAGCGGACCCATATCCTGGTGGGTGACGAGGGGGTGGCGCGGCTGCGTTCGGCGCGGGTGCTGCTGGCGGGGCTCGGGGGGGTGGGCTCCTACTGCGTCGAGGCGCTGGCGCGGGCCGGGGTGGGAAACCTGACGCTGGTGGACCATGACCGGGTGGCCGCCTCCAACCTGAACCGGCAGCTGCCGGCGCTGGGCTCCACGGTGGGGGAGAAGAAAGTGGAGGTGCTCGGGGCGCGGGTACGGGACATCAATCCGGCCTGCGACCTGACCCTGGTGGATGCTTTCATCCGTCCCGATGACATGCCGGGGCTCCTGGCGCCGGGATTCGATTTCGTCATCGATGCCATCGACAGTCTCAACTGCAAGACCGCCCTGGTGGAGGTGGCCTGGAAGAGCGGCATCCCGGTGGCATCGAGCATGGGCGCCGGCGGGCGACTCGACCCGACCCGCATCCGGGTCGGAGACCTCTACGAAACCGAGATCTGCCCCCTTGCCCGCCATCTGCGCAAGCGCCTGCGTCGACGCGGGGTGGGGCCGGGCGTCAGGGCGGTGTACTCGGTGGAATCCCCCCTGCCGCCCCTGCCGCCGGAGCCTACCGGGCAAGGGCGTGACCGGGCGGTGAACGGTACCATCAGCTATCTGCCGGCCCTCTTCGGGCTGACCCTGGCCGGGCTGGCGGTGCGCAAGCTGCTGGATCTGAGCTGACGGCGCCTCGGCGTGTCGGGTCCATGGGGCGCCGGCGGGAGAGCGGTCCATATGGGACCGATTTTTCGTTACATAGACCCACTATGCGCCTCAAAATCGGCCCGATCTGTCCTCGCTTTCCCACTCGGCTCGCTACGATCGCTCAAGTCCGACAGGCTGCTAGGCGGTCTCTTCCTGGTTCTCGTTGAGGAACTCCAGGCGGTAGCCGTGATGATAGACCGCGGTGAGCCGGCAGCCGTTTTCCGGTTCCAGGTTGAGCTTGCGGCGCAGCCGGCTGATATGGGTATCCACCGTTCGGGTGTTCAGGTCCGGACGCCGTCCCCACACACTCTCGAGTATGTGGCCGCGGGAGAGGAGCCGCCCCGCATTGCGGAACAGGAACAGGGCGAGTTCGAACTCCTTGGGGGTCAGCTGTACTTCCGCGTCCTGATAGTTGACCGTGCGCTCGGTGACATTGAGGTGGTAGACCCCGAATGTCAGGTCGTGCAAATCGGGCTGGGGCTGGGTGCGCCGCCCGAGCGCGCTGATCCGGGCCAGCAGTTCCATTCGCCGCACCGGCTTGATCATGTAGTCGTCGGCGCCGTGGGAGAGTGCGCGGACGATGTCCTCTTCACTGTCGCGAACGGTGACGAACAGCACCGGCACCTGGCGGTCCACGTACTCCCTGACCCAGTCCAGAACCTCTATGCCGCTGGTGTCCGGCAGCAGCCAGTCGATGATCAGCAGATCGAAGCTGCTGTTGCGGACAGAGCGTTGAAAGTCCGCCCCGGTGGTGCAGCCGTGGACGGTATGGCCTGCCTCGGTGAGCCAGAGTTCGATCAGCCGCGACTGATCCTCGTCATCCTCAAGCAGTGCAATCCTCAAGTTCGGGTGCTCCCTTCGCTTTACTATCTTGAATGTATCAGATTTTGTCACAAAAAAACCGGTTTCCCCAACAACCGGGGGAGCGGGTCCGGGCCTCGCCCGGGTGGCCGGAGATGGACGGCGACGATAAGCTGCGCTATAGGTAACGTACACAAAAATTAACCGAGATCACTCCTGCATTGGTGTATCCTTTTCGCAAAGGTGATGCCTCGGTGACACAACTGTTGTAATGTTGCTGATGCATAACGTAAAGCATTGGCGTTTGAGACAGTGCTGAGACCTGAAGTAAACTACATCAACCATGTTTTACCGCTGCCCGCCTAGAAAGGAGGCTATACAGTGATGATCAAGAAAAATATGAGCAAGGTGGTGACCACTGCCGCCGGACTGGCGATGATGGCCCTGGTGGGCGGAGCTGCTGCGGCGCCCGTCCTCGACAGCAGCAAGACCATCTGGATGAATCCCTATGGTGAGTGCTGGGTGGACAGCTACGGTGGCGTGGAGAGCCTGCCCGTGGAGTGCGGTGGCCCCGCCCCCATGGCCGAGGCCCCGGCTCCCGCTCCGGAGCCGAAGCCTGCCCCGGTGATTCCCACCATCGTCGTGGGTGACGCCTTCTTCGACTTCGACAAGGCCGACCTGAAACCCGGCGCCATCGAGGCCCTGGATCGCGGTGCCCGTTCCATCAACGACAACGCCGAGTACGTGCGCCAGGTCAACGTGACCGGCCACACCGACAGCATCGGCAGCGAGGCCTACAACCAGAAGCTCTCCGAGCGTCGCGCCGGTGCCGTGGCCGACTATCTGGCCGGCAAGGGTGTGTCCCGCTCCCTGATGAACGTGAAGGGCATGGGCGAAAGCCAGCCGGTGGCTGACAACCGCACCAAGGAAGGCCGCGCCCAGAACCGCCGCGTCGAGGTGCAGGTCATCACCAAGTAACGACACGCGGCAGACGAGCAGTGGACGGCGCCCTCCGGGGCGCCGTCTGCGTTTGCTGCGGAGGCTTGCCAGCGGGGCCGAGTTTGCATAGAATTGCCGTTTTTCCGGCAGGTTTGCTGATGTCCCGTACCGATCCGTGCGGGCGTTGATGGAGAACTTCAGGTTATGTACGCGGTTATCATGAGCGGCGGGAAGCAGTACCGGGTGAGCGAAGGCGATACCCTGCGGGTCGAGAAGCTCGACGCCGAGGCGGGCGCCAGCTTGGACTTCGACAAGGTGCTGATGGTGGCCGACGGCGAGACAGTGAATATCGGTGCGCCCTACCTCGATGGCGGCAAGGTGAGCGCCACGGTCAAGGCGCACGGTCGTGCGGACAAGGTGCACATCGTGAAATTCCGTCGTCGCAAGCACTATCGGAAGCAGATGGGCCACCGCCAGTGGTTCACCGAGGTTGAGATTACCGGGATCAACGCCGGTTAAGAGAATAGAGCGAGGAATACCCCATGGCTCATAAAAAGGCAGGCGGCAGCAGCCGCAACGGCCGCGACTCCGAGTCCAAGCGTCTTGGCGTGAAGCGTTACGGCGGCCAGGCCGTGGAGGCCGGCAGCATCATCGTCCGCCAGCGCGGCACCCATTTCCACCCGGGAAACAACGTGGGCTGCGGCCGCGACCACACCCTGTTCGCCACCGCCCCCGGTCGCGTGGTGTTCGAAGTGAAGGGGCCGCGCCAGCGCAAGTTCGTGAGCGTGGTGGCCGACTGAGGTCCATCTGACAGGTCGGCCTGAAAAAGCCCCGTCCATGACGGGGTTTTTTGTGGTCGATTCACCCTTGCCTGCGCTATTGCGCTCGCCTGCAAGGGGGCTGCCGCTCCCGTGCCGCGGGCGCCCGGCGGCGGACCCTGCGGCGATTCGCTGCCTGGGCCCCGATTGCGACGCACTACACTGGGCTACGACTGGGGATGCGGGAATGAAGTTCGTCGACGAGGCCACCATCCGGGTGGAGGCGGGCAAGGGCGGCAACGGCTGCCTGAGCTTTCGTCGTGAGAAATACATTCCCAAGGGCGGGCCCGACGGTGGCGACGGCGGTGACGGCGGCAGCGTCTACCTGCTCGCCGACGCCAACATCAACACCCTGGTGGATTTCCGCTACGTGCGTGCCTGGCGGGCCCAGAGCGGGGAGCCGGGCCGCGGCGCCAACTGCACCGGGCGCAGCGGAGAGGACCGCATCATTCCGGTTCCGGTGGGTACCCAGGTCTTCGACGTGGACACCGGCGAGTTGATCGGGGACCTGGTGGCCGCGGAACAGCGGCTGCTGGTCGCCCAGGGCGGCTACCACGGTCTCGGCAACACCCGCTTCAAGAGCAGTACCAACCGGGCTCCCCGCCAGACCACGCCGGGTAGCCCGGGCGAGGTGCGCAACCTGCGCCTGGAGCTGAAGCTGCTGGCCGACGTGGGGCTGCTCGGACTGCCCAACGCGGGCAAGTCCACCCTGATCAGTGCCGTGTCCGCCGCGCGCCCGAAGGTGGCTGACTACCCCTTCACCACCCTCTATCCCAACCTCGGCGTGGTCCGCGTGGACGCCCAGCGCAGCTTCGTGATGGCCGATATTCCCGGCTTGATCGAGGGTGCCGCCGAGGGGGCCGGGCTGGGTGTCCGTTTCCTCAAGCACCTCTCCCGCACGCGCCTGTTGCTGCACCTGGTGGATGTGCTCCCGCCCGACGGGTCCGATCCGGTCGCCGCGGTGCGGGGCATCGTCGCCGAACTGGAGAAGTTCAGCCCCGAACTGGCCGGGCGGGAGCGCTGGCTGGTGTTGAACAAGATCGATCTCCTGCCGGCGGATGAGCGCGAGTCCCGCTGCCGGGCGCTGGTGGAGTCCATCGGCTGGAGTGGCCCCGTGTTTTTCATCTCGGCGGCCGTCGGCGAGGGGACGCGCCTGCTGGTGCAGCAGGTGATGAGCCGCCTGGAGGAGCTGAAACTCCAGCAGGACGAGGGCGTGACCCGGGAGCGGGGCGCCCCCGGGGAAGAGCCGGACTCCGCCGAGGACGACTGAGTTCATGAAAAGCCGTTTCGCACTCAAGACCGCGCGCCGCTGGGTGGTGAAGATCGGCAGTGCGCTCCTGACCGACAATGGCCGGCGCCTGGACCGCGAGGCGATCGCCGGCTGGGTGGAGCAGATCGCCGCCCTGCGCGCGGACGGCATCGAGGTGGTGCTGGTCTCCTCCGGAGCCGTGGCCGCCGGCATGCAGCGGCTCGGACTGCGCCAGCGACCAAAGGCCCTGCACGAGCTGCAGGCGGCGGCGGCGGTGGGGCAGATGGGCCTGGTGCAGACCTACGAGAGCTGCTTCCAGCGCCATGGGCTGCATACGGCACAGGTGCTTCTCACCCGCGAGGACCTCTCCGATCGCGAGCGCTATTTGAACGCCCGCAGCACCCTGTGGACGCTGATCGACCTGGGCGTGGTGCCGGTCGTCAACGAGAACGACACGGTTGCCAACGACGAGATCCGGTTCGGTGACAACGATACCCTCGCCGCGCTGGTGGCCAACCTGATCGAGGCCGAGCTGCTGGTCATCCTGACCGACCAGTCGGGCCTGTTCGACCGGGATCCGCGCAGATTCGCCGACGCGACCCTGGTGCGGCAGGGCCGGGCGGGCGATCCGGCGCTCGACGCCATGGCGGGCGGCAGTGCCGGGGAGCTGGGCCGGGGCGGAATGCAGACGAAGCTGAAGGCGGCGCGGCTGGCGGCCCGTTCCGGCGCCGCGACGGTCATCGTGGGCGGCCGCGAGCCCGATGTGCTGCAGCGGGTGGGGGCGGCGGAGGAGGTGGGCACCCTGCTGCTGCCGGCGGAGGAGCCCATGGCCGCGCGCAAGCGCTGGATTGCCAGCCATCTGCGCATGCGGGGCCGGCTGGTGCTCGACGAGGGGGCCGTGCGGGTGCTGCAGACCTCGGGCCGCAGCCTGTTGGCCGTCGGCGTCACGGCGGTCGAGGGGGATTTCGTCCGCGGCGAAATGGTGGCCTGCGTCGCCCCGGACGGGCGCGAGATCGCCCGCGGCCTGGTGAACTACAGTGCCGCGGAGTCGCGCCGCATCATGGGCAGACCCAGCGACGCCATCGAGTCCATTCTCGGCTACGTGGACGAGCCCGAGCTGATCCACCGGGACAACCTGGTCATGAGCTGAGCCGGGGATGGTCCCGTGGCGAAGGCGGAAAGGCACAAAAAAACCGGCGAAGCGCCGGTTTTTTTGTGCTCCGGTCGGCTGGCGCCGACTCAGAGGGCCCTGATGTGCTTGGTCAGGCGGCTCTTGTGGCGGGCGGCCTTGTTCTTGTGAATCAGGCCGCGGCCGGCCATGCGGTCGAGCATGGGCACTGCCGTCTTGTAGGCCTCCTCGGCTCCGGTCTTGTCGCCGGCGGAGATGGCCTTCAGCACCTTCTTGATGCTGGTGCGCATGGCGCTGCGCTGGCTGGCATTAAGCAGACGGCGCTTGTCCGCCTGGCGGGCACGTTTTTTGGCTTGAGGCGAGTTGGCCAAGGTCCTACTCCTGAACTGTCTGGGTTCACTATAAGGCGCGTTACTATGCCGTCTGGACGACAGTTTGTCAACGCCCTGAATTCCAATACCGAACCCCGGGCTGCTGACAGCTCCGGGCCGAGGGCTGTAAGATGCCAGATTTTGGGCTGCAGGAGAAGGGGCATGACCGTTTGGGCTCCTGCGATCCCGGCGGGAACGTTCCCCGATCCCTGCCGCGGCCCTTGATTCCGGCGCGGCGGGAGCCGCACCGACCGGACCTATCCACGGCAGGACACAGGTGTGTTGAGAGCGCCCTACCAGCTGGCGATAGCGGTGTGAGCCGCGCCCTGATTCGAACCACCGCCTCTGTGGGTGGCATCACCCTGCTGTCCCGGGTGCTGGGATTCCTCCGCGACATGGTCATCGCCCGGCTGTTCGGTGCCGGGATGGGCGCCGATGCGTTCATCGTCGCCTTCAAGATTCCCAACCTGTTGCGGCGCCTGTTCGTCGAGGGCGCCTTTGCCCACGCCTTCGTACCGGTTCTCTCGGCCACCCGGGAGCATGGCGGCCACGCCGCGGTCCGGGACCTGGCCGGGCGTGTGGCGGGAACGCTGGCCCTGTGGCTGTTCGGAATCACCGCCCTCGCGGTGGTGGCCGCGCCGCTGCTGATCCTGGTGTTCGCGCCGGGATTCGCCCACACGGGGGGGCGGCTGGACCTGGCGGTGGAGATGCTGCGGGTCGCCTTTCCCTACCTGCTGTTCATCGCGCTCACGGCCTGCGCCGGTGGGGTGCTGAACACCTGCGGCAACTACTGGGTTCCGGCCTTCACCCCGGCCTTGCTGAACCTCTCGATCATCGCCGCGGCGTTCTGGCTCGCGCCCCGCCTGGATGCGCCGGTCACCGCCCTGGCCTGGGGCGTGCTCCTCGGCGGGGGGCTGCAGCTGGCCTTCCAGCTGCCGTTCCTGGCCCGGCTGCGGCTGTTGCCCCGGCCCCGGCCGCGGCGCGCGGACCCGGAGGTGCGCCGGATCCTCCGCGGCCTGGGGCCGGCGGTGATCGGCGTTTCCGTGACCCAGCTGAACCTGCTCCTGGATACCTTCATCGCCTCCTTCCTCGTCACCGGCAGCGTTTCCTGGCTCTACTACTCCGACCGGCTGATGGAGTTCCCGCTCGGGGTGCTCGGGCTGGCACTGGCCACGGTCCTTCTGCCGCAGCTGGCGCGCGACCACCTCGACGGTGGGCGGCGGTTTTCCGGTCTGCTCGACTGGGGGCTGCGCTGGACGGTCTTCATCGGGACGCCGGCCGCCCTGGGGCTGGTTCTGCTGGCCACGCCGCTGATCACCACGCTGTTCCAGTACGGGGCCTTCGGCGGGAACGACATGCGCATGGCCGCCGGCAGCCTGATGGCCTATGCCGCGGGACTGGTGGGCTTCGTCGCCGTGAAGGTGCTCGCGCCGGGCCATTACGCCCGCCGGGAACAGCGCGCACCCGTACGCTGCGCCGTGGCGGCGCTGGTGGTCAATCTCCTCCTGAGCCTGCTGCTGGTACAGCCGCTGGCGCACGTGGGGCTGGCTCTGGCCACCTCGATCGCCGCCCTCGTCAACGCCGCTCTGCTGGGCTGGAGCCTGGTCCGGCAGGGCGTCTACCGCCCCGAACCCGGCTGGCCGCTGTTGCTGGCGCGGGTGGGAGCCGGCTGCGTGGCGCTCGCGGCGGTGTCCGCCGCGTTCACGCCGCCCGCGGAAACCTGGCTGGCCTGGGGCGGCCTGCAACGGGTGGGCCGGCTGGCGCTGCTGGTGGCCGCCGGCGTCATTGTCTATCTCGGCGCGGCCTGGGCCGCGGGGCTGCGCCCCCGGCACCTCCGGGCACCGCCCTAGTGCACTGCTTCACGCCTGGAGGTGCTTTCGGGAACAGGGAACAGGGAACTCACGCACTCACGCACTCACGCACTCACGCATCACCCATCACCCGCAGGACCTGTGACAGGGAAGGCAACTCCCTTATACTTTCCCCTTTTGAGCGCCGTTCCGGGATGCCGGTGGCGGGCAGTGCTGAACAGATCCGGTTCGAGGTCATGGAACTCATCCGCGGCATCCACAATCTCCGCCCCGTGCACCAGGGCTGCGTGGCCACCATCGGCAACTTCGATGGCGTCCATCTCGGCCACCAGGCGGTCCTGGGGCGGCTGGCGGAGCGGGCCGGGGAGCTGGCGCTGCCGTCGATGGTCATCACCTTCGAGCCCTATCCGCTGGAGTACTTCCGTCCCGGCCAGGCGCCGGCGCGGCTGACCCGGTTCCGCGAGAAGATCCAGGCCCTGCGGCGATTCGCCGTGGACCGGGTGCTCACCCTGCGCTTCGATGCGGAGCTGGCGGCGATGCCCGCGGAGGCGTTCATCCGGGAGTTGCTGGTGGACGCGCTGGGTGTGCGCTACCTGGTGGTGGGGGACGATTTCCACTTCGGGGCGGGGCGTCGCGGCAATTTCGCCATGCTCGAGGCGGCCGGGCACGAGCGCGGTTTCCAGGTGGTGAACATGCACACCTTCGGGGTCGACGGGGATCGGGTGAGCAGCACCCGCATCCGCGAGGCCCTGGCGGCGGGCGACCTGGCGGCCGCGGAGAAGTTGCTGGGCCGGCCCTACCGGATGTGCGGCCGGGTGGCCCATGGCGACAAGCGCGGCCGCTCCATCGGCTTTCCCACCGCCAACATCCACCTGCACCGGCAGAAGACCCCGGTGCTGGGCGTCTACGCCGTGGAGATGTTCGGGCTCGACGAGGAGCCGGTGGCGGGGGTGGCGAACGTGGGTTCCCGCCCCACCGTGGACGGGACCCGCAGCCTGCTGGAGGTGCACCTGTTCGACTTCAGCGGCGACATCTACGGGCGCTACGTGCAGGTGGATTTCGTCCACCGCCTGCGCGAGGAGCGCCGGTTCGAATCCTTCGAGGCCCTGAAGGGGCAGATCCTGCGCGATGCCGACCAGGCGCGGGCCTTCTTCAGGGAGCGTTACGGGCGATGAATGCGGGGGCGGAACGCCCGTTCCCTCCCAATGACTGGACAGTGTGAGAGTGCCGTGGCCGATTACAAGCAGACGCTGAACCTCCCCCATACCGACTTTCCCATGCGCGGCAATCTGCCCAAGCGGGAGCCGGAGACGCTGGCCCGCTGGGAGGCGATGGATCTCTACGCGCGCCAGCGCGAGGCGTTCGCCGGGCGCGGGAAGTTCATCCTCCACGACGGCCCGCCCTACGCCAACGGCGACATCCACATCGGCCACGCCGTCAACAAGGTCATCAAGGACATCATCGTCAAGTCCCGTACCCTGGAGGGGCTCGATTCGCCCTACGTGCCCGGCTGGGACTGCCACGGCCTGCCCATCGAGCACAAGGTGGAGCAGACCCTGGGCAAGGTGGGGCAGCAGGTGGACGCCACCACCTTCCGCAAGGCCTGCCGCGAGTTCGCCGCCGGCCAGGTGGACGGCCAGCGCCGCGACTTCGTGCGCCTGGGGATCCTGGGCGACTGGAAGGCGCCCTACCTGACCATGGATTTCCGCACCGAGGCGGACATCATCCGCTCGCTCGGGCGGATCATCGGGCGCGGCCACGTGGTCAAGGGCTACAAGCCGGTGCACTGGTGCACCGACTGCGGCTCGGCGCTGGCCGAGGCGGAGGTGGAGTACGAGGACAAGACCTCGCCCGCCATCGATGTCCGCTTCCGGGTGCTGGACGAGGCGGCGCTCTTCTCCCGCTGCCACACGGTGCCGGAGCACGAAGGCACCGGGCCGGTGTCGGTGGTCATCTGGACCACCACCCCCTGGACCCTGCCCGCCAACGAGGCGGTGGCGCTCAACGCCGGCCTCGACTACGCGGTGGTGCAGGCCGAGGGCGGGCAGGGTGCCGAGCGGCTGGTGCTGGCCGAGGCCATGGTGAAGGACGCCATGGCCCGCTACGGCATCGAGCGCTACCGGGTGGTGGCCTACTGCAAGGGCGCCGACCTGGAGCACCTGAAGCTCCGGCACCCCTTCTACGATCGCGAGGTGCCGGTCATCCTCGGCGACCACGTGACCCTGGAGGCGGGGACCGGCGCGGTGCACACCGCCCCCGGCCACGGCCAGGAGGACTATGTGGTGGGGCAGAAGTACGGCCTCAAGGTGGACCACCCGGTGGGGCCCGACGGCTGCTTCCTGCCCGGCACCGAGCTGTTCGCCGGCGAGCACGTGCTGAAGGCCAACGACCACGTGGTGGAGGTGCTCAAGGCCCGCGGCGCCCTGGTGCACGTGGAGGCCATCCGCCACAGCTATCCCCACTGCTGGCGCCACAAGACCCCCATCATCTTCCGCGCCACTCCCCAGTGGTTCATCGGCATGGAGCGGGAGGCGCTGCGCGAGCAGGCGCTGGCCGCCATCCGCGACGTCCATTTCACTCCGGCCTGGGGCCAGGCGCGCATCGAGGGCATGGTGGCCAACCGCCCCGACTGGTGCATCTCCCGCCAGCGCAACTGGGGCGTGCCCCTGGCGCTGTTCGTCCATCGCGTGACCGGAGAGCTGCATCCCGACACGCCGCGGCTCATCGAGGCGGTGGCCGCGCGGGTGGAGGAGAGGGGCGTGGACGCCTGGTTCGAGCTGGAGCCGGCCGAGCTGCTGGGCGAGGCGGCGGCCGATTACGAAAAAGTGACCGACATTCTCGATGTCTGGTTCGACTCCGGCACCACCCATGCCAGCGTGCTCGACCGCCGCCCCGAGCTCGGCTTCCCCGCCGACCTCTACCTGGAGGGCTCCGACCAGCACCGCGGCTGGTTCCAGTCCTCGCTGCTGGCCTCCATCGCCATGCGCGGCGTGGCGCCCTATCGCGGCGTTCTCACCCACGGCTTCACCGTGGACGCCAAGGGCCGCAAGATGTCCAAGTCCCTGGGCAACGTGATCGCGCCCCAGAAGGTGGTGGACACCCTCGGCGCCGACGTGCTGCGGCTGTGGGTGGCCTCCACCGACTACGCCGGCGAGATGAGCGTCTCCGACGAGATCCTCAAGCGCATGTCCGACGCCTACCGGCGTCTGCGCAACACCGCCCGCTTCCTGCTGGCCAACCTGAAGGGCTTCGAGCCGGCCCGCGACACCCTGCCGCCGGAGGCGCTGCTGGCCCTGGACCGCTGGGCCGTGGACCGCGCCTGGCGCCTGCAGCAGGAAGTGGAGCAGGCCTACCGCGACTACCAGTTCCACGTCATCTACCAGAAGGTGCACAACTTCTGCGCGGTGGACCTGGGCGCCTTCTATCTCGACATCATCAAGGACCGCCAGTACACCACCCAGGCCGACAGCCGCGCGCGGCGCTCGGCGCAGACGGCCATGTACCACATCATCGAGGCGCTGGTGCGCTGGCTGGCGCCGATCCTCAGCTTCACCGCCGAGGAGATCTGGCAGCACATCCCCGGCGCGCGCGAGGAGTCGGTGTTCCTGGCCACCTGGTACGAAGGGCTCTATCCGCTGGAGGAGGCGACCGTGCTGGGGCGCGACTTCTGGGAGCGGATGGAGGGGATCCGCGACGCGGTGAACAAGGAGCTGGAGCGGCTGCGCAACGAGGGCGCCATCGGCTCCGGGCTGGACGCCGAGGTGACGCTGTATGCCGATGGGTCGCTGGCCGGCGAGCTGGAACAGCTGGGCGAGGAGCTGCGCTTCGTGCTCATCACCTCGGAGGCCCGGGTGCAGCCGGCAGCGCAGCGTGCCGGTGAAGCGGTGGCCGCGGGCGAGGTCGAGGGTCTCTGGATTCTCGCCCGGCGCAGCGGGCACGAGAAGTGCGTACGCTGCTGGCACCGCCGCGCCGACGTGGGGACGAACGCGGACCACCCGGAGCTGTGCGGCCGCTGCGTGGAGAACGTGGCCGGCGCCGGCGAACAGCGCCGCTTCGCCTGAGGCGCCAAGGTGCTGCGCTGGCTCTGGCTCTCGACGCTGCTCGTCGCCCTGGACCAGGCGAGCAAGTGGCTCGCCCTCGAACGCCTGGCGCCCTACGAGGCGGTGCCGCTGGTGCCGGGCTTCAACCTCACCCTGATGTTCAACACCGGCGCAGCGTTCAGCTTCCTCAGCAATGCCGGCGGCTGGCAGCGCTGGGGGCTGAGCCTGCTGGCCCTGGCGCTGAGCGTCGCGCTGACCTTCTGGCTGCGGCGGCTGACCCGCGCCGAGGTGCTCAGCGCCGCGGGCCTGGCGCTGGTCATCGGCGGCGCCATCGGCAACCTCTGGGACCGCCTCGTCTACGGCTACGTGGTGGACTTCATCGACATCTACGTGGCCGACTGGCACTGGCCGGCCTTCAACCTCGCCGACAGCGCCATCACCGTGGGGGCGGCCCTGCTGGTGTGGGAAGGGCTCTTCGGCGGCCGCCGGGCGGCAGACGAAAAGACGAATAGACAGGATTGACGGGATTAACAGGATGTTTTTATCAGGTTTAGGTATTGGGTATTAAGGAGGCGGGTGTTGGGGGAGTCTGTGCAGACGCACTCCCCACGAGGTTGGCGGAGACGGAGGCATTCACTTCGCGGCGGCTCTGTATTCAACCAATCTGCGTAATCGGCGTAATCTGCGGACAAACAGGTATTTTTCTTTTTTTCCTGTAAATCCTGTCTATTAGAAAATCAGGAGTCGAGATGACCGAGAAGGGCGAAGGTATCCGTTCCGGGTGCCGGGTGGTGATGCACTTCGCCATCCACCTGGAGGACGGCACACTGGTGGAGAGCAGCTTCGGCGGCGAGCCGCTGGAGTTCACAGTGGGCGACGGAACCCTGGTGGAAGGTATCGAGCGGACGCTCGAGGGCTTGCGGTCGGGGGAGACCCGGGCGTTCGAGATCGGCCCGGGCGAGGGCTACGGCTATCCCGATCCGGACAACCTGCACACCCTGGCGCGGTCCGGGTTTCCGGGGGAGATGGACCCCGAGCCCGGCCTCGTGGTCGGCTTCACCACCCCCTCCGGCGAAGAGCTGGCCGGCGTGGTGCAGTCGGTGGAGGGGGACCAGATCGTGGTGGACTTCAGCCACCCCCTGGCGGGCCACCAGCTCCGCTTCGAGGTGGAAGTGCTGGAGGTTGCCTGCCCGGAGTGAGGGGATACCAGGGGCCTGTAGGTGAGCGAATTTGTCGGGTATCATCGGGGGGGCAGGGAAGAAGGGACGGGGATAGGGCGGCCTCCCGGGATCAGTGAAACCAGTCCCACGCCCGTTCCTGGTGATGGGTGACCGGAAACGGCATCATCGCCCGCACTCACGCACTCACGCACTCACGCACTCACGCACTCACGCACTCACGCACTCACGCATGAAAGTCATCCTCGCCAATCCCCGCGGCTTCTGCGCCGGTGTCGACCGGGCCATCGCCATTGTCGAGCGGGCCCTGGAGGTGTTCGGGCCGCCCATCTATGTGCGCCACGAGGTGGTGCACAACCGCTTCGTGGTGGATGGCCTGCGCAGCCGGGGGGCGGTGTTCGTGGACGAGCTCGAGGAAGTGCCGGGGGATGCCATCGTCATCTTCAGCGCCCATGGCGTGCCCCAGACCGTGCAGGAGGAGGCGAAGGGACGGGGCCTGCGGGTCTTCGATGCCACCTGCCCGCTGGTGACCAAGGTGCACCTGGAGGTGGCGCGCCACGCCGTGGCCGGCCGGGAGTGCGTGCTCATCGGTCATGCCGGCCACCCGGAGGTGGAGGGCACCCTGGGCCAGTACGATCGCCCCGGCGGCATGTACCTGGTGGAGACGCCCGGGGACGTGGAGCGGCTGGAAGTGCGCAACCCCGAGGACCTCGCCTTCGTCACCCAGACCACCCTCTCGATGGACGATGCCGCCCGGGTCATCGATGCCCTGCGCGCCCGTTTTCCCCGCATCCGGGGTCCGAAGAACGACGACATCTGCTACGCCACCCAGAACCGCCAGGATGCGGTGAAGGAACTGGCCGGGCGCTGTGACGTCATCCTGGTGGTGGGCTCGCCCAACAGCTCCAACTCCAACCGCCTGCGCGAGCTGGCCGAAAACCGCGGCACCCCCGCCTATCTGGTGGACAACGCCGGGGAGATCCGCCGCGAGTGGCTGGAGGGGTGCGAGGCGGTGGGTGTCACCGCCGGCGCCTCCGCCCCGGAGGTCCTGGTGGAGGGGGTCATCGAACACCTCCGCCACTGGGGTGCCGAGACCGTGGAGGAAGACCCCGGCCGCCGCGAGAGCGTCGTCTTCCCGCTGCCCAAGGCGCTGCAGTAGCTTGGTTTGAATAGACAGGATTTACAGGATTGACAGGATAAAAAAGGATATCTGTTTGTCCGCAGATTACGCAGATTGGCTTAAAAACAGAGCCGCCACGAAGTGAGTGCTTCCGCCCCAGTCAACCTCGCGGGGAGAGTGTCTGCACAGGCTCCCCAACACCCGGGCCCCCTTAATACCAAAAACATAAAACCTGATACGAACATCCCGTCAATCCTGTAAATCCTGTCTATTCTTCTTTTTCCCCTTCCAACGAAGCCTCCACCCGGCTCCGCAGCCGGCCACGAGCCAGGCGGGTTTCCACGATGGTGCCCGGCGGCGCCTGGCGGGCATCGCGGAGGATCTCGCCGGTGTCGGCGCGGGTGGCGATGGCGTAGCCGCGCTCCAGGGTGGCCAGCGGGCTGATGGTGTGCAGGCCACGGGCGAGGGCGGCGAGTTGCTCCCGGCGCCGGGCGAGGGCGTTGGCGTAGGCGTGTTCCAGGCGCAGGATTAGGTTGCTGCGCTGCTGCTGGAGCTGGTGCAGGCGGTGCAGGGGCGCGTGCCGGCGCAGGTGGGCGGAGAGCTCGGCCAGGCGGGCGGACCGGCGCTGGAGGAGGTGGCCCTGGGCGCGGCCCATTCTCTGTTCCAGTTCATCCAGCCGCTGCGCCAGGGCGATGAGCCGCTGTCCCGGGTGCCGCAGCCGCTGGCGCAGCCACTCCACCCGCTCCCGGCGCCGGACCAGCGCGGCATGGGCGACCCGGCCCAGGCGCCGTTCCGTCGCCGCCAGGCGGGCGAGCCACTCGGCCCGGTCGGGAACCACCAGCTCGGCGGCGGCCGAGGGGGTCGGCGCCCTGCGGTCGGCGGCGAAATCGGCAATGGTGATGTCCACCTCGTGCCCCACCCCGGAAACCACGGGGATGGGGCAGGCGCGGATCGCCCGGGCGACGCTCTCCTCGTTGAAGGGTTGCAGATCCTCCAGGGAGCCGCCGCCCCGGGCCAGGATGAGCACATCGCACTCCTGCCGTTCGCCGGCCAGGCGCAGTGTCTCCACGATGGCGGGCGCCGCCGCCTCGCCCTGCACCGGGACCGGGTAGATGAGTACCGGCAGGGCGGGGAAGCGGCGGGCCAGCACGCTCAGGATGTCGCGGATCGCCGCGCCGGTGGGCGAGGTGATGACACCAAGCCGGCGCGGCAGAGACGGCAACGGGCGTCGGTCCGCGGCGTCGAACAGCCCCTCGGCGGCCAGCCTGGCCTTGAGCGCCTCGAAGGCCTGGCGCAGGGCGCCGGCACCGGCCTCCTCCATGTGCTCGATGATGAGCTGGAACTCGCCCCGGGCCTCGTAGAGGCTGACCCGCGCCCGGACCAGGATGCGCAGCCCGTTGCGGGGCTGGAACCGCAGCAGCTGGTTGCGGTTGCGGAACATGGCGCAGCGCACCTGCGCCGCTTCGTCCTTGAGGGTGAAGTAGAAGTGACCGGAGGCGGGGCGGGCGAAGTTGGAGATTTCGCCCTCGAGCCACAGGAGCGGAAAGCCGGTCTCGAGGTGCTGTCTGACCTCCTGCAGGAGCCGGCTGACACTGTAGACGATGCGCTCGGGCGGGCTGGATTCGGTGGGGATCATGGAGTGTGAGTCTACCGAAGCGTGAGCGACTGCGCATTCGGGATCGCCGCGATCGGCTGGCCGCGCCAGACGAGGGGTCGGGTCGCGCCGGCACCCGGCCGCGGAGCGGTACCCCGGAAAAGAGACGGCCCGGACATGCCGGGCCGTCGGTCAGTTGCGAGCTGCCGCCAGGCTCAGAAGCGGGGGCCGGCGTTCTGCTGCGAGCTGCCCTGATAGTAGGCCATGGCGCTCTGCTGGGCGGCCTGCTTGGCCAGGGCGATGGCTTCCTCGTACTTGCCCTCGCCCGCCAGCTGTTCGGCCTCCTTCATCATGGCGCCGGTGTCACGCCACTCGCTGTCCACCGACTGGGCCTTCTTCTGGCCCGCGCGGGCGGCGGCCATGGCCCGGTCGAACTCGCTCTTCAGGGTCATGGTCTCGCTGCCGGTGGGTCCGAAGCGCGGCCCGGCGTCGGCCTGGGACACGGCCTGCTGATAGCCGAGCTCGGACTGCATGCGGGCGGTGCCGGCCAGCTTGGTGGCCTGGGCGAACTCGCCCTTGGCCGCGAGTTCCTGAGCCTCCTTGAGGATGAGGCGGGTGTCGCGCCACTCCCCACCCACGGAGTCGGCCTTGGCGCGGGCTTCCTCGGCGGCGGCCAGGGCCTGGTCGAAGTCGGATTGGGTATAGCTGGCATCGGGCTTGGCGGCCGGGGCCGCGGCCTGTGCCTTGCCGCCGGCGGAACTGCAGCCGCTCACGAGGGCGACGCTCAGGAACAGGCTCCCGAACAGGGCTTTGATCTGCATGACTCCTCCTATCTGGTGTCGGGCGTATTGTTATCGTTATATGTTTTTCTGGGCCGGCGGTTGCTGGTGGGAGGCAATGCCGGCAATTCGGCGCGTTGGGCACGCCACGTCTGCATCTTGGCAGATGCTCTCGTATTTAACGAGTCCCCGCGGGTATGTCAACCGACGGCGGTCACCGGGACGTGTCCGGCGGTTTACCGGCTCATCAGCAAGGCTTATAATTCACAGCTTGATTTTTTCACCCTCCAGACGGTATCCCTCCATGCGCATTCTCCAGGAAGCACTTACCTTCGACGACGTACTGCTGGCGCCGGCCCACTCCACGGTGATGCCCAAGGAAGTGGACCTGTCCACGCAGCTGACCCGTGGTATCCGCCTGAATCTGCCGCTCATCTCCGCCGCCATGGACACGGTGACCGAGCATCGCATGGCCATCGCCATGGCCCAGGAGGGCGGTATCGGCATCATCCACAAGAACATGACCATCGACGAGCAGGCACGCCAGGTGCGGCTGGTCAAGAAGTATGAAAGCGGGGTGATCATCGATCCCATCACCGTGCCGCCCGACACCAGCATCCGCGAGGTCCTGGAGCTGACCCGCTCCTACCAGATTTCCGGCGTGCCGGTGGTGGACGGCGAAGACCTGGTGGGCATCGTCACCCACCGCGATCTGCGCTTCGAGAACCGGCTGGATGCCCCGGTCTCCACCATCATGACTCCGAAGGAGCGCCTGATCACGGTACGCGAGGGCGCCAGCCGCGAGGAGGTGATGACGCTGCTGCACAAGCACCGCATCGAGAAGGTGCTGGTGATCAACGGCAACTTCCAGCTGCGCGGCATGATTACCGTCAAGGACATCCAGAAGGCCACCGACAAGCCCTACGCCTGCAAGGACGATCAGGGCAGTCTCCGCGTCGGCGCGGCTGTGGGCACCGGCGGCGACACCGAGGACCGGGTGCGGGCGCTGGTGGAGGCCGGCGTCGACGTACTGGTGGTGGACACCGCCCACGGCCATTCCCAGGGCGTGCTGAACCGCGTGACCTGGATCAAGCAGCAGTTTCCCGACCTGCAGGTCATCGGCGGCAACATCGCCACCGGCGAGGCGGCCCGCGACCTGGTGGCCGCCGGCGCCGACGCGGTGAAGGTGGGCATCGGCCCCGGCTCCATCTGCACCACCCGCGTGGTGGCCGGCGTGGGCGTGCCCCAGATCACCGCCGTGGCCAACGTGGCCGAGGCGCTCGAGGGCACCGGTGTGCCGCTCATCGCCGACGGCGGCATCCGTTACTCCGGCGATTTCGCCAAGGCCATCGCCGCGGGCGGCTACTCGGTGATGCTCGGCGGCCTGTTCGCCGGCACCGACGAGGCGCCGGGCGAGGTGGAGCTGTTCCAGGGCCGCTCCTACAAGTCCTACCGCGGCATGGGCTCCCTGGGGGCGATGGCCCAGACCCAGGGCTCCAGCGACCGTTACTTCCAGGATGCCTCCGCGGGCATCGAGAAGCTGGTGCCAGAGGGCATCGAGGGCCGGGTGCCCTACAAGGGCACGGTGCTGGCCATCGTCCACCAGCTTACCGGCGGGCTGCGCGCCAGCATGGGCTACACCGGCTGCAACAACATCACCGAGATGCGTACCAAGCCCGGTTTCGTGCGCATCACCAACGCCGGGGTCCGTGAGAGCCACGTCCATGACGTGACCATCACCAAGGAAGCACCCAATTACCGTATCGACTGACCCGACCCGGAACCCGCGCATGAGCACCGACATCCACCAGCACCGGATCCTGATCCTCGACTTCGGTTCCCAGTACACCCAGCTGATTGCCCGGCGGGTGCGCGAGGCGGGGGTCTACTGCGAGATCCACCCCTGGGACATGGACGACGCGGCCATCCGCGAGTTCGCTCCCCGGGGCGTGATCCTCTCCGGCGGGCCGGAGTCGGTCACCGCCGAGGAGACGCCGCGGGCGCCGGAGGCGGTGTTCGGACTGGGCGTGCCGGTGCTCGGCATCTGCTACGGCATGCAGACCATGGCCCACCAGCTCGGCGGGCGGGTGGAGACCTCCAGCCACCACGAGTACGGCTACGCCCAGGTGCGCGCCCGCGGCCACTCGCGGCTGCTGAAGGATATCGAGGACCACACCACGCCCGAGGGCTACGGCCTGCTGGACGTGTGGATGAGCCACGGTGACCGGGTCATCGAGATGCCGCCCGGCTTCAGGGTGATCGCCGAGACCGACAACGCGCCGCTGGCCGGCATGGCCGACGACGAGCGCGGCTACTACGGGGTGCAGTTCCATCCCGAGGTGACCCACACCCGCCAGGGGGCGCGGATTCTCTCCCGCTTCATCCACGACATCTGCGGCTGCGAGGCCCTGTGGACGCCGGACAACATCATCGAGGACACCGTCGCCTCGGTGCGCGAGCAGGTGGGCGGCGACGAGGTGCTGCTGGGGCTCTCCGGCGGGGTGGACTCCTCGGTGGTGGCGGCGCTGCTGCACCGGGCCATCGGCGACCAGCTCACCTGCGTGTTCGTGGACAACGGCCTGCTGCGCCACCAGGAGGGCGACCAGGTGATGGCCACCTTCGCCGAGCACATGGGCGTGAAGGTGATCCGGGTCGACGCCGAGGATCTGTTCCTGGGCAAGCTGGCCGGGGTCAGCGACCCGGAGCGGAAGCGCAAGATCATCGGCAACACCTTCATCGAGGTGTTCGAGGCCGAGAGCGAAAAGCTCGCCAACGTGAAGTGGCTGGCCCAGGGCACCATCTACCCCGACGTCATCGAGTCGGCCGGCTCCAAGACCGGCAAGGCCAAGGTGATCAAGTCCCACCACAACGTGGGCGGGCTGCCCGAGCACATGAAGCTGGGGCTGGTGGAGCCGCTGCGCGAGCTGTTCAAGGACGAGGTGCGCAAGATCGGCGTGGAGCTCGGCCTGCCCTACGACATGGTCTACCGCCACCCGTTCCCGGGCCCGGGGCTGGGGGTGCGGATCCTGGGCGAGGTGGAGAAGGCGTACGCCGACACCCTGCGGCTGGCGGATCACATCTTCATCGAGGAGCTGCGCCGCCACGACCTCTACGACAAGGTTTCCCAGGCCTTCTGCGTTTTCCTGCCGGTGAAGTCGGTGGGGGTGACCGGCGACGGGCGCCGCTACGACTACGTGGTCGCCATGCGCGCAGTGGAGACCATCGACTTCATGACCGCCCGCTGGGCCCATCTCCCCTACGAATTCCTCGACCACGTCTCGCGGCGCATCGTCAACGAGGTCCCGCGCATCTCGCGCGTGGTCTACGACGTCACCGGCAAGCCCCCGGGCACCATCGAGTGGGAGTGAGGCCCGGAGCCCGGGTGGGGGACAACAGGCGAAAGGCTTTTTAACCGCAGATTACGCAGATTACGCAGATTAAACTTCGAAGAGTCGGCAGGTAAACCTCGGCGTGCTGGCGTGAACCCATTCGCCAGTCTGCAGGCGCCCGGGACTGGCGCTGCCTGTGTCCTTGCCCCATGGCTCTCTATTGCTACCGGAACTATCTGTGTAATCTGCGTAATCTGCGGATAACCGTCTTTAGTCCTGTAAATCCTGAAAAATCCTGTCAATCCTGTCTAATCATGCACAAGTGACCGGGTACGACGACGAGCACTGGATGCGCCGGGCGCTGGCGCTGGCGCGGGAGGCGGAGGCCGCGGGCGAGGTGCCCGTGGGGGCGCTGGTGGTGCTCGACGGCGAGGTGATCGGCGAGGGCTGGAACCGCCCGATCCGCAGCCATGATCCCACCGCCCACGCCGAGATCGTGGCGCTGCGTGACGCCGCTGCCCGGGTGGGCAACTATCGCCTCACCGGCGCCGCGCTCTACGTGACCCTGGAGCCCTGTCTCATGTGCGCCGGTGCGATGGTCCACGCCCGCATCCGGCGCCTGGTGTTCGGTGCCGCCGATCCCCGCGCCGGGGCCGCGGGCACGGTCTTCGAGGTGCTGGAATCCCCGGCGCTCAACCACCGGGTGGAGGTCGCCGGGGGGGTGCTGGCCATGGACTGTGGCGAACAGCTGCGGGCCTTTTTCCGTGCCCGCAGGTGAGGACCGGGCAACCGGGCGGGATGCGGGGCGGCGTGCCCCCCGGCCCGTCGCGGTGATGGCTGTCCGGCCCGGCCCGGCGGTTGCGCTCCCCGACCCGTAATGTGGCTTTGTCAGCTTCAAGGGCGGTATCATTTCACCCTTCCCGTTGCCATCATCGTCAGGTCCCAGAGAATCCCATGCTGCTGCTCCCCGGAAGTCCCGCGCTCTCTCCCTTCCGCCTGGAGAGGTTGTTGGACGCCTTGCGTGAACAGGTCCCCGCGGTCCGTGCCGTCACGACCCGCTACATCCACTTCGCCGACTGCGACCGGACACTGGCGGGGGCGGAGCGCGAGGTGCTCGACCGCCTGCTCACCTACGGACCGCGCGCCGAGGCCGGCGAGCCGGAAGGCCGGCTGTTCCTGGTGGTGCCCCGGCCGGGAACCCTCTCTCCCTGGTCCACCAAGGCCACCGACATCGCCCGCAACTGCGGCCTGAAGGACATCCGCCGCATCGAGCGCGGCATCGCCTACTACCTGGACCTGGCCGGCACCCTGGAGAGCGGCGCGGCCGCGCGCGTGCATGCGCTGATCCACGACCGCATGACCGAAGTGGTGCTCGAGTCCCTGGACGAGGCCGAGGTGCTGTTCCGCCACACCGAACCCGCCCCGCTCACCTGCGTGGATGTGCTCGAGGGTGGGCGCGAGGCGCTGGTGGCGGCCAACCGGGCGCTCGGCCTGGCGCTGGCGGAGGACGAGATCGACTACCTGGTGGAGAGCTTCCGCGAGCTCGGACGCAACCCGAGCGACGTGGAGCTGATGATGTTCGCCCAGGCCAACTCGGAGCACTGCCGCCACAAGATCTTCAACGCCGACTGGATCATCGACGGCCAGCCCCGGGAGCAGGGCCTGTTCGCCATGATCCGCAACACCCACCGCTGCAGTCCCCAGGGCATCCTGTCCGCCTACAAGGACAATGCCGCGGTCATCGAGGGGCGCCGCGCCGGGCGCTTCTTCCCCGATCCGGAAACGGGACGCTATGCCGCCCACGGGGAGGATGTGCACATCCTCATGAAGGTGGAGACCCACAACCATCCCACCGCCATCTCGCCCTTCCCGGGGGCGGCGACCGGCTCCGGCGGCGAGATCCGCGACGAGGGCGCCACCGGGCGCGGCTCCAAGCCCAAGGCGGGATTGACCGGGTTTTCGGTCTCCAACCTGCGCATCCCCGGTTTCGAGCAGCCCTGGGAGGAGGATTTCGGCCGTCCCGGGCGCATCGTGCCGGCACTGGACATCATGCTGGAAGGGCCCATCGGGGGCGCCTCGTTCAACAACGAGTTCGGCCGGCCCAACCTGTGTGGCTATTTCCGCACCTACGAGGAGCGGGTGCCGGGGCCGGGCGGGGAGGTGCTGCGCGGCTACCACAAGCCCATCATGATCGCGGGCGGCTACGGCAACATCCGCGCCGGTCACGTGGCCAAGGGGGAGATCCCCGCCGGCGCGCCCATCGTTGTCCTGGGCGGCCCGGCCATGCTCATCGGGCTGGGCGGCGGAGCGGCCTCCTCCATGGCCTCGGGAGAGAGCCAGGAGGACCTCGACTTCGCCTCGGTCCAGCGCAGCAACCCGGAGATGGAGCGCCGGGCCCAGGAGGTGATCGACCGCTGTTGCGCCCTGGGCGATGACAACCCGATCCTTTCGATCCACGACGTGGGCGCCGGCGGGCTCTCCAATGCCCTCCCGGAGCTGGTCAACGACAGCGGCCGCGGCGGGCGCTTCGAGCTGCGGGCGGTTCCCAACGACGACCAGGGCATGTCACCCATGGAGATCTGGTGCAACGAGGCCCAGGAGCGCTACGTCCTGGCCGTGCACCCCGAGCACCTGGAGCGGTTCCAGGCCCTGTGCGAGCGCGAGCGCTGTCCCTATGCCGTCATCGGCGAGGCGACCGCGGAGCAGGCGCTGGTGCTGGGCGACGGCCACTTCGACAACACGCCCATCGACCTGCCCCTCGGCGTGCTGTTCGGCAAGCCCCCGAAGATGCTGCGCGACGTGCACCACCACCCGTTCCACAAGCCGGAGTTCCAGACCGCGGGCCTGGATCTGAAGGAGGCGGCCTACCGGGTGCTGCGTCTGCCCGCCGTGGCCGACAAGACTTTCCTCATCACCATCGGCGACCGGTCCATCACCGGCCAGGTGGTCCGCGACCAGATGGTCGGGCCGTGGCAGGTGCCGGTGGCGGACGCGGCGGTGACAACCACCAGCTACGACGCCTACACCGGGGAGGCCATGGCGATGGGAGAGCGCACCCCCATCGCCACGGTGCACCCGGCGGCCTCGGCGCGCATGGCCGTGGGCGAGGCCCTGACCAACATCGCCGCGGCGAGCATCGGCGCCATCGCCGATGTCAGGCTGTCCGCCAATTGGATGGCGGCGGCCGGATTCCCGGGCGAGGATGCCGGACTCTACGAGATGGTGCGCAGCGTCGGGCTCGATCTGTGTCCGGAACTCGGTATCGCCATTCCGGTGGGCAAGGACTCCATGTCCATGCAGACCGTCTGGGAGCAGGGCGGCGAGGAGCGGCGGATGGTGGCGCCCCTGTCGCTCATCGTCACCGCCTTCGCCCCGGTGGCGGACGTGCGCCATACCCTCACCCCCCAGCTGCGCACCGATCGCGGCGACACCGACCTCATCCTCGTGGACCTGGGGCGCGGCGCCAACCGCCTCGGCGGCTCCGCCCTGGCCCAGGTCTACCGCCAGGCGGGGCACCACGCGCCCGACCTGGATCACCCCCAGGCGCTGAAGGCCTTGTTCGAGGCGATCCAGGGGCTGAACGCCGAGCGGCTGCTGATCGCCTATCACGACCGGAGCGACGGCGGCCTGTTCGCCACCGTGTGCGAGATGGCCTTCGCCGGCCATACCGGTGTGCAGGTGGCCCTGGACCCGCTCGGGGAGGATCTCGCCGCGGCACTGTTCAACGAGGAACTGGGCGCGGTACTGCAGGTGCGCCACTGCGATACGGACACGGTGCTGGAGTGGCTGCGCCGCGCGGGCCTGACCCAGTACACCCATGTCATCGGCGCCCTGCGCGAGGATGACCGGGTCGTCTTCACCCACGGCCACCGGGAAGTGATCTCCGAGCGGCGAGTGGACCTGCACCGGGCCTGGTCCGAGACCAGTTACCGGATGCAGCGGCTGCGCGACAATCCGGAGTGCGCCCTGCAGGCCTACGATGCCCTGCTCGATGAGGCGGATCCGGGTCTCGGCGCGACACCCGCCTTCGATCCCGATCTGGACGTGGCCGGCCCCTACATCGCCACGGGTGTGCGCCCCCCGGTGGCCATCCTGCGCGAACAGGGGGTCAACGGGCAGCTGGAGATGGCGGCGGCCTTCGACCGGGCCGGCTTCGATGCCGTCGACGTCCACATGAGCGATATCCTCGAGGGGCGGCTGGATCTCTCCGCCTTCAAGGGGGCGGTCGCCTGCGGCGGCTTCTCCTACGGCGACGTGCTCGGTGCCGGCGAGGGCTGGGCCAAGTCCATCCTCTTCAATCCGCGGGCCCGGGAGGTATTCGCCGCCTTCTTCCAGCGTACGGACACCTTCGCGCTGGGGGTGTGCAACGGCTGCCAGATGCTCTCCAACCTGCACGAGCTGATACCCGGCACGGAGCTCTGGCCCCACTTCGTGCGCAACGCCTCCGAGCAGTTCGAGGCGCGCACCAGCCTCGTGGAGGTGATCGATTCCCCCTCCCTGTTCCTGGCGGGCATGGCCGGTTCACGACTCCCCATCGCCGTGGCCCACGGCGAGGGCCGGGCCGAGTTCCGCGCCGCCGCCGACCTGGCGCAGGCCCGGGAATCGGGGCTGGTGGCGCTGCGCTACGTGGACAACCGGGGCCGGGCGACGGAGCGCTATCCCGCCAACCCCAACGGCTCCCCCGAGGGCGTTACCGGCATGACCACCGCCGACGGCCGTTTCACCATCATGATGCCCCACCCGGAGCGGGTATTCCGCAGCGTCACCAACTCCTGGCATCCGGACGACTGGGGCGAGGACGGCCCCTGGCTGCGCATGTTCCGCAATGCCAGGGTCTGGGTCGACTGAGCCGGGCGGCGGCTCGGGGATGAACGCCATGGGTCTCGGGCCCGTACGCGGCGACGCCGGGGGATGGCGAAGGTCCGCGTGGTTGAATGCGTGAATGCGTGAATGCGTGAATGCGTGAATGCGTTAGTGCGTGAATGCGTTAGTGCGTTAGTGCGTTAGTGCGTGAAGGGCGAAGGGGTTGCGCGGATTCTGGATTTCCGGGGACGCTCTTGGCGGAACACGGAACACGGAACACGGAACACGGAACACGGAACACGGAACACGGAACACGGAACACGGATGTGCGGATGTGCGGATGTGCGGATGTGCGGATGAATCCGCACCTACCATCCTTATCCCTTATCCCTTATCCCTTATCCCTTGTCCCCGTCACCCCGACAGCGGCAGGGTGAGGGTGAACAGCGCCCCGCCGTCGGGGCCGTTCGTCGCCTCCAGCGTGCCGCCGTGGTGTTCCACGATTTCGTAGCAGATCCAGAGCCCGAGCCCGGTGCCCTGTCCCGGGTCCTTGGTGGTGTAGAAGGGCTCGAAGATGTGGGGCAGGTCGCGCTCGGCCAGGCCCGGGCCATTGTCGCGGACCCGCAGCCAGGCGTGGCCTGATCCGCTGGTGGCGTCGATCCGGATCACGGGACGGGGATGCCCCGCGGTCGCATCCACTGCGTTCTGCACCAGGTTGACCAGCACCTGGTGCAGCTGGCCGGCATTGCCGAACACCACCAGCCGCTCGGGCAGCTCCAGCTCCACCTCCGGCCGCTGTTGCAGTCCCTTCACCACCCAGTGCGCGGCGGTGGTGGCGATCGCGGCCAGGTTCACCGGCTCCGGCTCCTGTCCGCCGCGCAGTGAGAGATGGCGCAGGCTGCGGATGATCTCGCCAATCCGCGCGGCTCCCTCCACCATGCCGTCCACCAGCGAGGGAAGGTCATCCAGGATGTCATCGATGTCCAGGGCCCGGCGCTGGCGATCCAGTACCTGTGGGTCCACGCCGCGGTGGACGAGTCCCAGATAATCCCCCAGGGCGTGGGTGTAGCGGCGCAGGATATGGGCGTTGCCGTAGACGAAGCTCACCGGGTTGTTCAGCTCGTGGGCCACGCCCGCCACCAGCCGGCCGAGGGAGGCCATCTTCTCCGATTGCAGGATGCGCTGCTGGGCCTGCTGCAGTTCGTGGTGGGCACGGTTCAGTCGCCGGTAGGCGCGGCGCAGCTCGCCCACCGGGCGCCCGACCAGCACCAGTCCCACCGCGTCGCCGCGGGGATCGCGGCGCAGGGCACAGTTGAGGACCACCGGCTCACTGGCGCGGCCGGTGTGGTCGAGCAGGCGCACCTCTCTCTCACAGGCCGAGGGGCGCTCGGGCAGCGCCGGCCAGTGGGTCGTCAGGTGGCGTGATCCGGGGTCCAGGAGTTCCGTCATGCTCAGCCCGATGACCTCGGCGCCGGTGCGTCCCGTGAGGCGGGTGAAGGCGTGGTTGACCTGTTGTACCCGGCCGTCGGGAGCGCAGACGACCAGGACCTCGGAGATGGAGGCAAGTACGCTCTCGATAAATTGCTGCGCCTCGCGCAGGCTGTGATTCTGGCGCTCAAGCTCGATCTCGCGCTCGATGAGCTCCGCCTGGACCCCCTCCACCCGGAATATCTCGCGCAGCCAGCCGGTATCCACGGGCGGGGCGTCGGGATCGAACAGTGCCGCCAGCACTGCCTCACGCCTGTCCTGGTCGGAGCTCATTCAAACCCCTCCTGAGGTGCCCGGTGCGCGGGCTCAGTTCACCCGCTCGAGCCCGTAACGCTGCAGCTTGCCGCGCAGTCCGACCCGTGAGAGACCGAGCGCCCGGGCGGCGCGGCTGATGTTCCAGCCGTGACGGCGAAGGGTGTCGCGGATGATCCGCTCCTCGAAGCTCTCCACCTGCTCCTTCAGCGTCATGCCGTCGGTGGGCGCCTGGCCCGACGGCTGCGGAGTGTCCATGGCGTTGGCGACCCCGGCGCTGCCGAGGCGGGGCGAGAGGAGATCGGGGCCCAGTACCGGACCGTCGGCCAGGGCCACCATGCGCTGGATCTCGTTCTGCATCTCCCGCACGTTGCCGGGCCAGGCGTAGGACTTGAACCGTGCCAGGACCGTCTCGCTGAAGCCGGTGATGCGCTTGTGGAAGGAAGCCGCGGTCCGCTCCAGGAGATGGGCGGCCAGGAGCGGGATGTCCATCGGCCGGCTGCGCAGGGGGGGGAGGTGCAGGGGAAAGGCGCCAAGGCGGTAGTAGAGATCGGGACGGAAACGCCGGGCGGCGACAGCGGCCTCCAGGTCGCAGTTGGTGGCCGCGATGACGCGCACGTCCACCCGCCGCCGCCGGGTATTGCCAAGCGGCCGTATCTCCCCCTCCTGCAGAACCCGCAGCAGCTTGACCTGGAAGGTCAGCGAGGTCTCGCCAATCTCGTCCAGGAAGATGCTGCCGTCGTCGGCCTGCTCGAACAGCCCGATGCGATCCTCGTAGGCGCCGGTGAAGGCGCCCTTCTTGCAGCCGAACAGCTCGCTCTCCAGCAGTTGATCCGGCAGGGCGCCGCAGTTCTCGGCCACGAAGGAGCCCTCGCGGCGCGGGCTGCTGTAGTGAATGGCCCGGGCCAGCAGATCCTTGCCGGTTCCGGATTCTCCGGTGATGAGCACCGGGATGTCGTACTCGGCGATGCGCATCGCCAGGCTGCACAGGCGCGCCAGCGGGCTGTCGGGCGCGTGGATGAGGCTCTCGAAGGCGTAGTGGTGCTGCAGGATCCGGCGTTTCTCGGCGATGGTCTGCTGCAGGGCGGGGGCGGCCCGCTTGAGCTCCACGCTCACGTTCTGGTTGTCCTGCTGCAGGCGGAACAGCTCGGCCGCGCCGCGCACCACCTCCAGCAGCCGGTCGGGTTCCCAGGGCTTGGTCAGGTACTGGTAGATGCCGGCCTCGTTCACGCCGGCAATGATGTTCTCGGAGTCGGAGTAGCCGGAGATGATCAGCCGGACGGGATCCGGCCAGCAATCCCGGACCCGCTTGAGGAAGTCCACCCCGGATTCCCCCGGCATGCGCTGGTCGCACAGGATGACGTGGATCAGCTCGTTGTTGAGCAGGGCCTCGGCATCGGCGGCACTGGCGGCGGTGAGGGTGTCGAACTCCTCCCTGAGAACACGGCGGATGGCTTCCTGCGAGCGCACTTCATCATCGACGATGAGCACGCACGGGCGGCTTTTCATCGGTACTGATCTCTCCTGGACGCGGACGGGGTTGGCGCACGCCAAGAGCCATATGTGGATTTTATGGCACGGACAGAGAATGCCTATGGCCGGAAATGGCCGCCATGACCTGCGTCAAAGGAGTTGGCAGGGGTCAACCGGCAGCACAGGTGCGGACTCATCCGCACGCTTGTGCCGGACCCTCCTCCCGGCCGGATGGATCCAGCCCCGCGCCGCGGCCGGGCTACCCGCCGAGCAGTTTCCTGAAAAATCCGCGCCGGTCGGTGGCGGGGCGGGGATCCGCTGATTGCGCCGCTGCCTGTCCCGGCGCCCCGGCGTGGGTTTCGAGCAGGGCGGCCACGGCGGTGCGGGCGCTCGCCCGGGCGGCCTCCTGATCGGGGAAGCCGGACATGGGAGAGGCCAGCGACAGGGCGAGGTACGCACCGAGCTCTTCGTCCCGCGAGCTGAGGAAGCGTTCGCTGCGGCCGGCCAGATCGATCTGGAGATCGCTACCCTCGGGTGGCAGCGCGGGGGCCCCGGGAAGGCGGGGGAACAGGACCAGGTTCATGAACCAGGGGGTGACGAGCACCCCTGCCCACCAGGGTCCGAAGGCCCGGAAGCCGATGGTTTCCACGGCCAGGTCCGGCCGGTAGATGGGCAGATCGCGCATGCGCGTCTCTCCGATGAGCCGGAAGCGCGCCTCCAGCTCCATGCTCAGCTGTTCCGGATTGGCAAAGGGTGCGTTCTGGTTCATGGCCACGGAAACGAAGGGGGGCGCCGTCATGGCGCCCCCCGATTCTACCGCCCCGGTGCCTGCCGCGTCGCGCCCGGCGGGGCCTGTCGGTTCAACGCCGGGCCGCCTGGCGCTGTAGGCGGTTCACGCCGCCGAGCTGTGCGGCGTGAACCGGCGGGGCCGGTGGCCCAGGCGCTCGAGGTCCTCCAGCACGTTGGCGAGCAGCTCGTCGCGGCGCGCGCCCACGGTGTGGGTGAGTTCGAGGCCGGTGGCCAGGGATTCGGGCTCGATCCCGTGGATGATGACCTCCCCGGGATACTCCCCGGTCAGGCGCAGCGAGGCGAGCACGTCGGACAGGGCTACCTGGTGGGGCGAAACCTTGTTCATGAAGAAGGCGGGCACCGCGTTCCCCGTCAACCTCACCAGGGTGCCCGGGGCCTTCCCGGTCTTGACCGCGTCCACCACGATGAGCACATCACACTCGGCGATGGGCTCCAGCAGCTCCATGCCCGACGTGCCGCCGTCGATCACCTCCACGTTGCCGTCGAAGCTGAAATCCCGGGCCAGGCGCGCGGCCAGCCGTGCGCCCACCCCCTCGTCACTGAGCAGGATGTTGCCCAGTCCCAGCACCAGGATTCGCGGTGCCGGATTGCGGTCCGGGATGCCGGTCACAGGGCCCGCACCTTGATCAGCTCGTTGTTCTCCGTGTCCACCAGGTGCACGGCGCAGGCCAGGCAGGGATCGAAGGAGTGCACGGTGCGCAGCACCTCCAGCGGTTTCTCGGGGTCGGCAACCGGGTTGTCCATGAGGGAGGCCTCGTAGGGTCCGATGGCGTCGTTCTCGTCCCGGGGGCCGGCGTTCCAGGTGGTGGGCACCACGGCCTGGTAGTTCTTGATCCTGCCGTCCTCGATCACGACCCAGTGGGAGAGCACGCCGCGCGGCGCCTCGTGGAATCCGAAGCCGCGGATCTCGCCCTTGGGGAAGACCGGGCGGTTGAAGGTGTCCAGGTCGCCGCTGGCGATGTTGTCCATGAGCAGCTGCCACTGCTCGTTGAGGGCGTCGTAGAGCACCGCGGCGCGCACCGCGCGGGCGGCATGGCGGCCGATGGTGGAGTGCAGCGCCGAAACGGGGATCTCGCTGCCGGCGACGGTCCCGACCAGGTTCAGCGCGTAGTCGAGCCAGTGCGTGGTGGAGCCGTGCCCGGCGGCCGCCATGGCGAGGACGTTGGCCAGCGGGCCCACCTGGGCGCGCTCGTCGTAGAAGGTGGGCGCCTTCACCCAGGAGTACTTGCCCTCGTCCTGGAAGTCGGTGTACTGGGGGATGGTCTCGCCGTCGTAAGGGTGCAGGGCGCCTTTCCCGCCCTCGTACCAGGCGTGCTTGACGCTCTCCTTCACCCCCTGCTCGAAGTAGCTGTCGGTGTAGCTGGTGATGGCCTTGAAGCTGGCGAGGTCGCCGCCGTGGACATAGCCGCCGGGCAGCGCGAACTTCGTGCCCTTGGTGTCCAGGGGCATGTCCGGCACCGACAGGTAGTTGGTGATGCCGGCGCCGTACTGGGTCCAGTCGGCGTAGAGGGCGCCGATGGCCGCCACGTCCACCAGGTAGGCGTTGCGGACGAAGGCGCCGATCTCGTCGATGAGCGTCTTGATGTAGGCGAGCCGCTCCATCCCCAGGGTGGAGGGGCTGTCGAGGTTGATGGCGTTGGCCACGCCGCCCACGGCCAGGTTCTGGATGTGGGGCGTCTTGGAACCGAGGATGGTGACGATCTTGTTGGCCTTGCGCTGGTACTCGAGCGCCTGCAGGTAGTGGGCCGCGGCCAGCAGGTTGACCTCCGGCGGCAGCTTCATGGCCGGGTGGCCCCAGTAGCCGTTGGCGAAGATGCCGAGCTGGCCGGAGCTGACGAAGGTCTTGAGCCGGTCCTGGACGGCGCGCATCTCCTGTTCGCTGTTGAGATGCCAGTCCGAGAGGCTCTGGGCCAGCTGGGCCGCCTGCTTCGGGTCGGCATCCAGCGCCGAGACGATGTCCACCCAGTCCAGCGCCGAGAGGTGGTAGAAGTGGACGATGTGATCATGCAGCGCATGGGCCGCCATGATCATGTTGCGGATGTACTGGGCGTTGAGCGGCACCTCCAGGTCCAGCGCGTTCTCCACCGCGCGCACCGAGGTGATGGCGTGCACCGTGGTGCACACGCCGCAGATGCGCTGGGCGAAAACCCAGGCGTCGCGCGGGTCGCGGCCCTGCAGGATGAGCTCGATGCCGCGCCACATCTGGCCCGAGGCCCAGGCCTTGGAGACCTTGCCCTCATTGATCTCGCAGTCGATGCGGAGGTGGCCTTCGATGCGGGTGACAGGATCGACGATGATGCGGTTGGTCATGGTTCCCCCAATGTTCAGTCGGCTGCCATCACGCGTGTTTGGCCAGCACGGGAAGCTTCTTCACGAATACCAGGTAGAGCAGGATCTCGATGGAAAAGACGCCCACGGTCACGAGCATCTCCGGCACCGACGGGAAGTAGTGCCAGGTGCCGTTCACCGGTTCGTAGCCCACCAGGTAGGAGTTGATGCGGAACAGGATGCCGGCCGTGAGCAGGGTTACCGCCGCGATGAACTGCGCCCGGGCGCTGCGCTGGGCCTGCTGGCGGGCCAGCAGGGCCAGGCCGCCGATGAACAGCGCCGATTCCAGCAGGAACATGTTGGCCCGGAGATCGCCGGCGAGGGCATGGCCGAGGGCGCCCCGGAACAGCAGGTCGCCGAAGCGCACCGCCAGGAAGATGGCGCCCACCACCAGGATGACCCGGTTGAGCCGTCCCATGAGGCCGGTCTCCAGCTGGCGGCGCAGGCCGAGCGCCGCGAGCACCGACTCGAAGGGCACCAGCGCCAGGCCCATGAGAATGGCCGAGCTGAGATAGAGCAGGGGCAGGAACTGGGTCTGCCACAGGGGGGAGACCTTGTGGCCGAGAATGACGATGGCGCTGCCGAGGGACGACTGGTGCATGGTGGGCAGCAGCACGCCCAGGGCGATGATGATGAACAGTACCCGGCTCAGCTTTTCGCGGGCGTTGTGGAGGCCGAAGCGCTCCAGGAACGTGGGCGCGAACTCGATCCAGAGCACGGTGATGTAGCCGGCCACGCACAGCGCGATCTCCCACATCACCGAATTGGGCTGGGCGTACCAGGGCAGGAACAGGTTGTAGAAGTTCCAGTAGCGGCCCAGGTCGAACATCACCGCGATACCGGCAAGCGTATAGCCGAACAGGCTCGCCATGACCGCCGAGCGGACGATGGGATGGTACTCGCCGCGGTTGAGGATGTAGACGATGAGCGACACCGCGTAGCCGGCACAACCGAAGGCGGTGCCGATGACGATGTCGATGATCACCCAGATACCCCAGGGATAGCCGTCGTTCAGGTTGGTGACCGCGCCCAGTCCATAGACGAAGCGGCCGGCCAGGAGCGCCAGGGCAATCGCCGCGAGGAAGGCCAGGACCAGGAACGGGACCGTGACCAGGCGGCCGCCGACGGGTGCGTGTGCATGGGCGCTCATGAGTCCTTCTCCTCCTTCTTCGCGGCGGCGTCCGGCTCCATGCCCTCATCGGTGAACAGGGGGTCGTCGGCCTGGTTCCGCTTGATGTTGCGCCGCGCCAGGAAGACGAGGCCGCCAAGCAGGAGGGCCGGTCCGGCCATCCCCTTGTAGAGGGTGTGCTGAAGGCCCTCGGAGAGGGTCGGGTAGCCGACGTCGGGCACGTCGGTGGGCAGTCCCAGCTTGTCGAAGGGAACTCCCGCGAGGTACATCACCTGGGTCCCGCCCAGTTCCCGGTCGCCGTAGAGATGCTGCTGATAGTTGCCCGTGGCGGCCACGTGGGTGGGTCGATCGGAGCCGATCTCCCCGCGCGGGAACTCCAGCTCGGTTCCCGGCGCCGCGGCCAGCCGGCGCTGCGCCTCCGCCTTGAGCTGCTCCACGGGGCCGAACAGGGAGGCGCCGGTGGGACAGACGTCGCAGCAGGCCGGGATGCCGCCCTCGGCCAGCAGGTGGCTGCAGAGCTGGCACTTGCCGATCTGTCCGAAGGGATCGTCGTAGTTGTAGCGCGGTACGCCGAAGGGGCAGGAGTAGACGCAGTAGCGGCAGCCGATGCAGAGGCTCGGATCATGACTCACCAGCCCGGTGAGGGGATCCTTGTGCATCGCCGAAACCGGGCAGGCGGACACGCAGGAGGGATCCACGCAGTGCAGGCAGTGGCGCTTGACGAAGGCATAGCCGTCCTCGACCCGGTCCTTCTCGGCCCGGGTGCCGTTCACGTAGGCCTTGATGATGTTGTAGGTGGTGGGCGAGAGGTCCAGCGGGGTGTCCCAGGTGCCCGTGTTCCACTCGCCGCCCTCGGGCAGCCGCTCCGGCGGGAGGTCGTTGGCCTCCTTGCAGGCGCTCATGCAGGCCTTGCAGCCGATGCACAGGGTGGAGTCGTAGAGCATGCCGATGGCCTGCGGCGGCATCGGTTTCGGCTCGCGCATCAGCGCGGCCTGGCCCGCGGCGGGGGCAGCCGCCGCCAGGGCAGCTGTCGCCTTGAGAAAATCGCGTCGTTTCATGGCCGCACCCCCGTCAATCCGGCTTGCCGGACTCGGCGTGTTCGCCGTTCTCGGCCTGCTCGGCCTTGCCCAGGCGGCTGGCGAAAACGGCCCCGGCGCCGATGGCCGCCCCGCCGAGCCCCGCGGCCAGCGCGGCGGCTCCCGGGGTGATCCCCCGGCCCTTGTCCTCGGCGATGCGGGCGAAGGCGGTGGGCGGAGAGACCGTCTTCAGCTCGGCCAGGGCATGGATGGGCTTGGTGAACCCGACGCCCTCCTCGGTGCAGCCGAAGCAGGGATGACCGGTGCCCACCGGCCAGGCGCCGGGGCCCACGTCGCCGAACAGGATGGTGGGGCAGTTGGCGTAGGTCTCGGGACCCTTGCAGCCGATCTTGTACAGGCACCAGCCCTGGCGGTGGCCCTCGTCCCCGAACTCCAGGGCGAAGCGGCCGGCGTCGAAATGGGGTCGGCGTTCGCAGTTCTCGTGGATGAGGCGGCTGTAGGCGAATTTCGGCCGGTTCTTGTGATCCAGCTCCGGCAGCTTCCCGAAGGTGATGAAATGCAGCACCGAGGCGAGGAAGTTGTAGGGGTTCGGCGGGCAGCCGGGGATATTGAGCACCGTCTTGTCAGTGAGGATTTTCTGCACCCCGACCGCGCCGGTGGGGTTGGGTCCGCTGGAGGGGATGCCGCCCCAGGAGGCGCAGGAGCCGATGGCGATGATGGCCGCCGCGCCGGCCGCGGCCTCCATGACGTGCTCCTGCATGGTGCGGTTGGCCACCTTGCAGTAGATGCCGCCGTCCTTGGTGGGGATGGAGCCGTCCACCACCAGCACGTAGTTGCCGCGGTTGGCCTCCATGGAAGCGTGCCGCGCCGCCTCCGCCTGGTGGCCCGCCGCGGCCTGCAGGGTTTCGTTGTAATCCAGCGAGATGGCTTCAAGAATCAGGTGTTCGAGGGTGGGATGGGTGGAGCGCAGCAGCGATTCGGTACAGCCGGTGCACTCCTGGGCCGACAGCCAGACGACCGGCGGCCGCCCGGGGGCGGTGGCCGCCTCGGCGATGCGCACGCCCAGGGCGGGCGAGAGGCCCAGCGTGGCCGCCACCCCGGTACAGAACTGGATAAATTCCCGGCGGCTGACCCCCCCGATACCACTGTTCAGTTCACCATCCATTGTCATGCTCCGCGCGTTGGTCGCGGCGGCGGTACAGGCCGCGACGGCTAATCACCGATGATCAGGATGGTTATTGCAAGGGCCATACCAGAGCGTTCAGCTGGGTGACCTGGCGGAGAAAGTTCCGGTAAAACAGCCGGATAGTTATGGGCGAGGGTGATTGTGGGACGCGAGGGGTGGTAAGCGGGTTTGCAGGTGTAACAAGGGGGTTTTCATCTGTCCGCTCCGGCGGGGGCGCCGGAGCGGTTCCTGGTGCGGCCTCAGTCGTCCTGTTCCAGCCGGTTGCGTCCGGCCCAGTCCTGGGCGAACTGGCGGGCGGAGCGGCCGCTGCGGGAGCCGCGGGCCAGGGCCCACTGCAGGGCGGCGCGGCGGATGGGCTCCGGCTCCGCGCAGTCCACCCGGTAGACGTCGAGCCAGTGGAAGACGATGTCCAGGTACTGGTCCTGGTTGAAGGGGTAGAAGGAGAGCCACAGTCCGAAGCGCTCGGAGAGGGAGATCTTCTCCTCCACCGCCTCGCCGTGGTGAATCTCGGTCTCCACCACCCGGGCCTCGAGGTTCTCGTGCATGTACTCGGGCAGCAGATGGCGGCGGTTGGAAGTGGCGCAGATGAGGAGATTTTCGGGCGGAGCGGCCACCGAGCCGTCGAGCAGGCTCTTCAGCGCCTTGTAGCTGGCGTCGTCGGCCTCGAAGGAGAGGTCGTCGGAGAAAATCAGGAACCGTTCGGGCCGCCCGCGCAGCAGCTCGGCGATCTCCGGCAGATCCTCCAGGTGGGGCTTGTCCACCTCCACCAGGCGCAGGCCGCGCCCGGCGTAGGCATGGAGCAGGGCCTTGATGAGGGAGGACTTGCCGGTGCCGCGGGAGCCCCACAGCAGCACGTTGTTGGCCGGCAGGCCGGCGACGAACTGGCGGATATTGCGCTCCAGCGCCTCCTTCTGGGGTTCGATGTCGCGCAGGTCCTCGAGCCGGATGGGATGGGGCTGCAGCACCGGCTGCAGGTGGCCATGTCCGCCCCGGCGGCGCCAGCGGTAGGCGGTGGCGCTCCAGTCCGTGTCCGGCGCGCCGGCGGGAAGCAGCTGTTCGAGTCGCGCCAGCAGTTCCTCGGCGCGGTCGATGAGTCGGTCCAGGTCGGCCATGTATTCTCCCTCCAGCGGGTCCTCTGCGGCTAATCATCCAGCCGCGGCAGGATGCGCACGGTCTTCACGGCGTTGCCGGTGGTCTGGACGATCTCGATGGGGTAGCCCGCCAGCTTGAGGCTGGTCCCGGCCTCCGGGATGTTCTCCAGGTACTCCAGCACCAGGCCGTTGAGGGTCTTGGGGCCGTCGGTGGGCAGGTCCAGCCCCTCCAGCCGGTTCAGCTCGCGGATGGTCACCCCGGCGTCCACCAGCAGGCTGCCGTCATCCTGGGGGTGGATGTCGCGGCTCAGCGCCGAGACGTCGGTGGTGAACTCGCCGATGATCTCCTCGAGGATGTCTTCCAGGGTCACCAGGCCCTGGATGTCGCCGTATTCATCCACCACCAGGCCGATGCGGCGGCGGCTGCGCTGGAAGTTGAGCAGCTGCCGGTGCAGCGCCGTGCCCTCGGGGACGTAGTAGGGCTCGCGCACCAGCCCGATGAGTCGCTCCTTGTCGAAGACGCTGGTGCCGAGCAGCGACAGCACGTTGCGGGCATGGAGTACGCCCACCACGTCGTCGATGCTGTCGCGGTAGACGGGCAGCCGGGTGTGCTGGCAGTGGATCAGTTGCTCCAGGATCTCCTCCCACTCATCCTCCAGATCGATGCCCACCACCTCGTTGCGGGGCACCATGATGTCCTCCACCGTCACCTTCTCCAGGTCGAGGATGTTGAGCAGCATCTCCTGGTGGCGCCGGGGGATGAGGGCGCCGGCCTCGTTGACCACCGTGCGCAGCTCCTCGCTGCTGAGGCTGTGGCTGGGCGCCTGTTCGGCGGAGACGCCGATCACCCGCAGAACGCCGTTGGCCAGCATGTTGACCGCCCAGACCAGGGGGTAGAGCAGCCGCTGGAGCACCATCAGCACGGCGCTGGCGGGGAAGGCCACCCGCTCGGGGTGCAGGGCGGCGACGGTCTTGGGGGCCACCTCGGCGAAGATCAGGATCACCAGGGTCAGCAGGCCGGCGGCGATGGCGATGCCCGCCTCGCCGAACAGGCGTAGGGCGATGACCGTGGCGATGGAGGAGGCGAGGATGTTGACGAAGTTGTTGCCGATGAGGATGAGGCCGATGAGCCGGTCGGGCCGCTCCAGCAGGCGCTGGGCGCGCTGGGCGCCACGCAGCTTCTTCTCCGCCAGGTGGCGCAGACGATAGCGGTTCAGCGACATCATTCCCGTCTCGGAGCCGGAAAAGAAGGCGGACAGGAGGATGAGTACCAGCAGGGCGCCGAACAGGACGCTCAGGGGGGCATCGCTCAAGGTGATTGACCTCGGAGTCGTTGGTGTCCCGAACGCTCAGCGCTGCAGGATCAGCTCCAGCACCAGCTTGCTGCCGAAGTAGGCCAGGGCCAGGAAGCCGAAGCCCCACAGGGTCCAGCGCACCGCGGTGCGGCCACGCCAGCCGAAGCGGTAACGCCCCCACAGCAGCACGGCGAACACCAGCCAGGCGATGATGGACAGCACCGTCTTGTGGACCAGGTGCTGGGCGAAGATGTCGTCGATATAGAGCACCCCGGTGACCAGGGACAGGCCCAGCAGGATGAAGCCGGCCCAGATCATCTGGAACAGCAGAGTCTCCATGGTCTGCAGCGGCGGCAGCGCGCGCACGAAACCGCCCGGCTGGCGGTTGCGCAGATGCCGGTGCTGCAGTGCCAGCAGCAGCGCCTGCAGCGCCGCGATGGTCAGCAGGCTGTAGGCAAGGATCGAAATCAGGATGTGGCTGAGCAGGTCCGGGCTGCGGATGTCGTGCACGATGTGGTGCATCGGAAACAGCAGGGCGGTGATGATGGTGACGGCCGCGAGCGGGAGGATGGCGATCCCGACATTCTCCATCGGCATGCGCAGGGAGCCGAGCAGCACCAGGATGGTCATGATCCAGGCCAGCAGGGAGGCGACATTGAAGAAGCTCAGGTCGCGGTCCATCCCCACGTGGATCCAGTGGTAGAGCAGGAGTCCGTGCAGCACCGCGGCCAGCAGGCCGGGGGCGAGGACGGGCAGCTTGGGCAGATCCGGCCTGCGCATGAGCCGCCATGCCAGCAGCGTGCCGGAGGTAAGGTAGAGGACAATGCTGGCGGTGCTGATGAGCGCTGTATTCATGCTTCCTGCTGTCAGTGCACGACTGCGGCGATGATCGCATATCTCCATCCTCCAGAGAAGGCTTGGGCGGGATGGTGAATGTGTGAATGTGTGAATGCGTGAATGCGTGAATGCGTGAATGCGTGAATGCGTGAGTGCGTGAGTGCGTGAGTGCGTGAGTGCGTGAGTGCGTGAGTGCGGGAGTGCGGGAGTGCGGGAGTGCGGGAGTGCGGGAGTGCGTGAAGGGTCAATGGACAATGGACAAAGGATAAAGGCGGCTGGGAGCCGAACGGGGACCCCGGTGTCCCCTGCTCCCTGTTCCGTGAGTGCCGGGATGGGCGATGCCGGCCCTGACCTGCAGGGGCAGACTCGGGTATAATCCCATCTCTTAGGCCAACTCCCTGCGAGAATCCTGACGACCCATGTTCGAAAACCTGACCGAACGGCTCGGCCGCACCCTGAAAAACCTCCGCGGCCAGGGACGCCTGACCGAGGACAACATCAAGGATGCCCTGCGCGAGGTGCGCATGGCGCTGCTGGAGGCCGACGTGGCCCTCCCGGTGGTGCGCGACTTCATCGACCGGGTGCGCGAGCGCTCGGTGGGCCAGGATGTCATGCAGAGCCTCACCCCGGGCCAGGCCCTGGTGCGGGTGGTGCGCGACGAGCTGGTGCGGGTCATGGGCGAGTACAACGACGAGCTCGACCTCAGCGCCCGCCCGCCGGCGGTCATCCTCATGGCCGGCCTGCAGGGCTCGGGCAAGACCACCAGCGTGGCGAAGCTCGCCCGCTGGCTGAAGGAGCGGCGCAAGAAGTCGGTGCTCGTCACCAGTGCCGACATCTACCGTCCGGCGGCCATTGAGCAGTTGCGCACCCTGGCCGCCGAGGTGGGGGTGGAGTTCTTCCCCAGCAGCGCCGACCAGGACCCGGTGGCGATCGCCCGGGGGGCCCTCGCGCAGGCGCGCACCCGCTTCATCGACGTGGTCATCGTCGACACCGCGGGCCGGCTCCACGTGGACGCGGAGATGATGGACGAGGTCCAGCGTCTGCATGGGGCCGTGGAGCCGGTGGAGACGCTGTTCGTGGTGGACAGCATGACCGGCCAGGACGCGGCCAACACCGCGCGGGTGTTCAACGAGGCGCTGCCCCTCACCGGTGTCATCCTCACCAAGGCCGACGGCGACGCCCGTGGCGGCGCCGCGCTCTCCATCCGCGGCCTGACCGGCAAGCCCATCAAGTTCCTGGGCGTCGGGGAGAAGACCGATGCCCTGGAGCCTTTCCACCCGGACCGCGTCGCCTCGCGCATCCTCGGGATGGGGGACATCCTCTCCCTCATCGAGGAGGCCGAGCACAAGGTGGACCGCCAGCAGGCGGAGAAGCTGGCGCGCAAGGTGCAGAAGGGCAAGGATTTCGACCTGGACGATTTCCGCGCCCAGCTGCAGCAGATGCAGAGCATGGGCGGCGTGGCCGGCCTGCTCGACAAGCTGCCCGGGGTGGCCGACCTGCCGGACAAGGTGAAGAACCAGGTCAATGACAAGGACATGCGCCGGCTGGAGGCGATCATCGGTTCCATGACCGCCCAGGAGCGGCGTCACCCGGGCATCATCAACGGCTCCCGCAAGCGCCGGATCGCCAGCGGCTCCGGAACCCAGGTCCAGGACGTCAACCGCCTCCTGAAGCAGTTCACCCAGATGCAGAAGATGATGAAAAAGCTCTCCCGCAAGGGAGGGATGAAGAAGATGATGCGCGGGATGAAGGGCATGCTGCCCCCCGGCGGGGTTCCGCCCATGCGCTTCTGAAGCGGCAAGCGACTGATCCGGCGGGAGTTTGCGTTCGCTTTCCCGGTGCGCGAAGGGGCCGCCCGCGCCGCTGCGCACATATCTCTTCCAATTTGTTGTAAGTCCAGTAAAATAACCGGCTTTTCCCGGGACGGTCGTGTGGCCGCCCTTCAGGCAGCAAGAGGATACGAATTCGTATGGTGACCATTCGTCTCGCCCGGTCGGGCGCCAAGAAGCGTCCGTTCTACCAGATCGTGGTGACGGACAGCCGTAACCGCCGTGATGGCCGCTTCATCGAGCGCCTCGGCTTTTTCAACCCCATCGCCGCCGGTGGCGAGCAGCGGCTCGAGGTGAACCAGGAGCGCGTCAGCTACTGGATCGCCCAGGGCGCCAAGCCCTCCGACCGGGTGAACAGCCTGCTGAAGCAGGCCAGCGCCTGAGGTGCGGGCGGTGGCCGCTTGCGGCCGCCGCGACAGTGCAATGGGCGGGGACGCGACTGATCTGTTGGTGATGGGCCGCGTCTCCGGCGTGTTCGGAATACGCGGCTGGGTCAAGGTCTGGTCCAACAGCGACCCGCGGGAAAACCTGCTCGAGTATCCGGTCTGGCAATTGCGCCTGACCGGCGGCTGGCGGCCGGTGCGGGTGCTGGAGGGCAAGGTGCACGGCAAGGCCCTGGTCGTCCGGCTGGAAGGTTGCGAGGACCGGGAAGCGGCCCGCGCGCTGATCGACGCGGACATCGCGATCCGGCGCGAAGAGCTGCCGCTCCTGCCCCAGGGCGAGTACTACTGGGGCGAGCTCGAGGGGTTGCGGGTGGAGACACTCGAAGGCCGGGCGCTCGGCGTGGTCGACCACCTCATCGAGACCGGCGCCAACGATGTGCTGGTGGTGCGGGGAGAGCGCGAGCGCCTCATTCCCTATCTGCCGGGCGACGTGGTCCGCGAGGTGGACCTGGAGCAGGGGACCCTGCGCGTGGACTGGGACCCGGAGTTCTGAACCGGGCCGCCGTGGAAACGAAGCGCGCGCAAGGGGACGCAGTTCCGGAGCCGGCCTTCCGGGCCGGGGTGGTGACCCTGTTCCCGGAGATGTTCGACGCCATAACCGCCCACGGCATTACCGGCCGGGCGGTGAAGCGGGGGTTGCTGGAGCTGATGTTCAGCAATCCGCGGGACTTCACCCGCGACCGTCACCGGACGGTGGACGATCGTCCCTACGGCGGCGGGCCGGGCATGGTGATGATGGTGGAGCCGCTGCGCTCGGCCATCGCCGCGGCGCGTTCGGCGGCGGGGGCCGGGGCCAGGGTGGTCTACCTCTCGCCCCAGGGACGGCTGCTGGACCAGCGCGGCGTGGAAGAGCTCGCCGGGCGCGGACGGCTGGTTCTCGTCGCCGGCCGCTACGAGGGTGTCGACGAGCGGCTGATCGAGTCCGAGGTGGACGAGGAGTGGTCCGTCGGCGACTACGTGCTGAGCGGCGGCGAGCTGGGGGCGATGGTGATGCTGGATGCGATCACCCGTCTTCTGCCCGGGGCGCTGGGGCACCAGGATTCCGCGCAGCAGGACTCCTTCGCCGCCGGGCTGCTGGACTGCCCGCACTACACGCGTCCGGAGGAGCTGGATGGACGCCGGGTGCCGGAGGTGCTGCTGTCGGGCAACCACGCGGCCATCGAGCGCTGGCGGCTCAAGCAGTCCCTGGGACGGACCTGGGAACGGCGTCCGGATCTGCTGGCGCGGCTGGAGCTGGATGCGCAACAGCGCGCCCTGCTGGAGGAGTACCGGCGCGAGCACGAAGGGCGGGACGAGGAACGGTAAAGGGTGGAGGAGCCGCTGGCCAATCCGGTTGCAAGGGCAGCCGGATTGGCCAGCGGCTCCCGGATACGGGTGAGTCGGTGCCTGTTCAGCGGGACGCGGCCGCCGGGATTCACATACAGGGCGGGGCCGTCGCAGGCAGCCGAAAGCAAGTTATCAGGAGCAAGCCATGAGCAACATCATCGACCAGATCAACGCCGAGCAGATGAATAAGGATGTGCCGGAATTCGCCCCCGGCGACACCGTGGTGGTGCAGGTGAAGGTCACCGAGGGCAACCGCGAGCGTCTGCAGGCCTTCGAGGGCGTGGTCATCGCCAAGCGCAACCGCGGGCTCGACTCCTCCTTCACCGTGCGCAAGATCTCCCATGGTGAGGGCGTGGAGCGCGTCTTCCCCGTCTACAGCCCGCTGGTGGATTCCATCGCCGTGAAGCGCCGCGGCGACGTCCGCCGGGCCAAGCTGTACTACCTGCGCGAACTGCGCGGCAAGGCGGCCCGCATCAAGGAGAAGCTCTAAGCCGCGCACTAACCGTCCTTCCGGGACGGTTAGTCAGGCAACGCAGAGCGGGCGCCCGTTGCCGGGCGCCCGCTCTGCGTTGGGGTCGCCGCCGCGCGGCGGCGACCCGCATCGGCGCCGGTCGCCGGCCCTCCGCCTCGCCAAGGGCATGATAATCGGGCAGACTCCCGGAGACAGGAGATCCGCCGACCCGGGTAGCGCCATGATTCAGTCCGGCTTCCGCCATACCGATCCGTCCCTTTTCGACGCGGTGATCGAAACGCCGCTCGGTCCGCTGGGAATCCGGCTGCAGGAAGGGCGGCTGGCCGCGGTGGCGTTTCTCGATCCGGAGCGGGCTACTCCCCGTGGCGGCAGCGCCGGGGCCAAGACCGTGGCCCGGATGCTGGCACGGTACTTCGCCGATCCCCGCCAGCCGCTCCGGCCGCCGCTGGCCCCCGCACCCACCCCCTATCAGGCCCGGGTCCGTAGCGCTCTGCTCGCCATCCCGCCGGGCGAGACCCGTAGCTACGGTCAACTCGCCGCGGCGCTGGGCAGCGGCGCGCGGGCCGTGGCCGGTGCCTGCCGTGCCAACCCGCTGCCCATCGTGGTGCCCTGCCACCGCGTGGTGGCGGCCGCCGGCCCGGGCGGGTATGCCGGTGCCCGCACGGGCCGTCCGCTGCAGGTTAAGCAATGGTTGCTGCGTCATGAGCATCGCTGCTGACCGCCGCCTGCCGGAGGATGAGCGCCGGCTGCTGGAAACGTTTCTGGATGCGCTGTGGATGGAGCAGGGGCTGTCCGCGAACACGCTGGCGGCCTACCGGGCCGATCTGGGGGCGCTGGGGCTGTGGCTGGCGGCCCGGGACAGTCGCCTGGCCGGCGCGGGCCGCGCCGATCTGATGGCTTTCCTGGCCGAGCGGATGAGCGGCGGCGCCCGGCCCCGGTCCACGGCCCGGCTGCTCTCCAGCCTGCGGCGCTTCTACCGCTACCTGGCCCGGGAGGGCCGCATTCCCGAGGACCCCACCCTGCGCATCGACGCGCCGCGCACCGGCCGGCCGCTGCCGAAGACGCTGACCGAGGAGGAGGTGGAGGCGCTGCTGGCGGCGCCGCCCCTGGACACGGTGCTGGGCCTGCGTGACCGGACCATGCTGGAGGTGCTCTATGCCTGCGGGCTGCGGGTCTCGGAGCTGGTGGGGCTGCAGCTGGGGCAGGTGAACCTGCGCCAGGGCGTGGTGCGGATTACCGGCAAGGGCGGCAAGGAGCGGCTGGTGCCCCTGGGGGAGGAGGCGCTGGCCTGGCTCGAGCGCTACCTGCGCGAGGCGCGTCCGTCGCTGCTGCGTGGGCGAGCCGGTTCGGCCCTGTTTCCGACCGGCCGCGGGGCGACCATGACCCGCCAGGCCTTCTGGTACCTGATCAAGCGCTATGCGCTGTCCGCGGGCATCGCCAAGCCGCTCTCGCCCCATACCCTGCGCCACGCCTTCGCCACCCACCTCATCAACCATGGTGCGGACCTGCGCGTGGTGCAGCTGCTGCTGGGCCACAGCGATCTCTCCACCACCCAGATCTACACCCATGTGGCCCGGGAACGGCTGAAGGATCTCCATGCCCGCCATCATCCGCGGGGCTGAAACGGGGCCACGCACCTCCGGACACCGGCGCCCGGCCAAGACGGGAGCCCCGGCCGGCGCCGACCCCTCCGGGGCCCGCCCATGTGGAGCCGCTGGCCTCGCCGAGCGAACAAGACGGCCGCGGGGGCAAGGGTGTCCGATTACATGAAGCGCCCCTGATGGGGCCTTCAACAGCCCGATCGCGGTATGATCGGGAACCGTCGTGCATGGACAGCCTCTAACCGAGACACGGCCCCGGTGCCGGGTGGCGCCGCCGGGAACTCAATATTTTCACGCGAGGAACGAATCTGATGCTGAATCGATACGCGGGTGCCCTGGCCCTGTGCCTGGCCGGAACCGGAACAGTGCTGGCAGCCGAGGGGGCGCAGGAATCCGTGGCCGATGCCATGGCCCAGGTGTTCGGCGCCGAGAACGTCAAGAGCGTCACCGCCACGCCCGTTCCGGGCCTTAACGAGGTGGTGCTGGACGGCGAGGTGATCTACGTGAGCGACGACGGCCGCTACCTGATCCAGGGCAATCTCGTGGATATCCAGGAGCGCCGCAACCTCACCGAGGAGCGCCGCGGCGAAATGCGCGCCGAGGCAATCTCGGCACTGGACGAGAAGGACATGGTGGTGTTCGCGCCGGCCGGCGATGTGAAGCACACCCTGACCGTGTTCACCGATCCCGACTGCCCCTACTGCCGCAAGCTGCACAGCGAGGTGCCCCAGCTGAACGCCGCGGGCGTCAAGGTGCGCTACCTGGCCTTCCCGCGCCAGGGAATCCCCTCGCCGGGTTATGACAAGGCCGTGTCCGTGTGGTGCGCCGAGGATCGCGCGGCGGCAATGACGGCCGCCAAGTCCGGGGCGGAGGTGGAGAGCCGCACCTGCGACAACCCCGTCATGGACCAGCTGCAGACGGGCATGCGCCTGGGCGTGCGCGGCACTCCCACCATCATCACCGAGACCGGCCGCACCTTCCCCGGCTACGTCCCCGCCGCCGAGTTGCTGAACCAGCTGGATTGAGGGGGGTTGCAGTTACCGGCTTCCGGTCGCCGGTTACCAGTCGCCAGGAGATTCCAGCAATGACCGGTGACTGGTAACCGGCGACCGGAAACTGCTCAGTACAACGCCTGCGCCATCTTCGCCCGGTAGCGCGTCACCAGGCCGCCGCTGCCGCCGAGCAGGTCGAACACGGCCACCATCGCCTTGCGCGCCGCGTCGTCGCCGTAGTTGCGGTTCCGCCGGAGAATGGCCAGGTAGTGCTCCAGGGCCGGCTCGTAGTCGCCCGCCTGGACCAGGCGGGCGGCCAGCCGGTAGCGCGCTTCGAGGTCGCCCTCGTCGGCGGCCACGGCCTGCTCCAGCGCCGCCTGTTCCGGGGCGTCGGCGGCAGCCTCGGCGAACAGTCGCAGGGCGCGCAGCCGTTCCACCGCCGGGTCGGCCAGCATGTCCACCGGCAGCTGGTCGATGCGGGCGCCCGCCTCCACCACCTCTCCCGCCGTCAGCAGCGCTTCGATCAGCACCAGCTGGGCGGGCACGTAGGCCTCATCCTCGGCCAGCGCGGCCCGCGCCTGCTCCAGGGCCGATGCCACATCGTGCCGCTCCAGGGACTCGCGGGCGGCCTGGATGCGGGCGTCGGCGGGCCGTGACAGGTGGGGATCGATGAAGCGGCGGACCTCCGATTCCGGCTGGGCGCCCATGAACTGATCCACGGGCTTGCCGTGGCGGAACAGGATCACGGTGGGGACGCTGCGCACGCCGAACTGCATGGCCAGTTCCTGCTCGGCGTCGATGTTCGCCTTGGCCAGGATGAACTTGCCCTGGTACTCCTCGGCCAGCTTCGTGAGGATGGGCATCAGCGACTTGCACGGGCCGCACCACTCGGCCCAGAAATCCACCACCACCGGTACTTCCCTGGAGATTTCCAGCAGGTCGTTGAAGTGATCCAGGGTGGCATCGACGATAGAGGGGATTGTGTTCATGGGCTCCTCGCAATCAGCTGTGTGCGTCGGTCCGGCGCCGCCCGTGGCCGGAACCCCGTCCCGAAGGTCGCGGAACGGGTGGCGGCCGGCCTTTTCCCGCTGCCGGCCCGGCGCGGAAGGACCGCCTGTCCGGTCGTGGTGGATGCCCCGGGCGGGCAAAACGCTCCAGGCCGCGCTTCTCCGCGGCTGGCCGGGACACCGGAGAGTGATCAGTATGGGGGCGTAGCGGGCAGGATCAACCGCGGGAACGGGAGCCGGTGCCCGGCGGGGGTCCGTTCCCGCCCGGCATCAGCCCAGCACCAGGGCCGCGGCGACGCGGCGCCCTTCGGAGGCGAGCACCGCGAAGGTGCGGCAGGCCGCGGCGGTGTCCATGACCTCCGCGCCGATACCGTGGCTGCCGAGCAGCGCCAGGACTTCGGGAGCCGGGAAGCGCAGCCGCCGCCCGGTGCCGATGACGACGATATCCACCCCCAGTTCCAGCAGGGGAGCCAGGTGCTCCGCGGCCAGCGGCGCTCCCTCATCGGCCGGCCACCCGGTAATGAGTCGATCCGGAGTCACGATCAGGCTCTCGCGGTAGACGGACTCGTTGATGCGCGCCTCGCCATCGGCGTAGGCCCGGATGACATTGCCCTCGGTCTCGATGTGCTGGGTCAGTTTCACGGTCTTGCGGTCTGTTCCGGGTCAAGGACTGAATTGACAGGTTACGGGTTCGTCATTAATGTTAGCAGTTTCGCAATGTGCGGGCGGTTCCCGCCCAAGCCTGATTTGTCCGCCATCTGAATCACAGTGGCCGAGTCGCCGGATTGCGGTGTCGATGATCCGCCGGACTCCGCTGCCGGAGCCTCTGTCCGGACCGCGGGTCGCTGTGCTTTGCTGTGGCATTTGATGAATTCTTTGGGCCGGATCCCCGTTTCCTGACCGCAACGACCTCGCCTGGGTGAACCTGTCAATGGACGAATTTCCTCGCATCAAGCGCCTTCCGCCATACGTCTTCAATATCGTCAATGAACTGAAGGCGCAGGCTCGAGCCCGGGGCGAGGATATCATCGACTTCGGCATGGGCAACCCCGATCAGCCCACCCCCCAGCACATCGTCGACAAGCTGGTGGAGGCCGCGCAGCGGCGCGACACCCATCGCTACTCCATGTCACGGGGCATCCCGCGCCTGCGCCGGGCCATCGCCCGCTGGTACAAGACCAAGTACGACGTGGAGCTGGATCCGGAGCGCGAGGCCATCGTCACCATCGGCTCCAAGGAGGGGCTGGCACACCTGGCCCTGGCCACCATGGGCCCCGGGGATGCGGTACTGGTGCCGAGCCCGGCCTATCCCATCCATCCCTACGGCTGCGTGATCGCCGGGGCGGACATCCGCCACGTGCCGCTGGTGCCGGGAGTGGATTTCTTCGAGGAGCTGGAGAAGGCGATCCGGGAGTGCTGGCCGAAGCCGAAGATGCTCATCATCAGCTTCCCGGCCAATCCCACCACCCAGTGCGTGGAGCTGGAGTTCTTCCAGAAGGTGGTCGACATCGCCCGCGAGCACCAGATCTGGGTCATCCACGATATCGCCTACGCGGAGATCACCTTCGACGGCTACCAGGCGCCCTCGATCCTGCAGGTGCCCGGCGCGAAGGACATCGCCGTGGAGTTCTATTCGCTGTCAAAGACCTACAACATGCCCGGCTGGCGGGTGGGCTTCTGCTGCGGCAACCCGACCCTGATAGCGGCCCTGGCGCGGATGAAATCCTACCTGGACTACGGCATGTTCACGCCCATCCAGGTGGCCGCCATCGCCGCCCTTGAGGGGCCGCAGGACTGCGTGGACGAGATCCGCGGGATGTACCAGAGCCGCCGCGACACCCTCTGCCGCGGCCTGCAGCAGGCGGGCTGGCAGGTGGAGAAGCCCAAGGCGACCATGTTCGTGTGGGCGCAGATTCCCGAACAGTTCCGGGCCATGGGATCGCTGGAGTTCTCCAAGCTGCTGCTCAAGGAGGCCAAGGTGGCGGTCTCGCCCGGCATCGGCTTCGGCGAGTGGGGTGACGATCACGTGCGCTTCAGCCTGATCGAGAACGAGCACCGTACCCGGCAGGCGGTGCGCGGCATCCGGGAACTGATCAAGAAGGGATGATCGTCCGCGCCTCCGCCCCGGGCGTGCCGTCGCCGGGGCATGGATGCGCGGACGCCGAGAATTGGCGCCCGGCGCGACGCCGGGCCGGGATGGTCCGCGGCTCATGGTCCGCGTAGAGGAAGAGGAGCGAGGTTTGTGAAACCGGTGAAAGTGGGCCTGCTGGGCCTGGGAACCGTGGGCGGGGGCACCGTCAACGTACTGCGCCGCAATGCCGAGGAGATTACCCGGCGTGCCGGTCGCGGAATCGTGATTTCCCATGCCGCCGCGCGCAGCCTGGACAAGCCGCGGCTCTGCGATACCACCGGCATCCGCCTGACGACCGACCCCAACGAGGTGGTGGACGATCCCGGGGTCGACGTGGTGGTGGAACTCATCGGCGGCTACGACCTGGCCCGGGAGCTGGTGCTGCGCGCCATCGCCAACGGCAAGCACGTGGTGACCGCCAACAAGGCGCTGATCGCCAAGTACGGCAACGAGATCTTCGCCGCGGCCAGCCGGCAGGGCGTGGTGGTGGCGTTCGAGGCGGCGGTCGCGGGCGGGATTCCCATCATCAAGGCGATCCGCGAGGGGCTGGCGGGCAACCGCATCGAGTGGCTGGCGGGCATCATCAACGGCACCGGCAACTTCATCCTCACCGAGATGCGGGACAAGGGGCGCGAGTTCGCCGATGTGCTGGCCGAGGCCCAGCGGTTCGGCTATGCCGAGGCCGATCCCACCTTCGATGTGGAGGGCATCGACGCCGCCCACAAGCTCACCATCCTCGCCTCGATAGCCTTCGGCATCCCCCTGCAGTTCGAGCACGCCTACACCGAGGGCATCACCCGGATTACCCCGACCGACGTCACCTATGCTGAACAGCTGGGTTACCGCATCAAGCACCTGGGGATGGCGCGCCGGGTGGAGTCGGGCATCGAGCTGCGCGTGCACCCGACCCTGATCCCGGAGCGGCGCCTCATCGCCAACGTGGACGGCGTGATGAACGCCGTGCTGGTGCAGGGCGACGCCGTCGGCCCGACCCTCTACTACGGCGCCGGCGCCGGCGCCGAGGCCACCGCCTCGGCGGTGGTGGCCGACCTGGTGGACGTGGTGCGCGTGCTGACCACCGATCCCAACAACCGGGTCCCGCACCTGGCGTTCCAGGCCGATGCGCTCTCGGATCTGCCGATCCTGCCCATGGAGCAGGTCCAGACCGCCTACTACCTGCGCCTGCAGGCCGAGGACAGCCCCGGCGTGCTCGCGGACATCACCCGTATACTGGGCGACCAGGGCATCAGCATCGAGGCGGTGCTGCAGAAGGAGCCCTCCGAGGGACAGAGCCACGTTCCGCTCATCTTCCTGACCCAGCGCACCCTCGAGGCGAAGATGAACGGGGCCATCGACGCCATCGAGGCCCTGGAGTGCATCAGCGGCCAGGTGGTGCGCATCCGCCTGGAGCACCTGGACAGCCACCGCTGAGCACCTGATCCAGTTGACCGCCGGCAGGATGTCCACACGGGCGAACAGATAAGCACGAGGGAGAGAAAATGCCGTTCCGTACCCGCTACACCGGACTCATCGAGCGCTACCGCGACCGTCTGCCGATCAAGGACGACACGCGCATCATCAGCCTGGGCGAGGGCAACACCCCTCTCATCCGGCTGGCCAACATCCCCCGCGAACTGGGACGCGAGGTGGACATCTACGTCAAGTTCGAGGGTCTGAACCCGACCGGCTCCTTCAAGGACCGCGGCATGACCATGGCGGTCACCAAGGCGGTGGAGGAGGGCTCCAAGGCCATCATCTGCGCCTCCACGGGCAACACCTCCGCGGCGGCCGCGGCCTACGCGGCGCGGGCCGGGATCACCGCCTTCGTGCTGATTCCAGACGGCAAGATCGCCCTGGGCAAGCTGGCCCAGGCCATGATGCACGGTGCCACCGTCATCCAGATCAAGGGCAACTTCGACGAGGGCATGCAGCTGGTCAAGGAGGTGGCGGGCGAGGCGCCGGTGACCATCGTCAACTCCATCAATCCCTACCGGCTGCAGGGCCAGAAGACCGCGGCGTTCGAGATCGTGGAAGCCCTCGGGCGCGCCCCCGACTACCACTGCCTGCCGGTGGGCAACGCCGGCAACATCAGTGCCTACTGGATGGGCTACAGCGAGTACTGGCGCGACGGCCTCACCAACCGCCGCCCCGTCATGTGCGGCTACCAGGCCAGCGGCGCCGCGCCGTTCCTGCGCGGCCACCCGGTGGAGAATCCGGAGACCGTCGCCACCGCCATCCGCATCGGCAACCCCCAGTCCTGGGACCTCGCCGTCAACGCCAAGGAGGAGTCCGGCGGCTGGTTCGACGAGTTCAGCGACGCGGATATCCTCGCCGCCCAGAAGCTCCTGGCGCGCAAGGAAGGGGTGTTCTGCGAACCCGCCTCCGCCATCTCCGTGGCCGGAGCCCTGAACGACATCCGCCACGGCCGCATCCCCGAGGGGAGCACCGTGGTCTGCACCCTCACCGGTCACGGCCTCAAGGACCCGGACACCGCCATCAAGCAGAGCGAGCCGGTGCTCACCGTCGATGCCACCCTGGACGCGGTGAAGGGCGCCATCCTCGACAACATGGCCTGAGCCCATCGGGCCGGGGCGGTTTTGCCGGGTCACCCGGCCGGCGCCCCCGCCCCCGCCCCCCAAGGGTCGTCCCTGATGAAACTGCAATGGACAGCGATCCTGCTGGTACTGGCGCTGTCAGTGGCGGCCTGCGGCGATCCCCATGCCCGTGACGAAAAGGGGCGCACCCCGCTCATCATCGCCGCCGAATCCGGCGATCTGGACGGGGTCGAGCGCTGGCTCGATCGCGGCGCCGACATCGGCGCCCGGGATCACTGTGGCTGGACCGCCCTGCTGCGGGCCGCGCTCGGCGGCCACCTGGAGGTGGTGGAACGGCTGCTGGCCGCCGGCGCCGATGCCAACGACCGGGACAGCGGCGACTACACCGCGCTCATGCTGGCCGCCGGCAACGGCCACCGGGAGGTGGTCGAGCGGTTGCTGGCCGCCGGCGCCGATCCGGACCGCCAGGAATCCACGCTGGGCTGGACCGCGCTCATCTGGGCCGCCAAGGAGGGGGAGGGGGAGATCGCGGCGCTGCTGTTGCGCTCCGGCGCCGACGGCACGCTGCGGGACAGCGGCGGCAACACCGCGCTGACCTGGGCGGCGGCCAAGGGGCATCTCGGGGTGGTGGATGCGTTGCTGGCGGCGGGTGTCCCACCGACGCAGACCGACGCCGGCGGCCGCACGGCCCTGGTGATTGCGCGGGAGGCGGGCCACGGAGCGGTGGTGGAACGGCTCGCCCGTGCCGCCATGGCAGCCCGGCCCGCTGCGGCGGATCATTGAGTCCATGGCGACCTCACCCCACCGCAGCGAGCGGATTTTCGAGCTGACCCTGGTGGTTCCCGGACTGCTGCCGGTGCTGGCCGGCGACTTCCGGGGGAGCGGGCGGCTGGCCCGCCTGCTGGCCCGTGGCCGCTGCCATCGGGCGCTCGACCGGGACCCGGATCGCCTGCTGTTCCGGCTCTGCGGGGTGGAGCCGGGGGAGGCTCCCCCGGTGGCCCCGGTGAGCCTGCTGGGCGAGGGTGAGGACCCCGGCGGGGCATACTGGCTGCGCGCCGATCCGGTCCAGCTCGAGGCCGATCAGGCCCAGGTCTTCCTGCTGGGCAACCGCCACCTGGCACTGGACGCCGGCGAGTCGCGGCGCCTGGCGGCGGAGCTCGACGCCCACCTGCGGGAGGAGGGCTGCGCCCTGCGCGCCCCCCACCCCCGGCGCTGGTACCTGCGGTTGCCCGAACCCGCCGACCTGCGCACCCATCCTCCCGCCGCGGCCCTCGGCCACGCCATCCACGACTTCCAGCCGGAGGGAGCGGACCGGGCCCGCTGGCAACGGGTGGCCACCGAGCTGCAGATGCTGCTGCACGCCAGCCCGGTGAGCGCCGGCCGCACGGCCCGCGGCCTCCCGGGTCCCAACAGTCTCTGGTTGTGGGGCGGGGGGACGCTGCCGCCGTCGCGTCCCTCCCGCTGGGACGGAATCCGGGGCGGCGGGCCACTGCTGCATGGTCTGGCCCGCCTCACCGGCACCCCCTGGGCCGGCACGCCCGGCAGTGCCGCCGAATGGCTGGCGCAGACGGGCGACGGTCGCCATCTCGTGGTTCTCGACGGCGTGGGGGACGCGGCCCAGTACGGGGATCGATCGGCCTGGGTGCCGGCGGTCGAGGCACTGTTGCGGGACTGGCTGGAACCGATCGTCGCCGCGCTGTCGGCGGACGGACCGTCACGGTTGTGGCTGCTGCCGGGCGCTGGCCAGCGGCTGGAGCTGACCCGCCGTCTGCTGTGGCGCTGGTGGCGGCGCCCCCGTGCGCTGGAGATGTGGCGATGAAGCCGCTGATCGTCCCACGGGAGGTCGGGGGGGAGCTCCCGGCGTGGGCCGGGCAGCTGCACCCGGTGCTGGCGCGTGTCTACGCCGCCCGGGGCGTGGGCTCCGTGGACGAGCTGGAGTATGGGTTGGGGGGCCTGCTCCCGGCCACGGCGCTCGCGGGGATGGGCGCGGCGGTCGGCCTGCTGGAGCAGGCGCTGGAGAAGCGCTGGCGCATCCTGGTGGTGGGTGACTTCGATGCCGACGGGGCCACCAGTACGGCGCTGGCGTTGCGCGCCCTGCGCGCCCTCGGCGCCGCCGCGGTCGATTACCTGGTCCCCAACCGGTTCGAATACGGCTACGGCCTGACCCCGGAAATCGTGGCCGTCGCGGCCGATCGCCGGCCCGATCTCATCATCACCGTCGACAACGGCATCTCCAGCATCGCCGGCGTGGCGGCCGCCCGCGAACGCGGCATCCGGGTGCTGGTCACCGATCACCACCTTCCGGGCGCGGAGCTGCCGGCCGCCGACGCCATCGTGAACCCGAACCAGCCCGGTGACGGCTTCGCGAGCAAGAACCTGGCCGGTGTCGGCGTCATCTTCTATGTCATGCTGGCGCTGCGCGCCCACCTGCGCGGGCACGGCTGGTTCGAGCGGCGCGGCATCGCGGAGCCCAACCTGGCGCGGTTCCTCGACCTGGTGGCGCTGGGAACCGTGGCCGACGTGGTGCCCCTGGACCGCAACAACCGCGTTCTCGTGGCCCAGGGGCTGGCGCGTATCCGCAGCGGGAGCTGCTGCGCCGGCATCACGGCGCTGCTGGCGGTGGCGGGGCGCGATCCGGGGCGCCTGGTGGCGGCCGACCTGGGCTTCACGGTGGGTCCGCGGCTCAACGCCGCCGGCCGGCTCGACGACATGTCCCATGGCATCGAGTGCCTGCTGGCCGACGCCCCGGGGGAAGCCCGCCGCCTGGCCGGCGAGCTCGACCGCCTCAACCGGGAGCGGCGCGAGATCGAGACCCGGATGCGCGAGGAGGCGCTGGCGGCGGTGGCGGCCATGGAGGGGGAGGAGGCCTCCGACCGTCTCGGTGTCATCCTGTTCCGGGAGGATTGGCACCAGGGCGTCGTGGGCCTGGTCGCCTCGCGGATCAAGGAGCGGCTGCACCGGCCGGTCATCGCCTTCGCCCCCGCGGGTGACGGCGACGAACTGCGCGGCTCCGCACGCTCGGTGCCCGGGGTGCACATCCGCGACCTGCTGGATACGATCGCCGCCCGTCACCCCGGTCTGCTGATCAAGTTCGGCGGCCATGCCATGGCGGCCGGCCTGAGTTTGCTGCGCCCGGACCTGGAAGCCTTCGATGCGGCGTTCAACCGGGAGCTGGCGCGCCTGGTGAGCCTGGAGGACCTGCGCGGCCGGATTCGCAGTGACGGCGTCCTGGAGGACTCCGAGTTCAGCCTCGACCTGGCGCAGCGGATACGGGAGGGGGGGCCCTGGGGTCAGGGCTTTCCGGAGCCCCTGTTCCATGGAGAGTTCGAGGTCCTGTCACAGCGTCCCGTGGGCGGCGATCGCCATCTGAAGCTGCAGCTCGGCCATCCCGGCGTGGAGCGGCTTCTGGATGCCATCGCCTTCAACGTGGAGGCCGACCTGCTGGAATCCCCGCTGACCCGGGTGCTGGTGGTCTATCGGCTCGATGTGAACGAATACCGGGGCCGGCGCAGCCTGCAGCTGCTGATCGAGCGGCTCCATCCCCTCTGAACCCGGGCCCGCCGGTGGCGCCGGAGACCCCTTCCAGCCTTTCGTTCCGCCACGCTCTCCGTCCGCTCCGCCTTGATCCAGGGCCTTGCCGGCACTACAATTTTTATAATTGACAAAAATACTCGGAAATAGCCGGAAGGAGGTGGCCGTGAAAAGAGTGATGCGCCGTCTCACCAAAGTGCTGGCCCTCGGGGGTACGCTGCTGGCGCTGCAGAACCTGATGGTCGTCCTGGCCTTCGAGTCCGGCGGCTAGTGTACTGCGCCTGCGGGGACTTTCAGCGCGCCACTGGCAGGCCTGCCGCCCGCCGGCCGGAGCGCCGGCGGGCGGCCATGCCCTGTCAGCGCTCCTTGAGCGGCGAGTACTCGCGCTGGAGCTGGCCGGTGTAGAGCTGGCGGGGGCGGCCGATCTTGAGGTTCGGGGTGCCGATCATCTCGTGCCACTGGGCGACCCAGCCGATGGTGCGCGCCAGGGCGAAGATGACCGTGAACATGTTGGAGGGGATGCCGATGGCGCGGAGGATGATGCCCGAGTAGAAGTCCACGTTCGGATAGAGCTTCTTCTCGATGAAGTAGTCGTCCTCCAGGGCAATCCGCTCCAGTTCCATGGAGATCCTGAACAGCGGCTCATCCTGGAGGCCGAGCTCGGAGAGCACCTCGTGACAGGTGTTGCGCAGCACCTTGGCGCGGGGGTCGTAGTTCTTGTAGACCCGGTGGCCGAAGCCCATGAGGCGGAAGGGATCGTCCTTGTCCTTGGCCCGCTCGATGAATTCCGGAATGCGATCCGGCGTCTCGATCTGCTCGAGCATGTTGAGTACCGCCTCGTTGGCGCCGCCGTGGGCGGGACCCCAGAGAGCGGCGATGCCGGCGGCGATGCAGGCGAAGGGATTGGCGCCGGAGGAACCGGCCAGGCGGACGGTCGAAGTGGAGGCGTTCTGCTCGTGATCGGCATGCAGGATGAAGATGCGATCCATGGCGCGGGCCAGCACCGGGTTCGGCGTATAGGGCTCGCACGGCACCGCGAACATCATGTGCAGGAAATTCTCCGCGTAGGACAGGTCGTTGCGCGGATACATGAACGGCTGCCCGACGTAGTACTTGTAGGACATGGCCGCCAGGGTGGGCATCTTCGCCAGCATCCGGAAGGCGGCAATCTCGCGGTGCTTCTCGTTGCTGATGTCGAGGGTGTCGTGATAGAAGGCCGACAGCGCGCCCACCACCGCCACCATGGTGGCCATGGGGTGGGCGTCGCGGCGGAAGCCGCTGTAGAACTTGTGGATCTGCTCATGCACCATCGTGTGGTGCTTCACCGTCTTCACGAACTGGTGGTACTGGGAGGAGGAGGGGAGGTCGCCGTAGAGCAGCAGGTAGGCCACCTCGAGGAAATCGGACTTCTCCGCCAGCTGCTCGATGGGATAGCCGCGGTGCAGCAGGATGCCCTTGTCGCCGTCGATGAAGGTGATGCCCGATTCGCAGCTTGCCGTGGAGAGGAAGCCGGGATCGTAGGTGAAGTACCCCGCCTTGCCCAGGTCGCGAACATCGATGACGTCCTGGCCCAGAGAGCCGGACATGACCGGCAGTTCAATGGGCTCGCTGCGCCCGTCAATCGTGATATGCGCTTTCTTGTCCACCGTCATCGGTGCCTCCTTCCAACAGTGAAACAGCCGTTAGGCGTCTGCGGGCCCGGGTCGCACGGGACACGGCTGTCACGACCTGGTGATTTTACCTCGACACGGCCCTCGGGGAGGATGCCGATCGGTCGGTCCCGGTCCCGGGAAGCCCTCGGCGCGCGCTCACCCGCGTCATGAAACGGTGTTGCGTCCCGACGGGGGCGGACGGCCTTCGCAAACGCATCAGTATAGTGGTTTTGGCCGGAACCGTAAGTTATAGAAAGGCGGAACTATTTGTCAAACTGATAAACAATATAAATAATACTAATCGGCAAGTGGGCCCAGCGGGGAGTTCAAGGGGGGCTTGCTGCGAACGCACATAAGCCTTTATTTTGCACAAGCGATGTGCATATAATTCGCTTATGTCTCCATAAGACGGGGGTGTGCCTGACTTTTTGACTGCACACCTTTTTTATTTAAAACAATGGCATAAGCCATAAAAAATGGTGGTTTTGCGAACTGTGAACAAGAAGCGTCCTGTCAATCTCGATCTCACGAGCATCCGCTTCCCCGTCCCGGCCGTCGCCTCCATTCTGCACCGCGTATCCGGCATGGCCCTGTTCGTGGCCACGCCCCTGCTGCTCTGGATGCTGGAGCGGTCCCTGGACTCCGCGGAAGCGTTCGACGCGCTCAAGGCGACCCTCGACGGCTTCATCGTGAAGCTGGTGCTGCTGGCGGTTCTGGCCGGCCTCCTCTATCACCTGGCCGCGGGCATCCGTCACCTGTTCATGGACATGCATATCGGCGACACCCTCGAGGGGGGGCGCCGCGGTGCCTGGAGTGCGATTGCGGTAGCCGCCGTCGCCACGCTGCTGATGGGGGTCTGGCTATGGTAGACAATGTGGCAGGCCTTGCCCGCACCGGCCTGCGCGACTGGCTGGTGCAGCGCGTCTCGGCGGTCATCCTCGCCCTCTACACCCTGTTTCTCCTGGGCTTCCTGCTGCTCAACCCGGACCTGCAGTTCGCGGACTGGCAGGGGCTCTTCGCCCAGGGTTGGTTCCGCATGTTCACCCTGTTGTCGGTCCTGTCGCTGGCCGGTCATGCCTGGGTCGGCGTGTGGGGCGTGTCCACCGACTACATCCATCCTTACTGGCTCCGGCTGCTGTTCCAGGTGGTTGTCATCCTGGCGCTGGTGGTCTTCGTCGCCTGGGCCGTCGCGATTCTGTGGGGTAACTGATGACAGCGGTTGTTGAGCACGAATTCGATGCGGTGATCATCGGCGCCGGCGGCGCCGGCCTGCGGGCGGGCCTGCAGATGGCCGAGGCGGGGCTGCGCCCGGCCGTGGTCTCGAAGGTCTTTCCCACCCGCTCCCACACCGTCTCGGCCCAGGGCGGCATCACCGCCGCGCTCGGGAATGTCTCCGAGGACAACTGGCACTGGCACATGTTCGATACCGTCAAGGGGTCGGACTACCTGGGCGACCAGGATGCCATCGAGTACATGTGCCGCCACGCGGCGGACGTGGTCTATGAGCTGGAGCACTACGGGCTGCCCTTCTCGCGCCTGGACAACGGCAAGATCTACCAGCGACCCTTCGGCGGCCAGTCACGCAATTTCGGCGGCGAGCAGGCCACCCGCACCTGCGCGGCGGCCGACCGCACCGGCCACGCCCTGCTGCATACCCTCTACCAGCGGAACCTGATGGCCGGGACCACCTTCTTCACCGAGTTCCTGGCGGTGGACCTGATCAAGGACCGCAACGGCGCCATCGCCGGCGTGCTGGCCATCGAGATCGAGACGGGCGACCTGCACTTCATCAAGAGCCGGGCCACGGTGCTCGCCACCGGCGGGGCGGGGCGCATCTTCGCCTCCACCACCAATGCCCTCATCAACACCGGCGACGGTCTGGGCATGGCCCTGCGCGCCGGCCTGCCGGTGCAGGACATGGAGATGTGGCAGTTCCACCCCACCGGCATCGCCGGCGCGGGCGTGCTCGTCACCGAGGGCGTGCGCGGGGAGGGCGGCTACCTGCTGAACAAGGATGGCGAACGGTTCATGGAGCGCTACGCCCCCAACGCCAAGGACCTGGCCTCGCGCGACGTGGTGGCCCGGGCCATGGCGGTGGAGATCCGCGAGGGGCGCGGCTGCGGCCCCGAGGGCGATCACGTGCTGCTGAAGCTCGATCACCTGGGTGCCGACGTGATCAAGAGCCGCCTGCCCGGCATCCGCGAGCTGGCCATCACCTTCGCCCACGCGGACCCCATCGAGAAGCCCATCCCGGTGGTGCCCACCGCCCACTACATGATGGGCGGCGTGCCCACCAACGTCTACGGCCAGGTGCTCAGCCAGGATGCGGACGGCGGCGACCGGGTGGTGGACGGGCTCTACGCGGTCGGCGAGTGCGCCTGCGTCTCCGTCCACGGCGCCAACCGCCTCGGCGGCAACTCCCTGCTCGACCTGGTGGTGTTCGGCCGCGCCGCCGGCCAGCACGTGACCCACATGCTCGCCACCGAGCACGTGGAGCGGCCGCTGGGCGAGGACGCCCTCGACCCGGCGCTCGATCGGCTCGATCGCTGGAATCAGAGCAGCGGCGGCGAGCGGGTGGAGGACATCCGCAACGAGATGCGCCGGACCATGCAGAACGACTGCAGCGTGTTCCGCACCGAGGAGGTGATGCAGGAGGGCATCGGGAAGATCGAGGCGCTGCAGGAGCGCCTGCGGCATGCCCACCTGCGCGACAAGAGCAAAGCCTACAACACCGCCCGGGTGGAGGCGCTCGAGCTCGAGAACCTGATGGCCGTGGCCCATGCCAGCATCGTCTCCGCGGAGGCGCGCAAGGAGAGCCGCGGCGCCCACTCGCGGGTGGACTTTCCCGAGCGCGACGACGAGAACTGGATCCGGCACACGGTCTATTTCGCCGGTCAGCCCCTGCGCTACCGCTCGGTGAACATGAAACCGCTGACGGTGGAGCCGTTCCCGCCCAGGAAGCGAACCTACTGAGTACCGGGTGGCGGGGCGCCGGTCCGCTCCGCGCGTTTCAGAAGCCTTGCACGAAGACGACTAAAGACGATGCGCTTTTCAATCTACCGTTACGACCCGGAGCAGGACCAGGCGCCCAGGATGCAGGACTACCGCCTGGACGTGGAAGCCGGCGACATGATGCTGCTCGATGCCCTCATGCTGCTGAAGGCCGAGGATGAAAGCCTCACCTTCCGCCGCTCCTGCCGTGAAGGCGTCTGCGGATCCGATGGCATGAGCATCAACGGGGTGAACGGGCTGGCCTGCATCACGCCGATGTCATCCCTGCAGGAGCCCGTGGTGCTGCGCCCCTTGCCCGGCCTGCCGGTCATCCGCGACCTGGTGGTGGACATGGGCCAGTTCTACAGGCAGTACGAGAAGGCCCGTCCCTACCTCATCAACGAAACGCCGGCGCCGCGCACCGAACGGCTGCAGTCCCCGGCGGATCGCGAGAAGCTCGACGGGCTGTACGAATGCATCCTCTGCGGCTGCTGCTCCACCTCCTGCCCCTCCTTCTGGTGGAACCCGGACAAGTTCATGGGTCCGGCCGCGCTGCTGCAGGCCTACCGCTTCATCGTCGACAGCCGCGACCAGGCCACCGAGGAACGGCTGGCCGATCTGCAGGATGCCTACAGCGTCTTCCGCTGCCACGGCATCATGAACTGCGTGGCGGTCTGCCCCAAGGGGCTCAATCCGACCCAGGCGATCGCCCAGATCAAGACGCTCATGCTGCGCAAGAGCGCCTGAGCGGGTGCGGCCCGGCCGCGCTTGCGCACTGGAAATACAAGGCACGGCCGGGGCGGCTCACGGCGTCCCGGACTCGGCAGGCATGTGACCGGCTCGCCAGATGGCCGGCATGTTCCTGCGCAGCGGACTTCTCGTGGAGGAGAAATACGTGACTGCGATGGGGAACCTCAAGGCACTCCTCGGCAACACCCACCTGTCGGGCGGCAGTGCCGCGTACCTGGAAGCCGTCTACGAGACCTACCTGCAGGACCCGGAGGCGGTCAGCCCCGAGTGGCGCGACTACTTCGAGGAGCTGAAGCTGGCCGGCGGCGCACATGCCGATGTTCCGCACGCGCCCATCCGGGACCAGTTCCGGCAGGCCGCGCTGCACGCCGGGGCGGCGCCTGATTCCCGGGTGCTGCAGCAGATGGCCGAGCACGAGCGCAAGCAGGTGCGCGTGCTCCAGCTCATCAACGCTTACCGCTTCCGCGGCCACCAGTACGCCAACCTCAGTCCGCTCGGGATCCATGAACGCCCGCACGTCCCCGACCTGGACCTTGAGTACCACAATCTCGCCGACGCGGATCTGAACCTGCAGTTCAACACCGGCTCGTTCCTGTTCGGCCGGAAGAAGGCGTCGCTCAAGGAGATCCTGCACGCGCTGCGCGCCACCTACTGCGGCACCATCGGCGCCGAGTACATGCACATCACCGACACGGTGCAGAAGCGCTGGATCCAGGAGCGGCTGGAGATGCGCCGCTCCCAGCCCAACTTCGTGGCCGAGACCAAGCGCCGCATCTTCGAGCGGATCACCGCCGCCGAGGGCCTGGAGCGCTACCTGCACTCCAGGTACGTGGGCCAGAAGCGCTTCTCCCTGGAAGGGGGCGAGGCGCTGATACCCATGCTGGACGACATGGTGCAGCGGGCCGGCAAGAGCGGGGTGGAGGAGGTAATCGTGGGCATGGCCCACCGCGGCCGCCTGAACGTGCTCGTCAACATTCTCGGCAAGTCGCCCACCAACCTGTTCCAGGAATTCGAGGGCAAGTACGATCACGATCATCTCCAGGGCTCCGGCGACGTCAAGTACCACAAGGGGTTCTCCAGCGACATCCGCACCCCGGGCGGGCCGCTGCACCTGGTGCTGGCCTTCAACCCGTCCCACCTGGAGATCGTCTCGCCGGTGGTGGAGGGATCGGTGCGGGCGCGCCAGGAGCGGCGCGGCGCGGGCGCCAATGCGCGGGTGCTGCCGGTGCTGATCCACGGCGATGCCGCCATCGCCGGCCAGGGCGTGGTGATGGAGACCATGAACATGTCCCAGGCGCGCGGCTACGCCACCGGGGGCACGGTGCACATCGTGGTCAACAACCAGGTGGGATTCACCACCAGCAATCCCCTGGACGCCCGCTCCACCCTCTACTGCACCGATGTGTTCAAGATGGTGCAGGCGCCCATCTTCCACGTGAACGGCGACGATCCCGAAGCGGTGGTGTTCGTCTCCCAGCTGGCGCTGGACTACCGCAACGAATTCGAGCGGGACGTGGTCATCGACATGGTCTGCTACCGCCGCCACGGCCACAACGAGGCCGACGAGCCGGCGGTGACCCAGCCGCAGATGTACCAGCGCATCCGCGAGTTGCCCACCCTGCGCCAGCTCCATGGTGAACGCCTGACCAAGGAGGGGATGCTGAAGGAGGGGGAGGTCGACGCGGTTGCCGAGAGCTACCGCGACAAACTGGAATCGGGCGCCATCGCCGCCCGGGACGTGATCGAGAACGGCAAGGGCAACAAGCACACCGTGGACTGGAGCCGCTTCCACGGCACCGATTGGCGCCACCCGGTGGACACCTCCCTGCCGCAGCCGGTCATCAAGGAGCTCACCGAGCGGCTCACCCAGCTGCCCGAGGGCCTGGAGCTGCACCCGCGCGTGGCCAAGATCATCGACGACCGCCGCAAGATGGGCGCCGGCGCCCTGGCCATGGACTGGGGCTTTGCCGAAACCCTGGCCTACGCCGCGCTCCTGCGGGAGAACTACGCCATCCGCATCTCCGGCCAGGACTGCGGCCGCGGCACCTTCTTCCACCGCCACGCGGTACTGCACAACCAGAAGGAGGATGCCCACTACATCCCGCTGCAGCACCTGGCCGAGGAGCAGCCCCAGTTCCGCGTCATCGACTCCCTGCTCTCGGAGGAGGCGGTGCTCGGCTTCGAGTATGGCTACGCCACCGCCGAACCGGATACCCTGGTCATCTGGGAGGCGCAGTTCGGTGATTTCGCCAACGGCGCCCAGGTGGTCATCGACCAGTTCATCAGCTCCGGCGAGTCGAAGTGGGGTCGCCTGTGCGGGCTGGTGATGTTCCTTCCCCACGGCTACGAGGGCCAGGGCCCGGAGCACTCCTCGGCACGCCTGGAGCGCTACCTGCAGCTGTGCGCCGAGCAGAACATCCAGGTCTGCGTACCCAGCACCCCGGCGCAGATGTTCCACATGCTCCGGCGCCAGGCGCTGCGGCCCTACCGCAAGCCGCTGGTGGTGATGACCCCGAAGAGCCTGCTGCGCCACAAGCTCTCCACCTCGAGCCTGGAGGACATCTCCGAGGGCAGGTTCCAGCCGGTCATTCCGGAGGTCGAGCCCATCAAGCCCAGCGGGGTGCGCAAGGTGGTGCTGTGCAGCGGCAAGGTCTACTTCGACCTCTACGAGGCGCGCCAGGCCCGCGAGGCCGACGATGTGGTCATCCTGCGGGTGGAACAGCTCTATCCCTTCCCGGTGGAGGAGCTCAGCGTGGAGCTGAAACGCTACACCCGGGCCAGGGAGGTGGTCTGGTGCCAGGAGGAGCCGAAGAACCAGGGTGCCTGGTTCTCCAGCAAGCACCATCTCGAGGAGTGCCTGCGGACGGGGCAGAGCCTGTCCTACGCGGGCCGGGATTTCTCCGCCTCGCCGGCGACCGGCTACTTCTCGCTGCACGTACAACAACAGGCGGCCCTGGTAGACCAGGCGCTCAGCTGATAACGACCCCGGAAGTCCAGATTGAAGGAAGCTGCCATGTCCATAGAAGTCAAGGTTCCCATGTTGCCGGAGTCCGTTGCCGATGCGACGGTGGTGACCTGGCACAAACAGCCGGGTGAGGCGGTCAGGCGCGACGAAAACCTGGTGGATATCGAAACCGACAAGGTGGTGCTCGAGGTGCCGGCGCCCCAGGACGGCGTGCTGAGGGAGATTCTCAAGCGCGATGGCGCCCAGGTGGTGGCCGAGGAGGTGCTGGCCATCCTGGAGGCCGGTGTCGCGGCGCCAGCCGTTGAAAGCGCTCCCGCCCCCGCCGCGGATGAAAGCGCCGCAGCCGGGACTGCCGCGGGGGAGCCGGAAACGGAATCCGCCGCCGCTACCGGCGTGGGGCCCGCGGTGCGGCGCCTGCTGGAGGAGCACGGCCTCGATGCCACCGCCATCCCCGTGAGCGGCGACCGCCTGACGAAGGGCGATGTGCTCGCCTACCTGGAAAACCGCCAGGCCGAAGCGGCGGAGGCGACTGCTCCGGCCCCCGCGGCGGCAGAGCCGCCGCCACCGCCCGCAGCGCCGGTGCCGGCAACCGAGCCCCTGGGGGCCAGGGCCGAGCGCCGGGTGCCCATGACCCGCATCCGCCAGCGTATCGCCGAGCGGCTGGTGGAGGCCCAGCACACCGCGGCCATCCTCACCACCTTCAACGAGGTGGATCTGAAAGGGGTGATGGACCTGCGCGCCCGCTACAAGGACCGCTTCGAGAAGGCTCACGGCGTGCGCCTTGGCTTCATGTCCTTTTTCGTCAAGGCGTGTGTCGAGGCCCTCAAGCGTTTCCCCGAGGTGAATGCCTCCATCGACGGCACCGACATCGTCTACCACGGCTATTACGACGTGGGCATCGCCGTGGCCTCGCCGCGGGGACTCGTGGTGCCGATCCTGCGCGACGTGGACCAGATGAGCCTGGCTGACATCGAGAATGCCATCGCCGCCTACGGCGACAAGGCCAAGAAGGGCGCGCTGTCCATGGAGGAGCTCACCGGCGGCACCTTCACCCTCTCCAACGGCGGCGTGTTCGGCTCCATGCTCTCCACGCCCATCCTCAACCCGCCGCAGAGCGCGATTCTCGGGATGCACAAGACCCAGGAGCGCCCGGTGGTGGTCGACGGCGAGATTGTCATCCGGCCAATGATGTACCTGGCCCTGTCCTACGATCACCGCATCATCGACGGGCGTGAGGCGGTCCAGTTCCTGGTCACCATCAAGGAGGCCCTGGAGGACCCGGCGCGGATGCTGCTGCAGCTTTGATCGGGTTCTGCCGCCACAGGGGTCACAGAGAATACAGAGGATCGGAACACCGGAACCTCAACGTGGCGCGTGGGTAGGTACGGGTGTGCCGCAGCCGGCCCCCGATCCCCATTGCCCCGTGTCCTCCGTGCACTCTGTGGCCTACACAGGTTGTTCCGCACCGCGCGGTTGCCGGCTGAAGGAACGGACCGGAATCCCGGAGCTCTGCAGAAGGCGGTCCGGCGGTCGGAGACAGCAGGGAAACCATGAATCCGTCCGTGCAGGTGCGCGGGCGCAGGGGGAGATGAGCGATGTCAAAATCCTATGACGTGGTGGTGATTGGCGGGGGGCCGGCCGGTTACGTGGCGGCCATCCGCTGCGCCCAGCTGGGGCTGAAGACGGCCTGTGTCGACGAGTGGCTGGACAAGGCGGGCAAACCGTCGCTGGGCGGAACCTGCCTCAACGCCGGCTGCATCCCATCCAAGGCGCTGCTGGACTCCTCGGAACACTACCACCGGATCGCCCATGAGCTGGGGGGGCACGGTATCAGCGTGGAGGGGCTCAGCCTCGACGTGCCGCAGATGATTACCCGCAAGGACGAGGTGGTGAAGGGCCTGACCGGCGGTATCGCCGCCCTGTTCAAGGCCAACAAGGTGACCTGGCTGCAGGGCCACGGACGGCTGCTGGATGGCCGCCGGGTGGAGTTCTCCCCGACCGGCGGGGGCGACCCCGAGGTGGTGCAGGCGGGTGATGTCATCCTGGCCAGCGGCTCGCGGCCGAGCACCCTGCACATGGCGCCCGTGGACGGGGATCGGATTGTCGATTCCACCGGTGCGCTGGAGTTCGACGAGGTGCCCAAGCGCCTCGGCATCATCGGTGCGGGCGTCATCGGCCTGGAGCTGGGCAGCGTCTGGCGCCGGCTCGGGGCCGAGGTGGTGCTGCTCGAGGCACAGGAGAACTTCCTCCACTTCGCCGACCAGCAGATGGCCGAGGAGGCCTACAAGCAGTTCACCCGGCAGGGGCTGGACATCCGCCTCGGCGCCCGGGTGACCTCCACCAGCCTGGGCAAGAAGAATGTCGTGGTGCACTACACCGACAGCGCCGGCGAGCACAGGATCCAGGTGGAGAAGCTGGTGGTGGCCGTGGGCCGCCGGCCCCATACCGAGGGGCTGTTCGCCCCCGAGTCGGACCTGCTGCTGGACGAGGGCGGGTTCATCCACGTGGACGAGCACTGCCGCACCAACCTGCCCGGCGTCTACGCGGTGGGGGACGTGGTGCGCGGTCCCATGCTGGCCCACAAGGGTTCCGAGGAGGGGTTGGCGGTGGCCGAGATCATCGCCGGCCACAAGGCCCGGGTGAACTACGACACCATCCCCGCGGTGATCTACACCAATCCCGAACTTGCCTGGGTGGGGCGGACCGAGGAGGCCCTGCGCGGCGCCGGCGAGCAGATCCGTGTCGGCATCTTCCCCTTCGCCGCCAACGGCCGCGCCCGGGCCAGCGACGAGGCGGTCGGGATGGTGAAGATCATCGCCGAGGAGAAGAGCGACCGGATACTGGGCGTCCATGTGCTCGGCCCCAGCGCCTCCGAGATCATCGCCCAGGCGGTGATTGCCATGGAGTTCGCCGCCAGTGCCGAGGATCTCGCGCTGACCGTCTTCGCCCATCCGACGCTGTCGGAGGCGCTGCACGAGGCGGCGATGGCCGCCGGCGGCAGCGCCATACACATTTACCAGCCAAAAAAGCGAAAATAGCGGCTGCGGCGTCTCCGGGCGCTTTCGCAGCGGCACGGCCGGGGAGCGGCCTCCATGACCCCGGGTCACCGGCCCGCGGGGCCACCAGATAACAAGTGGAAAGGTTATGAATCTACACGAATATCAGGCTAAACAACTCTTTGCCGGCTACGGCATGCCGGTACCCGCCGGTGCCGTGGTCCATGACGCGGCGGACGTGCGCGCGGCGCTGGCCAACCTGGCCGGCGACCGCTGGGTGGTCAAGGCGCAGGTGCACGCCGGCGGCCGGGGCAAGGCCGGCGGCGTGAAGCTGGTCGGCAGCGCGGAGGAGGCCGCCGAGGTGGCCAAAGCGCTGCTCGGCACCCGGCTGGTCACCTACCAGACCGACGCCAACGGCCAGCCGGTGAACGCGGTGCTGCTGGAAGAGGTGAGCAATATCGCCCGCGAGCTCTACGTCGGCGCCGTGGTGGATCGCGCCAGCCGCCGCGTAACCCTCATGGTCTCCACCGAGGGGGGGATGGAGATCGAGAAGGTGGCCGAGGAAACGCCGGAGAAGATCCTCAGGACCACCGTCGACCCCATGCTCGGCCTGCTGCCCTACCAGTGCCGCGAGCTGGCCTTCGGCCTGGGGCTGGAAGGCGATCAGATCAAGCAGTTCACCCGGCTGCTCGGGGGGCTGGTGCGGCTGTTCGTGGAGTGCGATCTCAGCCTGGTGGAGGTCAACCCGCTGGTGGTCACCGCCGAGGGCAACCTGCTGTGTCTCGACGGCAAGGTGAACATCGACGACAACGCCCTCTACCGCCAGCCCAAGCTGCAGGAGATGCGCGACATCAGCCAGGAGGAGGAGAAGGAGGTCCACGCCAAGAAGTTCGACCTCAACTACGTGGCCCTGGACGGTGACATCGGCTGCATGGTCAACGGCGCGGGCCTGGCCATGGCGACCATGGACCTGGTGCAGCTCCACGGCGGCAGCCCCGCCAACTTCCTCGACGTGGGCGGCGGCGCCACCACCGAACGGGTCACCGAGGCCTTCAAGCTGATCCTCTCCGACCCCAAGGTGAAGGGGGTGCTGGTGAACATCTTCGGCGGGATCGTGCGCTGTGACCTCATCGCCGACGGCATCATCGGCGCGGTGGAGCAGGTGGGCGTCAAGGTGCCGGTGGTGGTGCGCCTCGAGGGCACCAACGCCGAGCTCGGCGCTTCGAGACTGGAGGAGAGCGGTTTGAACCTGATTGCGGCCAACGGCCTTACCGACGCCGCCGAGAAGATCGTTGCAGCGGTGGGAGGTGCGGCATGAGTGTACTGATCAACAAGGAGACGAAAGTCATCTGCCAGGGATTCACCGGCAAGCAGGGCACCTTCCACTCGGAGCAGGCCATCGCCTACGGCACCCGGATGGTGGGCGGCGTGACCCCCGGCAAGGGCGGCAGCACCCATCTCGGCCTGCCGGTGTTCGACACCGTGCGTGGCGCGGTGGAGAGCACCGGCGCCGACGCCAGCGTCATCTACGTCCCGGCCCCGTTCTGCAAGGACTCCATCATCGAGGCGGCCGAGGCGGGCATCAAGCTCATCGTCTGCATCACCGAGGGCATTCCCACCCTCGACATGCTCCAGGTGAAAGCCTACCTGGACCAGCACGAGGCGCGTCTCATCGGCCCCAACTGCCCCGGCATCATCACCCCCGGGGAGTGCAAGATCGGCATCATGCCCGGCCACATCCACCAGCCGGGCAAGGTGGGTATCGTGTCCCGCTCCGGCACGCTCACCTACGAGGCGGTGAAGCAGACCACCGACGCCGGCCTCGGGCAGAGCACCTGCATCGGCATCGGCGGCGACCCGATTCCCGGCACCAACTTCGTGGACGCCCTGCGGCTGTTCCAGGATGACCCGCAGACCGAGGCCATCATCATGGTGGGCGAGATCGGCGGCACCGCCGAGGAGGAGGCCGCGGCCTTCATCAAGGCCAATGTCACCAAGCCGGTGGTCTCCTACATCGCCGGCGTCACGGCGCCCAAGGGCAAGCGCATGGGCCATGCCGGGGCCATCATCGCCGGCGGCAAGGGCACCGCCGCGGAGAAGTTCGCTGCGCTGGAGGCGGCGGGCGTGCACACGGTCCGCTCCCCGGCCGAAATGGGCCGGGCCGTGGCCGCCGCGCTGGGCGGATAAGTACAACCTGAAAACCTTGAATGACACAATACCTTCACCACGAAGGCACGGAGGACACGAAGAAAAGATTCTGATTATCCGCAGATTACGCAGATTACGCAGATTCACGGATTTGCACGGCTGGCCCGTGCCACCGGGCCGCTCGCGTCAAGGGACCATGCGCCAGCCGTCATTGGCGGCGCAGGTGCTGAACTGGCACAACCCGGTCCGGGTTGTCCGACGGTGATCCTGGTTTTTACCAACCAATCTGCGTAATCCGCGTAATCTGCGGATATCGATCTTTTTTGTCTTCTTCGTGTCCTTCGTGCCTTCGTGGTGGGTTCTGAAAGCGTCGCCAAGAGTGAAGCAGTGCGCAAGAGGAGTGCCAGACATGCTGACGGCAATCGTGATGTTGCGGGTGGAGCACGGGAAGGTCAACGAGGTCGCCGAGCAGTTGGCGGAGCGGCCGGAGATCTCGGAAACCTACTCGGTGAGCGGTCCCTACGACCTGGTGGCCATCGTGCGGGTGCATGAAAACGAGGCTCTCGCCGACCTGGTGACCGAGCACATCGCCCGCATCGAGGGCATCCGTGAGACGGAGACCATGCTGGCTTTCCGCGCCTACTCCCGGCACGACCTCGAACAGATGTTCTCCCTCGGCCTCTGAGCGTATCGTGCCGCTCCGTGGTCTTGCCCTGACCCTGCTGTGGTCGCTGCTGGCTGGCAGCGCCGCGGCCGCGATGGGCCCCGCTGCGCCGTTTGGGTCGGGAGACGCAGTGGCGGTTCCGCCGGCCGGGACCCTGGATCTGGTGCCTCCGCGGCAGTTGTCCGTGGCCGCCGCGGCGCGGCTGTTCGAGCGCATGGTGATGCGGGGCGAGCTCATCCTGTTCGATACGGTCATGACCATCGACCGGCTCAAGGCCACCCAGGTGGCCTACGTCTATGGAATGGACGGCCGCCTGCGGCTGATTCGCGTCTCCGCCCGCCTGACGCCGCCATTGCCGGTCCCCGAGGCTTCCTGCCGGGTGATATCAATCGATGCCTGGCTGACGCCCGAGGGTGAGTTGACGGAATCCCACCTGCACGTGGAGCCGATGGCGGAGGAGGGGGGGTGAGCCCGGACAACGTGCCGGTGGTCATCGTCACCGGCGCAGCCCAGGGCATCGGCCGGGGCATCGCAGAATTTCGTCGTCGATGGTGGCATGACCCGGCGCATGATCTACGCTGAATAGGTCCGGCCTCCGTGGAACACGGGAATTTCCGCGGACGGCATGCGGAGACCGGTATCCACGGGGCCGTCCCCACTCAGGCACTGGGATTCAGGTGGCTGCTGGATGAAAGCCGTACTCTTCGACCTCGACGGTGTCCTCTACCAGGAGGACCGGGCCATCCCCGGCGCGGTCGAGACCGTTGCCTGGTTCCGGCGGCATGCCGTTGCCCGCCTCTTCCTCACCAACACCACTTCCCGTCCCCGCTCGGTCCTGGTGGAGAAGCTCGATTCGATGGGCATCCCGGTCGAGCCGGGGGCCCTGCTGACCCCGCCGGTGGCGGCCGCCAGCTGGCTCGCCGCCAACGTGGACGGACCGGTGGCGCTGTTCGTGACCGAACAGACGCGCACCGAGTTCGCGGGGCTGCGACAGCTGCCGGCGGATGCCGAAGCGGGAGCGGCCGCGGTGGTGGTGGGCGATCTCGGCGAGGAGTGGAGTTACCCCCTGCTGAACCGGGCGTTCCGTCTCCTGATGGCGGATCCGCCGCCCAGGCTCATCGCGCTGGGAATGACCCGCTACTGGCAGGCGACCGACGGGCTGCGTCTCGATGCGGGACCGTTCGTCGCTGCGCTGGCCATGGCCAGCGCTCTTCAGCCGCGGGTGTTCGGGAAGCCGGCGAGGCCGTTTTTCCAGGCGGCGCTCGATCTCCTCGGGGTCGAGGCGGACATGTGCCTGATGGTGGGTGATGACATCCGCGGCGATATCGAGGGGGCACAGGCGGCCGGTTTGCGCACGCTCCTGGTGCGCACGGGGAAGTTCCGACCCCAGGATCTGGAAGGTGATGTGCGGCCTACGGCCGTGCTGGACTCGATTGCCGATCTGCCCGCCTGGTGGCAAAGCTCAGGATTCTGATCCGGATTCCAGCCCGTTGGGAACCGGGACGGTGGTCCCGGTGCCCCGCAGGGGGACCGGAGCCGCAACGGCATAGCCCTGGATGTAATCCACGCCGAGTTCGGTCAGCAGCGGCACCAGCGATTCGTCCTCCAGTTGCTTGGCAACGGTCCGGATGCCCATCTGCCGGGCCACGCCGGTCATGGCGCGGAGAATGGACTGGTCCACCGGGCTTGCCGCAAGGTCGGTAATCACCTGGCGGCTGAATTTCAGGTAGCTGACGGGCAGTCCCTTCAGGTAGGAGAACGGCGTCAGGCTGCTGCCGAAATCGTCCAGCGCGAACTGGAAGCCCTTTTCCCGCAGCGACTGCATGAAACGGACAATCCGGGTATACCCGGACAGCAGTTCATTCTCGTCGAGCTCCAGGCAGATTTGCTCGGGGTGCAGTCCGTTGCGTTCGGCCTGCTCCACCACGAAACCGAGAAAGCGTTCGTCGGCAATGCTCTGCACCGAGAGGTTGACGAACAGCAGGGCGTTTCCGGTGTCCTCCTGGCGCTGCTCCCCGAGCTGGGCGAACAGCGTGCCGACGACCCAGCGATCCACCTCGACCATGCGCTCGTAGCGCACCGCGGCGGGCAGGAAGCTGCGTGGATTGAGCAGCCGGCCCTGATCGTCGGCGAGCCGGACCAGGATCTCGCCCATCGTGCGCGAGTCGCCGGGCACCAGGCTGTGGATGGACTGCCGGAACAGGACCAGGCGGTCCCGCTCCACGGCCTGCAGGACCCGCCGCAGACTGCGAACCTCGGTGTGCTGTTCATCCGGGTCGGGGCGATGGACGCGCACGGTGTTGCGCCCGGCCTCCTTGGCCTCGTAGCAGGCCGCATCGGCCGATTTCAATGCCGCTTCCGCGCTGGCGCAGGTGTCGTTCAGCGGCACCAGGCCGACGCTCACGCCGATATCGAACCGGTTGTCCTTCCAGGCGAAGCGGAATTCCCTGATGGCGGAGCAGAGCCCCTCCGCCACCTGGGTGCCCCGTTCCAGGCTGCAGCCCTGGAGCAGCACCGCGAATTCGTCGCCCCCGAGCCGCGCGAGCACATCGGAGTCACGGATCTGTCCGCGCAGGAGCGCCGCCACCTGTTTGAGCAGCTCGTCCCCGGCGACGTGGCCGCCGCTGTCGTTGACGGTCTTGAAATTGTCGAGATCCAGGTAGCAGAGCACGGAAGGCTTCTTCTCCTCCCGTGCCCTTTCCACCGCATCTCCGAGCCGTTCCTGGAATTCGCGGCGGTTGTAGAGTCCGGTCAGGGGATCATGTCGTGCCTCGTAGCTCATGCGCCGGACCTGCTGGCGCATGGCGGTCACCTCGTGCAGGATCAGGACACTGCCGGCAATGCGTCCGACCCGGTCGTAGATGGGGGAGGCGGAGATCTGGACGGCGATTTCGCGCCCGTCGCTGCGCAGCAGCTGCGCATGCTCGGAGATCTCGATCCGCCGTCCCAGGCGCAGGCAGCGCTGGACCGGATCCTGCTCCGGCTCCCGGGTCGTCTCGTTGACCAGGTGAAGGATCTCGCTCAGTTCCAGGCCCTGCGCCTCGCGGCTGTTCCAGCCGGTGAGCTGTTCCGCCACCGGGTTCAGGTACTCCACGACCCCGGTGTCGCTGGTGGTTATGACCGCATCCGCAATCGCCTCCAGGGTGACCGTGGCCCGCTCGATCTCCTTGTAGAGGCTCTGTTCGGCGCGCTTGCGCGCGGTGATGTCCATGACGTAGAGAACGAATCCGGGCGCCGGCGTCACCTGTTCCATGGGCGCCAGGCTGGCCAGCACGGTGAGCCGGCGCTGGGCGGAATCGCGCAGGTGCAGTTCGCGGTTCTTGCCGCGGCTTTCCACCGCCTCGTGCAGCAGAGCCTGGGTATCCTCTTCGATCAGCGCCTGCAGGTCATGACCGGCGATCTCCTCGCAGGTCCGGCCGAGCAGGGTACAGAATGCGGGGTTCACCGACTCCACCCGGCCCGAGGGATCGGTGATGGCGAGCCCAATCGGCGCCTGACCTATGAGGTTGCCGAGCTGCGCCTCCCGTGACCGCAGCCGCTCCTCGACATTCATCAGCACACTGTCATCGTGGAGCTCGGCCAGCAGATGGCCGCTGGCCGGGGAGCGGCCGGGTAGTGGCTGGATGCCCACCTGCAGCCGCCGGGGCGGTGTGTCCGCCTCGGAGCGGTGCAGCAGCGCCAGTTCACAGCGGCTCCCGGTTTCGAGGCAGGTGGAGAGCCGGTCGAGAAGCTCCCCGTTCAGGGACCGTTCGAAGAGATCCGGGAACGGCGTCAGCTCCAGTCGCTCCCGGTCACTCCCCAGCAGCCGGATCGCGCTCGTGTTGGCTTCCACGATGCGGTGTTCACCGCCGGCCTCCAGGATCAGCTGGCAACAGCCCGACGCCTGCATGGCGGTGGAGCGCAGGCGTATGGGTCGTTCCAGTTCGCGCAGTTCGCCGACGTCCCTGACACTGAACAGGAATCCTCCACCGTCCCGCGGCAGGGGCGTGATGCTGCACAGTACTTCCAGGACATAGCCGTTGCGATGCAGGTGCTGGGTGGAGAGGTTGTGCAGGCTGGCGCCGGCACGGACCTGTTCCAGCTGCACGCCTATCTCCTCCTGCTTCCAGGCGGGCACCAGGCGCGCGACGGGCTGGCCGAGAATCTCGCCGGCCGGGTAGCCGAACAGCAGTTCCGCGGCCGGTGTCCACAGGGTGATGCTTCCGCCGGAATCCACGGCGAAGACGGCGTCCTGCACCCGCTGCAGTGTGCGTTTGAGCTCGTCGCGTTCCGTCTCCAGCCGTTGCAGCCGCTCCTGCAGGTGCGCAGGGGTTGCGGAATCCCTCGCCGCCGCTTCGCCGCCGCCGTCGAGCCGGGAGAGCGTGCGCTGAAGGGTGACCCGCTGGCCGGCGGATTGGCGCAGGAGCAGGAACAGAAGGGGCAGTGCCATGAGCAGGGATGCGGCAAGGAGCCCGCTGACGGACAGCCACTGCACCCAGATACGTTCATGAATCATGCCGGTATCGGGGTTCAGCCGTAGCACTGGTCCACCGTCGCCGGTGGCGCCGATCTCCAGCGCGGGCAAGTCCAGCGCCAGGGCGCCGCGGAACCAATCCGGCGCGGATCCCCGCGGGCGATTCCCGGCGTTTATGGAAATGGTCGCACCGCCGCGTTCCTGAAGGAGCGCGGAGCCAATCTCCGGATTCGCCGCGAGCCAGGCGCGCAGCATCTCCTCGCGCCGGGCAGGGTCGGCGACGGTGTCCAGGGCGGCAAGCAGTCCGTCGGCGGCTTGCGTGGGCTGGACCGCCCAGTGCTGCTGTTCCAGGTGCCTGAGTCCGAGCGCCACGGCCACTCCCCCCAGCAGGAGGATCATCAGGAAGCCGATGAGAGTGTGCAGCTTCCAGGGGCGCGTCATGGATGGACCGCCTCCAGGCGGAGGGGCCGGCCCTCATGCACGGTGGGATCTCCGGGCCCTGTTGTCTGCCGCCGGAATCTTTCCATGGCGTGGCCGTACTTAACGCAGCAGGCCGGGGCGGCCGACATTGATATCGGATACGGTGATATCCGCCCCCCCGAGCTGCAGGCCGAGCAGATTGAGCAGGAAGTCGAGCAGCGGGTCGAGCGCCATGATCACCGGAGAGAGCAGATTGACAACCAGGTCGAGGAGCCCCTGCGAGCTGCCGAGCCCGAGCAGGTTGAGCACCGGCTGCAGAATGGCGCCGAGCAGCGCGCCGAGCAGCGTGCTGCGATCGAAGTCCACCACCAGGTTGTCGACCAGCGCCTGGAGCAGGGTGGTCACGGAGGTGCCCAGGGAGGGCGACACGGTCTGGGTCGAGGGGATCTCCTCGAACAGCAGCTGTTCCGGGTTGGCGGAGGAACTGCCCAGGGGCAGCTCGGCCAGGGCCGTGATGGTGAGCAGCGGCAGGCCGAGCAGGTTGAGGTTGATGGCCGGGCTCGGCGTGATGGTCGGATTGAGATCCTCGATGTCGTCGAAAACGCCGATGCCGATGCGGGCAAGCTGTGGCACGGCGCCCACCACCGCGGCGGGCGTGGTGTCGTCGCGGCATTCGAAGCGCTCGAAGCCGGCCCGGGTCTCCGCCGCGCCCACGTAGAGGTCGAGGCTGAGCAAACCGTCGGGCGGGAACAGCAGGGCCAGCAGGCCGAGGTGCAGCTGCAGGTTGATCTGCGCGGAGCGGGCCCGGGTGATCCACTCGCCGTTCTCATCCCGTCCGGCGGGACCGATGGCGATCTGCGGCGGCTCGATGATGTAGAGATCCAGCCCCAGGTCGGCGATGCCCAGGGCGTTGAGCCCGGGCGTGCTGGTGTTCACCGCGACCGCGTGACCGGCGTTGGCCACCTGGGCGCCGACCATGAGCAGGTCGAAGACATTCACCTGTGCGTTCAGCGCGGCATCGGTGGAGGGCAGCGCCACCTGCAGGACATCGCCGAGGCGCAGATCCAGGTCCGCATCCACGGTCAGGGCGTCGGCCACGTTCAGCAGCGTCACGGCGACGGTCCGCTGGTCGGGGTAGCGCGACAGGGCGTTGGCGGCCAGCAGGACGAAGTCGCGGATGCCCAGATTGAGGTTGAGCAGCTCATCCACGGTCCCCACCGTGGCGTCGGCGTCGATCAGATCGAGCAGGGTGACGTGGGCGTCGGCGATACCCCGGTAGGAGACGGCGTCCAGGTTGATGGAGGTCCCCAGCAGACCGCCCAGAATGGCATTCAGCAGCGGCGAGGTGGTGGTGTCGAGGCGGGCCAGGAAGGAGCCCACTTCCAGGGTGCCGATGGTGCGGGTTCCGGCCACCGCGGTGGCGGTGAGCCGATGGTTGCCGGCGATCTTCCCCGGCAGGAAAAGGCTGCGCGGCACATCGCGGGCGGCGACGACCTCCACCGCCTCCACCACGCCGGGCCCGGGGGAGAACTGCCGGATCCCGTCGGCATCGGTGTCCACCCGCCCCACCCGCACACGCAGGGGCTGTCCGTCATAGTCGTTGCGGGCGGCGGCGGTGGTGGCGGCGGTGGTGGCGATCCCGAGGGCGGATCCCGCCGGGGTGGCGCAGTTGCCCACGGCGAGGCTGGCCTCCAGGGCCGAGAGATCGGCGACCAGCTGCAGGTGCCGCTTTTCCCAGGCAATTCGCCCCACGTCCACGGCCAGGGCCACGGAGAGGACGACAGCGAGCAGGGCGCCGGCCACCATGATGCTGACGGCGCCGACCTGCCGGCCGGGAGGTCCGCCGGTTGCCTTGGAATTGACTCTCATACCCTTGTGCACCCTTTACCCCTCGTGCTCCCGGGACCGGACGAGGCGTGGTCCGCCTCAGCGCCTGGTGCCGCCGCCCTTGATGAATCCCTCCCGCTGGTAGAACTCGGGAATCGGATGCCCGAAGCTGTTCAGGTAGCGGGCATAGGTGCGCGTGGCCGCGGCGCCCGGTTGCGGGTGGGCGGTGCCGGCGGCCTGGCCGCTGCACTGGAAGTTCAGCCAGGCCCGGGTGCTCTCGCCGACCCGGGCAGGATCGAGGGGACCGGGATCGGCGGTAAAGGCGCTTACCGGCGCGGGCTCGCATTCACCGCCCAGGGCGGAAACGGATGGAAGCGTGAGCAGCATGGCGACTGCCAGTGGGAGACGGATGTGCACGGGTCAACCTCCTTGAGAGTTGGAAGCGGGTGAAGCTGCTGCCGGCGGTGATGCCGGTTCCGCGACGGCGGGACCGCTGTCTCCGGACGAAGCAGTGTCGTTCTCCGGTCCGGCGGCCGCATTGCCGGGATCGGTGGCGTAGGCGGCGGTGCCGGGCGCAATGCCGGCTTCCCCGGCCGGCGCCACCAGCTGGCCGGCGGGCTCCGTACCCGCCGGTGGCGGCTGTGTCCCTTCCGGGGCCCTGATTGAAGTCGCTGCCTGCGGGGGAGCAGGCGGAGTGGATTCCGATTGCCGTTGCAGGTGGGCAAGCAGCTGCTGGGCGCGCCCGCGCAGCCTTGCGGTCTCCGCCGGGTCGATTGCGGCCTGGGCGGCGAAGCGCTCCGCCGCGGCCATGTCACCACGGGCCATCAGCAGGAGCAGCAGATTGCGCTGGGTCCGCTTGTCGTCGCCACCCAGCTCCATGGCGGTGTTGAGCTGGAATTCGGCCTCGTCGAAGGCTCCCCGCAGCAGCAGGGCGTAGCCGAGATCGTTGCGGATGCGCGAATCCACCGGCCGCAGTTCCGTGGCCGTCCTGAAATGCAGGACCGCCGCCTCGAGATCGTCGTTGTTTTCGGCCGCTATCAGTCCCAGGCCGTGATGGGCGAGTCCCGCCATGCTGGAATCGAGCAGGCCCCGGTACAGGGCCCGGGATTCGGTAAGGCGCCCGATGCGGCGCAACGCCTCGGCGCGCAGGTAGCGGGCATCGAGCGTCAGCTTGCCCTGGTTCTCCATCGCCTGGAGGTGGGCGAGCGCGGCATGGTAGAGCTTCTTGTCGAGCATCTCCTGGACCAGCCGGATGTGCAGCTCCTTGTCCTCCTCGGTGGCCTGGGCCTTGCCGCTGGCCACCGGCTTGGCCTCGTTCCCGGCCGTCGCGCCGTTGCGCAGGGCGCAACCGGGGCTGGAGAGCAGGAGCAGCACCAGGGCGGCGCTGAGCAGTCGGCGTTTCATGGTCATTGCCCCCCGAGGGCGCGCAGGATGCCGAAGGCGGCGGGGCCGGCGATGAAGATGAGCAGGGCCGGGAACATGCACAGCACCATGACGATGGTCATCTTGGCCGAGAGCTTGCTGATGCGCTCCTGGAGCGCGGTGCGGCGGCGATCCTCGAGCAGTTCGGCGTAGTTGAGCAGCGGCTGGCGGATGCTGCCGCCGTAGCGGTTGACCTGGCGCAGCATCTTCACCAGGTCGGAGAGATCCTCCACCTGCAGGTCGTCGGCCATCTCCTTCAGAGCCTGGTTCAGGTCCATGCCGGCACCGATATTGCGCAGGACACCGTAGATTTCCCGGGCCAGCACCGGCAGCACCCGGGGATTCGTCTCGCAGATCTCCACCAGGGACTGCTCGAGGCCCAGCCCGGTTTCGAACAGGGTGCGCAGGAGGTGGACGAGGGTGGGCACCTCCGCTTCCAGCTGGCGCTGCCGGGCATGGGCGCGTGTGCGCAGCAGGAACTTGGGCAGCAGGTAGCCGGCGATGGACGCCATAAGCAGCCACAGGGCAATCCGCCTGTCCAGGGTGACCAGCCACTCATGGGGCACGAGGAGCAGGGTCAGCAGGATGCCCGCGACGGGCATCAGCAGCTGTACGGCGAAGAACAGCGCCCGGGCCTGGGAGCCCCGCCAGCCGGCGCGGGCGAGCAGCACGGGAACCTCCTCGTCGCGCATGAAGGAGGGAGCGAGCCGTTCGAGCTGTATCAGGCCCTGGCCCGTGAGCCATCGATGGCCGCCGTCCGCCCCGAGGGACGGTCCGTCAGCCGCGGCCAGTGCGCCGTTGATGCGGCGATGGATGCGGGCGAGACGGCGGTTTGCAACCCAGTTGCCGATCAGGAAGGTCAGGCCAAGCACCAGGAGCGTAACGCTGATGCCGATAATCAGGGGTAGGTTGGACATGACTGGACTCGATGGCTATGGCTTCTGGGGCGCGATGGCCCGTTCCCGGGCTCAGATGGAGCGCAGCATCCGCCAGATGATGAAGACGCCGAGCCCCTGCAGGGCCCCGGCGGCCAGCATCACGATGCGGCCGTTCTCCTCATTCCACATCAGCATGAAGTACTGGGGGTTCATGCTCACGATATACACGGCGAGCGATATGGGGAGCACGGCCAGGACCCAGGCGCTGAGCCTCGTCTCGCCGGTCATGGCACGGAATTCCCTCTGCGCGGTTTCCCGCTGGCGCAGGGCCGTGATCACGGACTCGAGAATCTCGCGGATGGCGCCGCCATAGCGCAGATTCACGCTGATGGCGGCCTGGAGGAGATCCAGTTCCTGCAGCCGGTAGGTCATGGCCGCCTGGTCGACCGCCTCGTCCAGGTGCACGCCCAGCTGCACCTGCCGGACCACCCGTTCGAACACTTCCCGGATGGGGCCGTCACTCTCCTCCACCGCGGCGACGAGACCCTGCTCGATACTGTTGCCGGCCCGCACGGAACGGATGACATGATCGAGAAACATCGGCAGCTGCGCGGTGATTCGCCGGCGCCTGCGGGCACCCACCGTGAGCAGGGCGAGATAGAGCAGGGCGACGATGCCGAGGGGGAGCAGGACCGTACCCGCGAAGCCGAACAGCTCCAGGCCGAGGATGGCGGAGAGCGCGATTCCGATCAGCAGCGCCCAGCCGTGCCACGGCGCCGGCGCGTAGCCGGCACGGCCCAGGAGGTGGGTGAGCAGCTGTTCGATGGGCTGTTCGGCGCCGCTGCGCGGCTCGGGCAGATCCGTGTGCCGGGCCGGTTGCGGGAGCCGGGTCAGCATCCGGGCGCGGTAGTCCTCCTGCCGGCTCGAGTTGAACAGCAGGATGGCGCCGGCGGCCGCGGCGAGGCTGGCGATGATCAGCAGGAGCATCTCAACGGCCATGGTATCCACCCCTCAGCGCCCCGCCTGCGGGCCGCTCCAGGCCTTCGCCGCTGCGGCTGCCGACCGCGAAGGTGTTGCTGCGGCTGAAGCGCCGCTCCGCACGGTCGTAGTGGAAAATCTCGTGCAGGGTGATCTTGTCGTCGGCATAGCCTGTCACCTCGTCGATGGAGATGACCTTGCGCTCGCCGCCGGGCATGCGGGCGATCTGGATGACGATGTCGATGGCGCTGGCGACCCAGCTGCGCAGGGTGTCCTCGCGGCCGCTGAATCCGGCGAAACCGGCCAGGAGCTCGAGCCGGGAGAGGGCGTCGCGGGGGGTGTTGGCATGGATGGTGGTCATGGAGCCCGCGTGGCCGGTGTTCATGGCCTGCAGCATGTCCATCACCTCCACCCCGCGCACCTCGCCCAGGATGATGCGGTCGGGGCGCATGCGCAGGGCGTTGCGCACCAGGTCGCGCGCGGTCACCTCGCCCTGGCCCTCCAGGTTGGCCGGACGCGTCTCCAGCCGGACCACGTGGGGATGGCCCAGGCTCAGCTCCGCAGCATCCTCGATGGTCACCAGCCGCTCCTCGGGCGGAATGGACTGGCTCAGGACGTTGAGCAGGGTGGTCTTGCCGGCGCCGGTGCCGCCGCTGATGAGGACGCTGGCGCGGTTGCGCACGGCGGTGCGCATGAACTCCAGCATCTCGTCGCTGAGGGTCTGGTAGGCGAGGAGATCGCCGCCGGTGAGCGGCTCCTTGCGGAACTTGCGGATCGACAGGCACGGGCCGTCGAGGGCCAGCGGCGCGATGATGGCGTTGACCCGGCTGCCGTCGGGCAGGCGGGCATCCACCATGGGGTTGGACTCGTCCAGGCGCCGGCCCAGCGGTGCGATGATGCGCTGGATGATGCGCTGGACGTGGCGGTCGTCCATGAAGCGGACTCCCGTCTCCTCCAGACGGCCGCGCTTCTCCACGTAGACCCGCTTGGCGCCGTTGACGAGGATGTCGCTGATGGTGTCGTCCGCGATGAGGGGCTGGATGGGGCCGTAGCCCACGAGTTCGTCGATCAGCTCACCCACCAGGGCTTCCATTTCCCGCTGGTTCACCGGCAGCCGCGCACGCTGGATATAGTCGTGGACCTTCTGGTCGACATAGCGGCGCAGCAGCGGACGCGGCCACTCGTCCACCGAGGCCTGCTCCTCCTCGATGGACTCCACCAGGAACTTGTGGATGTGTCCCTTCAGTGGCTGGTATTCATCGCCAGAGAGCGCGCCCCGCTGGGGTGTGGGTGTGAAGTTGAACATGGTGCTCAGCTCCGTTTGCCGATGCCGCCGAAGAGTTTTCCGCGCAATCCGCCGCCGCGGTTGGCCAGGTTGATGCGCTCGCCGATGAACAGGTCGGTGGCCAGCTTCTTCACCGAACGGGAATAGGGGCTGTTGGGGGCGTACTCGAAGATGCTGTAGCCGGCGTTCATCGCCCCGAGCCTCTCCATGCCGTGGGAGGGCAGGGTGGCCAGCAGCGGCGCGGACAGCACCTCGGAGATCTTTTCGGCCCCGAGCTCCAGCTTCACCAGGTGCCGGTCCACGACCAGGTCGAGATTGCCCGGCTCGCCGCCCCGGTCGACCAGGTAGTCGATCAGCCGGCGGTTGGCGTTGATGCTCGCCACGGACTGTTCGGCCAGCAATACCGCCCGCTCGGAACGATCCACCATCTGGGAGAGAAAGTCCGAGTGGGGCATGCCGCCGAGGTTGGCCACGATGACGTCGAAATGGTTCTTGAGGATGCCGATGAGGACCAGGGCGTCGTTGAGGGTCACGCTTACCGACTGATCGAGGAAGTCCTCGGCCATGGGCAGGACCGACAGCCCGCTGCCGTGCTGGGCGAAGGCGGACTTGATCAGGGTTTCGTCGAAGCGGCGCACGCTGCGGATGGCGTCGGTGAAGGTGTAGGACGGCTTCATGTCCAGGTACAGCAGGGTATCCGCGGCGGGGACGCCCAGGTCGAGCAGCAGTATCCGGCGTTCCGGGTCGGTGCGCTCGCGCAGTGCGAGCGCCAGGTGCACCGCCAGGGTCGCGCTGCCGTCGCCGGGTCGTCCACAGAGCACGGAGAAGAGCCGGCCCGCACTCCCGGCACCCTTGGCCGGGAGCCGCTCCAGGAGCCGGCCCACCAGCCCCTGGACCTCGATGGGCTCACTGCCGAAGGTCAGGTAGTCGCGGGCCCCGGCACGCATCGCCGCCAGCATCAGGCGCTCGTCCTGGGCCTCGGCCACGGCGACCACCGCCAGGTAGGGCTTGGCCTCGAGCAGGCGTTCCACCAGCCGGGCGCTGGTGAGGACCTCGGCGGGGGTGAACAGGGTGAAGACCACGTTCGCCCCGGTGGCGTCCGCCAGTTGCAGGATGCGTTCGGGGGAAGCCGGGTCCGCGACCGCGATTTCGGCATTGGGCCCGAGCGTCGCCTGCAGCCAGCGGACGATGTCTTCACGATTGGTGATGGCGATGTAAGGTGTCTTCACTGGGTCCACCTCACTCGCTGAAGCCGTAGCCGCGGGGATCGAAGCGGCCGGTTTCGAAGAACAGCAGTTCCCCGGTGCCGGGGTTGTAGTCCTGGTAGGCGGCGCCCGGCAGGGGCGGGGTCACGGCGTTGCGGGCCACGGGACGGACGACATGCGGGGTGACCACCATGATGAGCTCCTTGTCCTGGCGCTCGAAACGGGTGGACTTGAAGAACGCGCCCAGCACCGGGATATTGCCGAGGCCGGGTACCTTGTCCACGTTCGAGATCATGCCGGAGCTGATGAGGCCGCTGATGGCGAAGCTCTCGCCGTCGCCGAGTTCCACCATGGTGTCGGAGCGGCGGACCCGCAATGCGGGCACCGAGACGCCGCCGCTTTCGACACCGGCGGTAAAGTCGAGCTCGCTGACCTCGGGGGCCACCTTGAGTACGATGCGGTCGGCGGAGAGCACCGAGGGGGTGAGCGTCAGGCGCACGCCGAACTCCTTGTACTCGACCGTCACCGATTCGTTGTCGCCGCGGACGGGGACCGGGAACTCGCCGCCGGCGAGGAAGCTGGCGGACTGGCCGCTCATGGCCACCAGGCTCGGTTCGGCCAGGGTGTGGGCCAGGCCGTTGCCCTCCAGCATGCTCAGGGTCGCCAGCAGCCCGCTCTTGGAGCGTCCGGCGATGAGGTTGAAGGCCTCGGCGATGGGCAGGAAACCGCTGTCGCTGTTGAGGGTGTAGCCGCCGGTGCCGGGCCCTCCCTCCACGCCGGAGAAGGTGCCGGGCGACCCCAGCGCGAAGGTGATGCTTTCGCTGTTGCGGCCGAAGGTGAAGCCCATCTGCTTCAGGGTGTTGCGGCTCACCTCGACGATCCGGATATTGGTCTGGACCTGGGTGTCGAAGGCGGTCTGGCTGGCGTCGACGGCGCCGTCGCCCACCAGCTGCAGCCGGGTGTCCTGCGCGGGGAGGCTGTCGCTCTCGCCGCTCAGCAGGACCTTCTCACCCATGGCCGAGGAGTCGAGGCAGTGCTGCAGGGTGCCGTCGGCGAGGGGGCCGGGCACGCACACGGCGAAACCGCTGGCGGGGCTGTTGTCCCGGGGCCAGAGCGTCAGCTCCGTGTTGCCGGGCTGCCTGCCGATGAGCACCACTTCGCGGGAGCCGCGCACGCGGACATCGGCCACCTGCGGGTCGGCGATGGCGACCTGGCGGATCGATTTCGGATGCGTCACCAGCCGTTGCTGGCCCACTTCCACCTTGACGGCGGCCGGCTGTCCCGCCTCCGCGGGCAGGGCGACGGCCAGCAGCGCGATTCCCAGACCCAGTGCAGCGAGTGTTCTACCCATGGTAACCCCTTCGTTTACTGTCAGGCTTCCCTGCGCGCCCGGCAGGGAGTCGGAGCCCGGCCGTGTGGCGCCGGGCCGTCAGTACGGTTTTCTTCAGCGGCAGCAGGGAACCGTTTCCCGCTGCCCGCCCCGGTAGATGACCACCCGGGGTGTGGCCGCGACCCGGTTCGCCGGCTTCTGCGTGGCGGTCTTGGGGACCTCGGCGAACTCCTTCAGGGTCAGGACCTGGGGCTCGGCGGCGGCGGGCGCCGGCTTCCCCTCGCCGGCGGCCGGCGGCTTGGGTTCCGCCGCGGCCTCCCCGACAGGCGCCGCCATGGCCAGCTGCTCCGCTTCCTTCGCCGCGTGGAGCGACAGCCGGATTTCTCCCGCGCTGGCACCGAGCATGAGCTCCAGCGCCTTCGCTTCCGGCACGCTGAGCACGGCGGTGCGGGCGCTCTGGTTCGGTTTGCCCTGGCCCTGCGGGCCGCTGACCTGGGTTCCCATGGCCAGGACCTTGACCCGCTCCAGCAGGAGCCGCGCCTGGCTGTTCTCGTTCTCCTTGTCGTCGGGAAGGAACAGCAGCACGTCGACAAAGTCGCCCGGCTGGGGATAGCCGCCCACGCCGGTCTCCTCGCTGATCTGCAGGGCCACGGCCCGCTGGCCGGGCTCCAGCTTCTGGGACAGGACGCTGCCGACCAGGAAATGCTTCTCCAGCACGGGCTCGCCCACGTCGATGGGCTGGGTGGGGATGCGCCCCGCCAGCGCATCGATGCGCTCGAATCCGCCCGCGGGCATGACCCAGACCGGCTTCAGGCTCACGGCATCCGCGGGAATGGGCAGCTCGGGCACGATGGGCTTGACCGCGATCACCGCCTGATAGGGGGCTTCGGGTGCGGGAACGGTCTGGACGATCGTCTGGGGCTCGGCGGGGGCCGGGGTGGCGGCCTCCTTGGTCAGCTTGTAGGCATAGATACCCAGCACGATGGCGAGCACCACCATGAACCAGGCCGATACCTTCATCACGTTTCCACTCATTGAACCCCCCCGTCAAAGGTCTCTTGGGTCTGTCTCTTGCGCATGGGAACCGGCGGTGCATCGGCGCCGGTCCGGTCGTTTCAAAGCTGTATGCTCGCCTCGGCCCTGAGGTCCGCGGGGTAGGGTGGTACGGAGCCCAGCCCCGGCAGGGTGATGGCGGGTATGATCGGGTTGCCGGCGTAGTCCGGGTAGCGCACCCGCAGCGTGGCCACGTTGCCGGCGTCGATCACCACCACGATGTTGGCGGAGAGCACATCGCGGTAGGTTTCCGGCAGCCAGGCCAGGCGGTTCATGGCGGTCGTGCGGGCCCGGGTCTGGACCTGCAGGGCGTAATCGGGATAGTCCGGGTCCACGGCGATGGCGGCCCGGGCGCCCTCCTCGGCGGCCAGGGTCATGCTCTGCTGGAGGGTGAACAGGATCCCGTAGGCCAGCAGGCTGTAGACCAGCAGGAAAAGCAGGGGGAAGGCGAAGGCGAACTCGATGAGCGCCGCGCCCCGTTCGCCGCTCCGGGACCGCTTGTGCCTGCTGCGAGGCTGCCAGGCCATGGGCATTGCTGTGTGCATCTACCTACCCCTGTGGCGTCGACTTCCCTTCAACGCACTGTGTTGTCTTCGTTGTGTGGTTCCGCGGCTCCCGGTTACCTGAACCAGAGTGCGGCCATGAAGCCGACGGCCATCGCCGTGCCGTAGGGAACCCGGCGATCCCGGCCGACCCTCAGCAGCACGATGGCCAGAACGCCCGCCACCAGCCCGCCGAGGAGAAAGGCCCAGAGGGTGACGGTGTAGCCCCCCATCAGGCCCATGGCGGTGCACAGCTTCACATCACCCGCCGCCATGGCGCCGCCGAGGTATGCCGGCAGGGTGAAGCCGAAAGCGACTGCACCCGACACCACCGCCTCTCTCCAGTGGGGGCCGGCCAGGGCTTCGCCGGTGATCGCCAGCCAGCCCAGCGCGATCACCGCCCCCCCGAGGGTCAGGGGGTTGGGCAGTCGGCGATAGCGCAGATCGAGAAGGGCGGCCAGCAAGGCCCAGGCGGTCAGCACCGCCAGCACGATTCCGTGCCCCGTCATCTTCCTGTGCCATCCCCGCCACGTGCCGCCAATCCGCCGGCACGTGGCGGCCTGCCCGGGTCGAACACGCCCGGATACTGTTACGGCATCGCGTCCAGAACGTCCTGGAACACGGCGAGGATCTTCTGTCCGAGAGGACTCAGCACCGTGATCGCGGCGACGGAGATGAGGGCGGCGATGAGGGCGTACTCGATCATGGTCGCGCCTTCCTCGTCCCGGGCGAAGGCGTGCATGCGGGATGCGATGCGGCCCTGGATTGCGTGAAACCTGTTCATGAGTTTGTGCATGGCCTGACTCCTGTGTGCGTGAGCCGTGGAAAAGCAGCTGGCTGATAAGTAACTGTCGACCTGCCGGGTCTATCCAGAACGGTCCGGACCGAGGCAGTTGTTGACCTGGATCAATAATTGATTTCAGTCAAAATTTTCCTCGCTCGGTGGATGAAGTTTGGCGAGTGTGTACTGAATTTACAAGTAGGAATATTCGTAAATTTGTGACGGGATACCCATATTTAATACAAAAATAGACCAATTGTGAACACGAATCTCACAATTCTCTCTTGACAGTTGGTGTAACTACAGAAGTAGTAGGGGTATAAGGGGGTCAGGCCGCGGAGCAGTCCATAGCGCAGCCATGTCTTCAGCAGCGATGCCGCCTGGAGCGGCGCGGAATCTGCGGGGAGCCTTTCCACGAGACGGGGGCAGAGGTCCCCTGAGGGGATGTCTGCGCGGGCCAGGCCCGGGGCGAAGCCCGCGCGCGCCTCGGGGCGGCGGTAGCGGAGGGTCGATCCGCTGCGCCGGACGAGGCGCCGTCAGGAATGCTGGACTGGGACAAGCGGGGGGCGGGGAGGTTGCTGCCTGGGGACTGCGCCGGCAGTCGAGGGTGTTCCAGCGGCAGTTCACCCGCCGCGGGATATGGACAACGAAATCCGTTCCGGGTGGTCAAACCGGGCAGCCGTTCCTCTTCCGTGAAGGAGAAGACCCATGCCCGTCTCCAGCCTGCCCCTGCCTTGCGTGTTTGTCTCCCATGGCGCCCCCACCGTCGCCCTGGAGCAGGGGCCGACGCAGTCCTTCTGGACCGGGCTGGGTGGGCGGCTGGCAGGCCTGGAGGCGATCCTGTGCGTCTCCGCCCACTGGCTGACACCGCATCCGGCCCTGGGATCGGCGGAGCGGCCGGGGACGATCCACGACTTCCATGGCTTCCCGGCGCCCCTCTACCGCCTCCGCTACCCGGCCCCGGGCGCGCCCGCACTGGCAGAGTCCATCGCCGGACGGTTGCGGGGCGCGGGATTCCAGGTGGAGACGGACGCCACCCGCGGCCTCGACCACGGCGCCTGGGTGCCGTTGCGGTTCATGTTCCCCGAGGCCCGGGTGCCGGTGGTGCAACTCTCGGTGCAGATGCCCCTGGGGCCGCGGCACCATTTCGAACTGGGGCGGGCGCTGGCGCCCCTGCGCAGTGAAGGCGTCCTGATCCTCGGCAGCGGCGGCGCCACCCACAATCTGAGGGATTTCGCCGGCCAGGCGGAAGACGCGCCGGTGAAGAGCTATGCGCGCCAGTTCGACGACTGGCTTGCGGGGCGGGTGGAGGCGGGGGATGCGGAGGCGTTGCTGGACTATGCCGGGCAGGCGCCCGAGGCGCAGCACAACCACCCGACGCCGGACCACCTGCTGCCCCTGTTCGTGCCCCTGGGCGCGGCGACGCCGGGCCGGCCCGGACGTGTCCTGCACCGCGGCTTCAGCCACGGCTTCCTGTCGCTGGCGGCGTTCGAATGGGACTAGCCCAAATTTTTCCCGCCAAGACGCCAAGGTTAAAATGATTAATAGCTTGTGAATTAAACATCAGGCATCGTCTCACACGAGGGCCGCCGCAGTATGAGACCGTCAATCTGTTGTTTTTCCTGGCGTTCTTCGCGTCTTGGCGAGAGATTTATGAGATGTTGGGGCTGGGGCGTGTCACCGGCAACCGGCGACTGAATCAACCGCCCTCCACCTCTTCCGGCGTCCGGGCGTTGATGCCGAGGGCGTGGATTTCCGCCTTCATGGCGTCGCCCAGGGCGGCGTAGATCATCTGGTGGCGGGCGAGCAGGCGCTTGCCCGCGAAGGCCTCGGAAACCACGGTGACCTGGTAGTGGCCGCCGCCCTGGACATTGCCGCGATGGCCGGCGTGCTTGTGGCTTTCGTCGATGATCTCCAGCCGCAGCGGATTGAGGGCCTCGGTCAGGCGCTGGCGGATGAATGCGACGCGGCTGTCTTCGCTCATGCGGGGAGCGCCTTGCGGAAGGGCTTGACCGTCACCCGGGCATAGACGCCCGCCTCGATGTAGGGATCGGCATCGGCCCAGCTCCGGGCCTCCTCCAGGGACGGGAATTCGGCGATGACGAGGCTCCCGGTAAAGCCGGCCGGCCCGGGGTCCTCCGCATCGATGGCAGGGTGGGGTCCGGCCACCAGCAGCCGGCCGTCGGCCTGCAGCGCCCTGAGCCGCTCCAGGTGGGCCGGCCGGGCGGCCAGCCGCTGTTCGAGCGTGCCGGGGGCGTCCTCGCTCAGGATGGCGTAGTACATGATGTCACGCGCCTCCCGCGGGGGTGTTCTCCGAACCCTCCGGAATGTACCGGGCGAGATAGAGCGCCTGGGCGAGCACGAACGCCACGGTCAGGCCCATCATGCCGAACAGCTTGAAGTTCACCCAGGTTTCGGTGTCGAAGCGGTAGACCACGAACAGGTTGGCGAACCCGAGCAGGGTGAAGAAGGCCACCCAGCTCAGGTTGAGCCGGATCCAGACGAACGCGGGCAGCTCCACCTTGCTCTCCATGAAGCGGCGCACCAGCGGCTTCTCGCCCACGAACTGGCTGCCGAGGAAGACCACGGCGAAGAGCCAGTTCACCACGCTGGGCTTCCACTTGATGAACATCTCGTCCTGCAGCAGGAGGGTGGCACCGCCGAGCACCACGATCAGCCCCAGGGTGATGAGGTGCATCGCCTCCACCCGGCGCCGACGCAGCCAGACCCAGGCCACCTGGGCTATCGAGGCGGCGATGGCCACGCCGGTGGCCACGTAGATGCCCGCCAGCTTGAAAGCGGCGAAGAAGAGGATGACGGGAAACAGATCGAATAGTAGTTGCATCGCACCAAGATACCCGGCGCCCCTATTGCGGCGCAAGGTTCAGCTGAGTGAGTGAAGGATAAGCTTCCGGACAACTGCGTATGACCACGCTCGCCGAGCTCCGTTCCCCGGCCATGTATACTGTTCGCCTCATGGCTAGCCCTGCCCTTTACCCACAAATCGGCCCTCAGCGAGTCGCCCGAAGGGAGTCCCCCGGAAGCCCCAGTCCTGCGCTGCGGCGCTTGGAAAGGGAACCCACCCTTCCCTGCGCACCACGCCTTGTCCTGACGCTTCCGGGGGGCTCTGATGACTGATTTGTGGGTAAAGGGCAGGGCCTGCTACGACCTCCACACCCATACCACCGCATCGGACGGTCTGCTGACCCCGTCCGAGTTGACGGCCAGGGCCCGCGAGGCCGGGGTCACGGTACTGGCGGTGACCGATCATGACTGCGTGGACGGAGTGGCGGAGGCCCGGTTGGCCGCCCAGGGGACGGCGTTGCAGGTGGTGCCGGGGGTCGAGATCTCGGTCACCTGGAAAAAGGGGCTGGTGCACGTGGTCGGGCTGCGGGTGGACCCCGACCATCCGGAGCTGCGGGCGGGGCTGGCCCGGCTGCAGGAGCAGCGCCTGGCGCGGGCCGAGGAGATGGACCGCCGCCTGAACCGCTGCGGCATCATGGGCGCGCTGGCCGGTGCGCGCGAACATGCCGGCTTGGGCCAGATCGGACGGGCCCACTTCGCCCGTCACCTCGTGGCCGCCGGTCATGCCACGGACATGCAGCATGCCTTCGTCCGCTATCTCAGGCCGGGGAGGCCGGCCTATGTGCCCAGCGAATGGGCGAGCCTGGAGGAGGCGGTGGCCTGGATCCGGGCCTCCGGGGGCGAGGCGGTGATTGCCCATCCGGCCCGCTACCGGCTCAAGCCGGGACGGCTGCGGCAGCTGCTGCAGGCCTTCCTGGAATGCGGCGGCATCGGCCTGGAGGTGGTGAGCGGGGTTCAGTCCGCGGAGGAGACCCGGACCATGGCCGAGCTGGCGCGCCGGTTCGGCCTCCTGGCATCGGCGGGCTCCGACTTCCACGCTCCCGGCGCCTGGAGCGAACTCGGACGTCTGCCTCCAATGCCCACCGGCTGCCGCCCCATCTGGGCGGACTGGAACCTCGACGCCCCGGCCCCGGCGCGCTCCCCGGCCTGAAGGAAGTGCTGGCCACGAATTCAAGCAGAAAGGCAAAAAGATCCTGACCGCAGATTATGCTGATTTACATGGATTTTCCCCGGGTTTTGCAGGCCAAGGGGATCTGGCTGCGCGGCGAGAGGGTCTTCTGCCATCCGGGATGGCGTTCCCACGCTCCATTGCGGGATTGTCGACGTGCGCTTCCCTTGCCACGGAGAAAATCCGCGTAAATCAGCGTAATCTGCGGTTAATACTCCCTGAATTCAACTCGTAAGTGCAACTCAGTTTGGCGGTGAGAGGACAAGCCACGGTAGCATCATGGCCCCCTCTAACCGCCAAGAAAGAGGAGCA
>NZ_QPJY01000005.1:18264-239318 GCF_003337735.1 Thioalbus denitrificans | reverse complement strand
ACGCACTCACGCACTCACGCACTCACGCACTCACGCACTCACGCACTCACGCACTCACGCACTCACGCATTCACGCACTCACGCATTCACGCACTAACGCACTAACGCACTCACGTCTCAGAGCAGGACCCGCTCGATGCCGCCGTCCTTCACCTGGTCCACGAAGCGCTTCTGCCAATCGGCGCCGAGAAGCCGGTTGGCCATCTCCACCACGATGTAGTCGGTCTCCACGCCCGTCTCCTCGCGGTAGCGATCCAGGCCCTGCTGGCAGGCGGGACAGGAGGTGAGCATCTTCACCTCGCCCTTGCGGGCCTGGTCGTGGCCGGTGTACTGGCGCACCCCCTTCCGGATCTCCTCCTGCTTGCGGAACCGCACCTGGGTGGCGATGTCCGGGCGGGAGATGGCGAAGGTGCCGGCCTCGCCGCAGCAGCGGTCGGACAGCCGCACCTCCTGGCCCATGAGCTTCGCCGCCACCTGGGTGGGGCTGTAGGTTTTCATGGGGGTGTGGCACGGGTCGTGGTAGAGGTACTGCACCCCGTCCACGCCCTCCAGCGCCCGGCCCTTCTCCATCAGGTACTCGTGGATGTCCAGCAGCCGGCAGCCGGGGAAGATCTGCTCGAACTGGTAGGTGAGCAGCTGGTCCATGCAGGTGCCGCAGGAGACGATGACGGTCTTGATGTCGAGGTAGTTGAGGGTGTTGGCCACGCGATGGAACAGCACCCGGTTGTCGGTGGAGATCTGCTGGCCGCGGGCCTCGTTGCCGGAAGCGGCCTGCGGGTAGCCGCAGCAGAGGTAGCCCGGCGGCAGCACCGTCTGCACGCCCACGTCGTAGAGCATGGCCAGCGTCGCCAGCCCGATCTGGCTGAACAGCCGCTCGGAGCCGCAGCCGGGGAAGTAGAAGACCGCCTCGGACTCGTCGGTCACCCGCTGCGGATCGCGCAGTATGGGCACGGTCTTGGCGTCCTCCACCCCCAGCAGGCCGCGCATGGTCTGGGTGGGCAGCCCCGCCGGCATGGGCTTCTTCATGAAGTGCACCACCTGGGCGGGAATGGCGGTGCGTCCGGTGGTGCCGGCCGGGCGCGATTCGCCGGCGGCGGGCCGGAAGCGGCGGTAGACGCCGTGGGCCAGCCGCTGGGCGCCGTAGCCCCACTCGATGAGCGCCTTGCGCATCACCTTGATGGTGGCCGGGTCGGTGACGTTCAGGAACGCCATGGACATCCAAGTGCCGGGGTTGAGGCGCTTCTTGCCCTGGGCGCGCAGGATGCCGCGCATCTTCACCGTCACGTCGCCGAAATCGATGTTCACCGGGCAGGGGTTGAGGCAGCGGTGACAGACCGTGCAGTGGTCGGCCACGTCGTTCATCTCGGCGAAGTGGCGCACGGAGATGCCGCGCCGGGTCTGCTCCTCGTAGAGGAACGCCTCGATGATGAGCCCGGTGGCGAGAATCTTGTTGCGCGGCGAGTAGAGCAGGTTGGCCCGCGGCACGTGGGTGGTGCAGACCGGCTTGCACTTGCCGCAGCGCAGGCAGTCCTTGATGTCGTTGTTGAGATTGCCCAGGGCGCTCGCCTCGAGAATCAGCGCCTCCTGCTCCACCAAGCGCAGCGACGGGGTGTAGGCCTTCTCCAGCCCCGAGCCGGGCATCAGCTTGCCGCGGTTGAAGCGCCCCTCCGGGTCGACCCGCCGCTTGTACTCGGCGAAGGCCTCGACCGTCCCGGCGTCCAGGTACTGCATCTTGGTCAGGCCGATGCCGTGCTCGCCGGAGATGACCCCGCCCAGGCTGCGCGCCAGGGCCATGACCCGGTCCACGATGCGGTCGGCCTCGCGCAGCATCCCGTAGTCGTTGGAGTTGACCGGGATGTTGGTGTGGACGTTGCCGTCGCCGGCATGCATGTGGGTGGCCACGAACAGCCGGCCGGTGCGGATGCCGGCGTGGATGGCGTCGAACCTGCGGCAGACCGGCTCGAGCATGCGCCCGGTGAAGATCTCCTTCAGCGGCCGCTCGACGCCGCGGCGGTAGGAGATGCGCACATCGCGCCGCTGCAGCAGGTCGAACAGGGTGTCGCCGGGCTGCACCCGCTCCCGCTCCGCCTCGGTGAGCAGATCGGGATTGTCGGCCGCCGGGGCGTCGAGCCGCTCCAGCAGGGCGCGCCAGCGGTCGCGCACCCGCTCCAGCAGGTCCACCGCGGCCTCCTTCTTGGCCGCCACGATGGCGTCGTTCTCGGCGCTCTCCTCGAGGCCGGGCAGCTGGCGCAGCTCGGGCATGTCCCCGCCCAGGTAGCCGAGCACGCCATCGATCATCTTCAGCTTGTTGCGGGTCGACTGCTCGATGTTGATGCGCTCGATGCCGTCGTTGTACTCGGAGAGGCGATCCAGCGGGATCACCACGTCCTCGTTGATCTTGAAGGCGTTGGTGTGGGCGGCGATGGCGGCGGTCCGCGACCGGTCGGCCCAGAACCGGGCGCGCGCCTCCGGGCTGACGGCCACGAAGCCCTCGCCGTCGCGGGCGTTGCACAGGCGCACGATATGGGAGGCCGCATCGGCCACCCCGTCCTCGTCCTCGGAGGAGATGTCCGCCAGCAGCACCATCTTGGGCAGCTCCGGCCGCGGCGCCTTGGTGCTGTACTTCACCGCCCGCACATAGCGCTCGTCGAGATGCTCCAGGCCGGTGAGGTGCACGTCCGGCAGGCTGTCGAGGTACTCCTTCACCTCCACGATGGCCGGCACGGCGTTCTTCAGGTTGGCGCCGAAGAACTCCAGGCAGACGGTGCGCAGGTGTTTCGGCTGCCGGTGCAGGATGAAGACCGCGGAGGTGATGAGGCCGTCGCAGCCCTCCTTCTGGATACCGGGCAGCCCGCCCAGGAACTTGTTGGTGACGTCCTTGCCCAGCCCGCGGTGGCGGAACTCGCTGCCCGGGATGCGCAGGATTTCCGGCTCGCCCACCAGCGTCCGGCCGTCGGCGGCGAAGCGGGTGACGCGGAACTCCGCCGTCGCCTGGTCGTGGATCTTGCCCAGGTTGTGGTTGAGCCGCTCCACCTCGAGCCACTGGGCGTCGGGGGTGACCATGCGCCAGGAGGCCAGGTTGTCCAGGGTGGTGCCCCACATGACCGCCTTCTTGCCGCCGGCGTTCATGGCGATGTTGCCGCCGATGGTGGAGGCGTCCTGGGAGGTGGGATCCACGGCGAAGATGTAGCCGTGGGCGGTGGCCAGCTCGGAGACCCGCCGGGTCACCACGCCCGCCTCCACCCGGACGGTGGGCACGGGCTCGGCCACGCCGAACAGCCGGTTGAGGGTCACCTCGCCGATGCCCTCCAGCTTCTCGGTGTTCACCACCGCCGTGTCGGCGTGCAGGGGCACGGCGCTGCCGGTGTAGCCGGTGCCGCCGCCGCGGGGGATGATGGTGAGCCCGAGCTCGATGCAGGCCTCCACCACCTTCAGGGTCTCGGCCTCCGAGTCGGGCGAAAGCACCACGAAGGGATACTCCACGCGCCAGTCGGTGGCGTCGGTGACGTGGGAAACCCGGGCCAGGCCGTCGAAGCCGATATTGTCCTTGCGGGTCACCCGGCTGAGACGCCGGAAGGCGCGCCGGCGCAGCTCCACCCGGCGCTCCTGCTCACCCTCGAAGGCGCGGATGGCCTCGCGGGCCCGCTCCGCCAGCCGCAGGGCCAGCTGGTTGCCTTCGGCCCGGGCCACGATCTGGTCCAGGCGGTGGTGCAGGGCATGCACCAGGGACTGCCAGCGCTTGGGGTTCTCCAGCAGGTCGTCCTGGATGTAGGGGTTGCGGGTGATGACCCACATGTCCCCCAGCACCTCGAACAGCATGCGCGCCGAACGGCCGGTGCGGCGCTGTCCGCGCAGCTCGTTGAGGACGTCCCACATATCCTCCCCGAGGAAGCGGATGACGATCTCGCGGTCGGAGAAGGAGGTGTAGTTGTACGGGATTTCGCGAATGCGCGCGACGCTGTCCGGGCTCATGGAGGTCATAGAAAATACTGATGTGCTGCAAAGCAGCGATCCTACCACAGGGACCGGCGGCCGCTTCCATGAAAATTCTCCGGTAGGCCCACAGATTTCAGCCGGGATCCTTCCTTTCCGGGTCGACGGCTCAAACGCCGCAGGGCGACCGGGCATTGGCCATTATCGGTCCACAACGCCCCGCACGCACCCGCAGCCGCTGTCACACGGCTGTCGCACAGGCTTCACGAGCCGGTCACGCCGGGCGCCCAGAATCGCCCCATGGACGCCTCTGCCCTCATCCCCGGCACGGCCGTGGAGGCCGCGCCCCGTCTGCGCGTCGCCATCGTGACCGAAACCTATCCCCCCGAGGTCAATGGCGTGGCCATGACCGTCGCCAGACTGGTCGGCGGACTGCTGGAGCGGGGTCACCAGGTGGACCTGGTCCGCCCGAGCCAGCAGCGCGGCAACCGCCCCGCGGCGGACACGAACCTGCGCGAGCTGCTCACGCCCGGGCTCGGCATCCCCGGCTACCCCGGCCTGCGCTTCGGCATCCCCGTGCGCCGGGCACTGACGGAGCGCTGGCGCGAAACGCCCGTGGACGTGGTGCACGTGGACACGGAGGGTCCGCTGGGCTGGTCGGCGCTCGCAGCGGCGCGGCGCCTGGCGCTGCCAGCGGTCACCAGTTTCCACACCAATTTCCACCAGTACAGCGCCCACTACGGACTCGGCCTGTTGCAGCGGCCCGTGGGCGGCTACCTGCGCCGCTTCCATGGCCGTGCCCGCTGCACCCTGGTGCCCACCCGGGAGCTGGCGGGAGAGCTCGCCGGCCACGGCTTTCGTCACCTGGAGGTGCTGGGGCGGGGGGTCGACACCCGGCTGTTCCATCCCGGGCACCGGAGCGAGGCGCTGCGGCGCAGCTGGGGCGTGCGCGGCCGCGACCTGGTGGCGCTCTACGTCGGCAGGCTGGCGCCGGAGAAGAACCTGGAAGTGGCGGTGCGCTGGTTCCATGCCATGCGTTCGGCCAACCGGCGGGTCCGCCTGGTGATGGTGGGCGACGGACCGCTCCGGGAGCGGCTCGCCGCCGAGCACCCGGAGATCGTCTTCTGCGGCATGCGCGGCGGTGAGGATCTCGCCGCCCACTACGCGTCGTCCGACCTGTTCCTGTTCCCGAGCCTGACCGAAACCTTCGGCAACGTGGTGCTGGAGGCCATGGCCAGCGGCCTCCCGGTGGTGGCCTATCACACCGCGGCGGCCCGCGAGTACGTCATCCACCAGTGGTCGGGGCTGCTGGCCGCACCCGGGGAGGAGCAGGCACTGGCCCGGGCCGCGGCGACGCTGGCCCGGGATCCGGCGCGGGTCCGGCGCCTTGGCGCCCGGGCCCGGTTCGGGGTGCAGAAAGCCGACTGGCAGCAGATCCATGAGCGGTTCGAGGCCCTGCTGCTGCGCCAGGTGCACGACCATGCGACCCCTGGCGCCTACCGTGCAACCCAGGCTCCGACAGGAGGTGACTCATGACCACCCAGGCCGTGCTGCAACGGCTCACCGCCCGTGAGCTGCCCCTGTGCCGCCGCATCAACCGGCTGAGCCGGCGGCGGTCCGTGGAACGGTTCTTCGCCCGTGTCAGCCGGCTGGGCGACGGCGTGTTCTGGTATCTCCTGATGCTGCTGCTGCCGGTCGTGCATGGTCCCGCCGCCTGGGAAACGGTGGCGGAGATGGCATTGACGGGCGTGATCAACCTGGCCATCTATCGCCGGCTCAAGGGCACCACCCTGCGCCAGCGGCCGTTCCGGATGGACGCCGGCATCCACCTCGGCGCCCCGCCCCTGGACGCCTACAGCTTCCCTTCCGGCCACACCATGCATGCCGTGGGATTCAGTACCGTGCTCGTGACCCAGATCCCGGCCCTGGGCTGGCTGGTCATCCCCTTCGCGGTGCTGGTCGCACTGTCACGGGTCATTCTCGGCCTGCACTACCCGTCCGACGTGGCCGCCGGGGCGCTGTTGGGCACTGTCACCGCAATCGCCGTGGGCATGCTCGGACCCTTTATCTAACGGTCATTGTCCAACGGTCATTGTCCAACGGTCATTCCATGCCCGCCGGGTGCTGTCCCGGCGACGACCCGGCTGGCCGCGGGATTCGACTGCGCCGCGCGCCGGCGGCGCCGCAACACAGCCGCCTGGACCCGGTTCACCAGCACCGCCAGTCCCAGCAGCAGGACACCGATGCCGAGCAGAAGGGCCAGTGCGTAGAGCAGATACCGGCCCAGGTCCACGGGGCTGTAGCGGACCACCATGATCAGCCCCTCCAGGGTCAGCGCGATGCCCACGACGCTGACGAAGCGGGTGAAGATTCTCCGCACCAGCACGCCGAGCCGGTCGCTGCCGGCGGCGAAGGAGGCCACCCTGACGATCCCCATCCCCAGGGCGAGTTCGAAGGTGGCCAGGGCGATGAAGGCGTTGTTCATGGCGCCGATGATTACCCCGACCAGCTCCCGCCCCATGCGGGGGTCCAGGACGCGGACCAGTTCAATCGCCGTCAGCGACGCCAGGGCGCTGGAGGCCAGCAGCAACAGGATCGAGAGCACCACGGCCAACGCCACCTGTCTCCGACCAGTCATGAACGCTTCTCCATGGAATGTCCTGCCGCGGATAAAAAAATCGCCCGCCATCCGGTAAGGGGCACCCCGGGGGCGGGCGACGCGGCCGGAACCTCTCGGAACACGGCCGTTACCACCGCGGGGCCACTGTCTGCCGGACCTGCCCCACGTCAGGGAGCGCTGAATGGCCAGCGGCTCCCGAAAGGCGTCTATTCCTTGACGAGCAGGTCGTTCTCGACCTCCCTGACGCCCTTCACACTGGCGGCGACCTGCCCGGCCTTGTGGGCCTGGCCGGGTTCATCGACCCAGCCGGAGAGCTGCACGACGCCGTCCCGTGTCTCCACACCGATATCCAGGCCGCCCAGGAGATCCTCCTTGAGCAGCACCGCCTTGACCTTGGTGGTGAGCCAGGCGTCGTCGATGTATTCCCCGGCACTGATCCGGTCCTGCAGGGAGCGCGCCTTGACATACTCCCCGGCGCCCAGCAACCCGTTGTCGTCCAGGTCCGCATTGCGGAACGCGCGCTCGTCGTAGCCCCGGGCGGTGAACTCGGCCAGCGTCAGGGCGCCGTCGCCATTGCTGTCCTGGTCCCTGAATTCGGCGGCCGGTGCGGGGGTGGCGGTCTGCGGCCCGGCGCCCTGCTGGCTCGCCTTGGCGGGATTCCAGACCAGGCCCAGGGCAACCACCAGGGCGCCCACCAGGGAAGTCACGGGGAGTTGGTGCGGGTATCGCTTCACGGTGTCCTCCTTGGTCTTCTCCGGTACGGGCGCCTGCCTGCCCCACTGTCATTGCAGGCCTTGTGCCACTTTCCGGAACAGTCCGACAATCAGCCACTTGTGCAGGCCGCCGGCCTTGCGACCGGATTCCCGGAGCACCCGCATCCGCCAGGCTGTCACCATTTCCCGACACTCTGGGGCCTGTTTCCACAAGGCATTGTTTTACCGGCCGTTAATTGTCGCCGATTGGCGACGTCCGCCAGGGCGCTGACCGCAACGCCAGGACTGGCAGGCGTTTCCGGACGCAACGGGGGGTGGCCGCCGTGCGCGTCCCGTTCCTCCCGGGCGCGCGGCGCGGCAGGACCGGTGTGGCGCGCGGGTCCGCGCCGGCGCCGCCGGGGCGCGGACCGTGAAGGCCATCCCGGGAAAACGGCGAGGTGTCAACGGACCGGCGGTGTGCGCCCCTGGACCAGGAAGGCCAGGAAGAGAATGAATCCCAGCAGGAAGACCATGCGGGAGAACAGGGCCAGGGTACCGGTCGCAAGCCCTCCGAAACCCAGCAGAGCGGCCAGGATGGCGACCACCAGCGCGGTGATGGACCAGCAGAACATGGAAAGCTCCTCGCAACAGATTCCCGTCCGGCCGGCGGACAGGCGCCGGGTTTCAAGGAGCAAGAAGCGTTCCAGCCAGTGCGCTAACCGCCGCCCTTGAACAGGTCCGGGGAGAGCTGGTGGCGTTTCAGCAGCCGGTAGAATTCGGTCCGGTTGCGCCCGGCGAGGCGGGCGGCCGCCGTTACCTGGCCGCGGGTGAGCTTGAGCAGGGCGACGAGATAGTCACGCTCGAAGCGGTTCTTGGCCTCGGCGAAGGAGGGGATCTCCCCCGGCCGATCGCGCAGGGCCCGGCTGACGAGATGGGCGGAGACCAGGGGCGTGGTGGACAGGGCGCAGCACTGCTCCACCACGTTGATGAGCTGGCGCACGTTGCCCGGCCAGTCGTAGGAGACCAGCATCTCCACGGCCTCGGGCGTGAAGCCGTTGACGGGCCGGCCGTGTTCCTCCCCCAGGCGGGCGAGGAAATGCCGCGCCAGCAGGGGGATGTCCTCGCGCCGCTCGCGCAGGGGCGGCAGGGCCAGGTGCACCACGTTCAGCCGGTAGTAGAGATCCTCGCGGAAGGTGCCCTCGGCGATGCCGGCCTCGAGGTCGCGATGGGTCGCGGAGATGACGCGCACGTCCACGGCCACCGCGCGGGTCGCCCCCACCGGACGGACCTCCCGCTCCTGCAGCACCCGCAGCAGCTTCGCCTGCAGGGTCAGGGGCATGTCGCCGATCTCGTCCAGGAACAGGGTGCCGCCCGAGGCCTCCTGCAACAGCCCCCGGTGGGCCGCCACCGCCCCGGTGAAGGCGCCCCTGGCATGGCCGAAGAGCTCCGATTCCAGCAACGGCTCCGGGATGGCGGCGCAGTTGAGGGCCACGAACGGCCCCTCCCTGCGGGCGCTGGCGCGGTGCACGGCCCGGGCCAGCACCTCCTTGCCGGTGCCGGACTCGCCCCGGATGAGCACGCTGGCGGCACTCTGCGCCACCAGCCGGGCCTCCGACAGCAGCGCCTCCATGCGCGGGCTGGCGGTGATGATCTCGGCGCGCCAGGCCTCGTCGCCGGCGCCCTCCTCGGGCGCGGCCTCGGCTCCCAGGGCCATGGCCCGCTCCAGCAGCGCCGTCAGCTCCCTGGCCTCCACCGGCTTGGTGAGGTAGCCGAACACTCCCCGCCGGGTCGCCTCCACCGCGTCGGGTATGGTGCCGTGGGCGGTGAGGATGATGACCGGCAGGGCGGGATCCCGGGCGTGAATCTCGTCGAACAGGGCCATGCCGTCCATGCCCGACATGCGCAGGTCGGTCAGCACCGCCCGCGGGCGCTCCACGGCAAGGTAGGCGAGCGCCTCCTCGCCGCTGGCGCAGGTGGCGACGCGGTAGCCCTCGGACTCCAGGCGCAGGGTGAGCAGCCGCAGCAGACCCGGGTCGTCGTCCACCAGCAGCAGGAAACGTCCCGTGCTCATGGCGTGCCGGCCGGGGCGCTCCGGCCCCGCTGCTGCAGTTCCAGTTCGAGGGACTTGATCTGCTCGATCTTCTGGCTCAGCTCGGCGGACTTGCGGCGCTCCTCGGCCAGCGCCTGCTCGAGCCGTATGTTGCGCTCCAGCAGTCGCACCAGCTGACGGGTGCCGGCGTTTTTCAGCACCCCGTCGAGACCCTTGAGCTGCTCCTGCGCCCGGGCCAGCGCGGCGGGGGTGGCGCCGGGCCGGGAGAGCAGCCAGGCACGCTTGATGCGCGCCGCGGCGCTCCGCTCGGATTCCGCCTCGAGGCGCCGCAGCTGCGCCGGGTCCGGCTGCCCCCGGCGCTCGACCTCGGCCATGTAGTCGGTCAGCTGGCCCGGCGCGATCCAGGTATCCTGCAGGCGCAGGGAACTCCCCTCCCCGCCGTCCACGAGCGTCGGGGCGAGTTCCTGCAGGCCGGCGCAGCCCTGCAGCAGCAGGAGCAGCACCGGGATCACCAGCGCCTCAAACCTCATCACGTCTACCTGATTGCAGTGGAAGGATCACCTGGAAACCGGCGCCTTCGGTCGTCTCCTCCAGCAGGGACACCCGACCGCCGTGGGCCTCAACATACTCCCGGACGATGGCCAGACCAAGCCCGGTGCCCTGCACCGAACCCGGAGGCTGGATGACGCCCTGGTGGAAGGGTTCGAAGATATGCTCACGGTCCGCGGCCGCCACCCCGGGCCCCTGGTCCCGGAGGGTGATGACGGCCTCTCCGCCCTCGGTTCGGGCCTGGACACCAATGATACCCCCGGCGGGGCTGAAACGGACGGCGTTGCCGATCAGGTTCTCGAACACGGTCTCGAGCTTGCCCCGGTCACCCCGGACCCGGAGCTCGCCCAGGTCGGTCTCGATCCGTATGCGCCGCGCGCGCAGGGCGAGATCGTGCTTGTGCACCGCCGCCTCCACCAGTTCGGGGAGCGGGCACCACTCCGGCAGGCGCAGCTCGCCCGCCTGGACCGCGCGATTGTAGCGCAGCAGGTCCTCGATGCGCCGCTGCAGCACGATGGCGTTCTCGCGCATGATGCAGGCGATCTCCTCCTGCTGCGCGGAGAGCTCCCCGCCCACCCGGTCGGAGAGCAGTTCCACGCCCTCGCGCAGCGCGGCCAGGGGCGTCTTGAGCTCGTGGGAGACGTGACGGAGAAAGCGCTGCTTCTGCGCCTCAAGCTCGACCAGGCGCAGGCGCAGCCAGTCCACCTGCTCGCCCAGGAAGGCCAGGTCGCGGGGACCGTTCACCACCGGTCCCGGCTCCAGATCATGCTCTCCCAGCCGGCGGATGGCCCGCGCCAGCTGGCGCACGGGACGGTTGATGAGCCAGGAGAAGAGCCCCACCAGGAACAGCGACAGGGGCGCAATCGTGGCTCCCTGCCACAGCAGGACCCGTTGCACGTCCGCCGCCCGGGCCGAGAGCGCCCCCACGCGTCCGTCGATGGCCGCATTGCCCGCGGCCATCATCTCCGTGACCGCCCCGTGCAGCTCATCGAATGCCGGTTCGAAGCGCGCGAACCCCCCCTCGCCCGGCCCCGCGCCGAGATCGTCGTAGAGTGACCGCTCCAGGGTTCCGATCCGTTCCAGCAGCACCCGCGCCGGGGGTTCCCAGGACATCCCGTCCAGGCTCGACAGGATGGCGCCGAACTCCCCGTGCACACCGGCCAGCGCCTCCTTCAGGGCGGGGTCCTCGAGCACGTAGAGCTGTCCGGCGGAACGCTCCAGGGCCAGGGCGAGCTCCGCCAGCCGCCGGGTGCCGCGGGTGACCTCCACGGTCGCCTCCACCGCCTGCCGCCCTTCGCGGACCATCCGGTCGAGGAGCAGCCCGGTGTTCACCACGCCCCCCAGGAGAGGCAGCGCGACGAGGGTGAAACCCACCAGCAGGAGCGAGGTGAAGGAGCGTGGATACTGGAATCTGAGGGTCATGACGGGCAACCCCTGAAGTTGCACAACCTGTCGGAATGCCGCGCGTAGGCGCACCCTCGAATTCTACTGCATGGTTTTGGATCCGGTTCCTGGCGGAGGCGGAGGTATCCCAGACCCAAGCGGCTTCACGCTGCGGATCCAGTCACGGGTTGCCGCCCAGGACGGAAAAAAAGGGCGGCCCGCAGGCCGCCCCTTCGTTCCACGCCTCAGCGTTCCGGAGCCGCTCAGTTGACCTTGGGGTCGAGCTCGCCCTTCTCGTAGCGCCTGGACATGTCCTCGAGGTTGATGGCCTTGATCTTCGAGGCGTTGCCGGCGGTGCCGAAGACCTCGTAGCGGGCCTTGCAGATCTCCTTCATGGCCTTGGTGGCGGCGATGAGGAACTTGCGCGGATCGAACTCCTTCGGATTCTCCGCCAGGAACTTGCGGATGGCGCCGGTGGAGGCCATGCGCAGGTCGGTGTCGATGTTCACCTTGCGCACGCCGTGCTTGATGCCCTCGGCGATCTCCTCCACGGGCACGCCGTAGGTCTCGCCCATGTCACCGCCATACTCGTTGATGATCTTGAGCCACTCCTGGGGCACCGAGGAGGAGCCGTGCATCACCAGGTGGGTGTTGGGGATGCGGTTATGGATTTCCTTGATGCGCTCGATGGCGAGAATGTCGCCGGTCGGGGGCCGGGTGAACTTGTAGGCGCCGTGGGAGGTGCCGATGGCGATGGCGAGCGCATCCACGCCGGTCTGCTTGACGAAGTCGGCGGCCTCCTCGGGGTCGGTGAGCAGCTGGCTGTGATCCAGCTTGCCCTCGGCGCCGATGCCGTCCTCTTCGCCGGCCATGCCGGTCTCCAGGGAGCCCAGGCAGCCCAGCTCGCCCTCCACCGAGACGCCGCAGGCATGGGCCATCTCGACGGTGCGGCGGGTGACATCCACGTTGTACTCGTAGCTGGTGGGCGTCTTGCCGTCGGTGCCGAGGGAGCCGTCCATCATCACCGAGGAGAAGCCCAGCTGGATGGAGCGCTGGCACACCGCCGGGGAGGTGCCGTGATCCTGGTGCATGCAGATCGGGATGTCCGGCCACTGCTCGATGGCGGAGATGATCAGGTTGCGCAGGAAGGCGGAGCCGGCGTACTTGCGGGCGCCGGCGGAGGCCTGCACGATCACCGGGCTGTCGGTCTCGGCCGCCGCCTCCATGATGGCGTGCATCTGCTCCATGTTGTTGACGTTGAAAGCCGGCACGCCGTAGCCGTGCTCGGCGGCGTGGTCCAGCATTTGGCGCAGGGAAATCAGGGCCATGATGACCTCCTTATTGTGAGCTGTCGTGTCGTACTGCTAGCGGTTCGGAATTATCTGCTGCGTCTCAGTCGCTGCCCATGCCGGGCTCCACCAGCTGCCCCACCTTCACCACCTTCATGGCGTTGGTTCCGCCGTGGACGCCGGCCAGGTCACCCTTGGTGATGATCACCAGGTCGCCCTCGCGGACGACGCCCCGGCGCAGCAGCTCGTCGATGACCTCCTTGTTCACACGGGCGTGATCCGTGTGGGTCACGTCGAACTCCACCGGGTAGACACCCCGGTAGAGGGTCACCTTGCCGCGGGTGCCCGGGCTGCGGGAAAAGGCGTAGATGGGGATGCCGGAACTGATGCGTGACATCCACAGGGGCGTGGCCCCGGACTCGGTCAGGGCGACGATGGCCTTCACACCGAGATGGTTGGCGGTGTACATGGCCGCCATGGCGATGGCCTCGTCCACCCGGTTGAACTGCTGATCGATGCGGTGGCCCGAGACGCGGATGGAGCGCTGGCGCTCGGCCCCGCGGCAGACCCGGTCCATGGCCGCCACCGCCTTGTGCGGGTACTTGCCCACCGCCGTCTCGGCGGAGAGCATCACCGCGTCGGTGCCGTCGAGCACCGCGTTGGCCACGTCCAGCACCTCCGCACGGGTGGGGATGGGGCTCTGGATCATCGATTCCATCATCTGGGTGGCCGTGATCACCACCCGGTCCATGGTGCGGGCCATGCTGATGAGGCGCTTCTGCACCCCGGGCAGCTCGGCGTCGCCGATCTCCACGCCCAGGTCGCCGCGGGCCACCATGATGGCGTCGGTGGCCTCCAGGATCTCGTCGATGGCGTCCATGGCCTCGGCGCGCTCGATCTTGGCCACGATGCCGCCGGTGCCCCCGGCGGCGCGCAGCAGCTCCCGCGCCTCGTTGATATCGGCGGCGTTGCGCACGAAGGAGAGCGCCACGTAGTCGGCCTGGAGCTGGGCGGCCACCTTCATGTCCGCCCGATCCTTGTCGGTGAGCGGCCCGGCGGACAGCCCGCCGCCCTGGCGGTTGATCCCCTTGTTGTTGGAGAGGTCTCCGCCCACCTCCACCTTGCAGATGATGCGCGGGCCCTCGACCTCCTCGACCCAGAGCAGCACGCGGCCGTCGTCGAGGACCAGGGTGTCGCCCCGCTTCACGTCGCCGGGCAGGTCCTTGTAGGTGATGCCCACCGCCTCCGCGGTGCCGTCGTTGACGGGCAGCTCGGCATCGAGCACGAACCGCGCGCCCTCCTCCAGGGTCACGGGACCCTCGCGGAAGCGCTCGATGCGGATCTTGGGACCCTGGAGGTCCACCAGCACGCCCACCTCGCGCCCGTAGGCACGGGCGCGGTTGCGCACCACCTCGGCCCGGCGCAGGTGCTCCTCGGGGGCGCCGTGGGAGAAGTTGATGCGCACCACGTCGAGCCCCGCCTCGATCATGCGGTCGAGGACCTTGGGGTCGTCGGTGGCGGGCCCGAGGGTGGCCACTATCTTGGTTCGTCTGAGCATAATCAGTCGGGCGTGGAGTCTGAGTTGTGAAGGGGGTCAATCCCTAGACGCACCTCAACCTTCACACCGCTCTCCTTACTGGTTGCGGGCCCGTTCCTCGAGCATCGCCACGGCGGGCAGGGTCTTGCCTTCCAGGAACTCGAGGAAAGCGCCGCCGGCGGTGGAAATGTACGAGACCTTGTCGTAGATGTCGTACTTCTGGATGGCGGCGATGGTGTCGCCCCCGCCGGCCAGGGAGAAGCCGGGCGCATTGGCGATGGCCATGGACACGGTCCGGGTACCCTCGCCGAACTGGTCGAACTCGAACACCCCCACCGGGCCGTTCCAGACGATGGTGCCGGCCTTGCCGATGATCTCGGCCAGCTCGGCGGCGGACTTCGGGCCGATATCGAAGATCATGTCGTCGTCGGCCACCTGGTCGGCGTCCTTGGTGACCGCCGGCTCGTTCTCGTCGAACTTCTTTCCGCACACCACGTCCACCGCGATGGGGATGGTGGCGCCGCGGGCGGTCATCTTCTCCATGAGCGCCTGGGCGGTGGGCACCAGGTCGCTCTCGCACAGCGACTTGCCCACGTTGTGGCCGGCGGCCTTGAGGAAGGTGTTGGCGATGCCGCCGCCCACCACCAGCTGGTCCACCTTCTCGGACAGGGCCTCCAGCACGGTGAGCTTGGTGGAGACCTTGGAGCCGCCGACGATGGCCACCATGGGCCGGGCCGGGTTGGCCAGGGCCTTGTTCAGGGCGTCCAGCTCCTCGGCCAGCAGCAGGCCGGCCGCCGCCACGGGGGCGAACTTGCCCACGCCGTGGGTGGAGGCCTGCGCGCGGTGGGCGGTGCCGAAGGCGTCCATCACGAACACGTCGCAGAGGGCGGCGTACTGCTTCGCCAGCTCCTCGTTGTCCTTCTTCTCGCCCTTGTTGAAGCGCACGTTCTCCAGCAGCACCAGCTCACCGTCGGCAAGCTGCGGCGCGTTGTCGAGGTAGTCCTGCACCAGCCGCACCTCCTTGCCCATCAGGCCGGAGAGGTAGTCGGCGACCGGCTTGAGGGAGTTCTCCTCGCTGTAGACACCCTCCTCGGGGCGGCCGAGATGGGACATCACCAGCACCTTGGCGCCGGCCTTCAGGCAATGCTCGAAGGTGGGCATGGAAGCCTTGATGCGGGCATCCGAGGTCACCTTGCCGTCCTTCACGGGGACGTTGAGGTCGGAACGGATGAGGACGCGCTTGCCGGCCAGGTCGAGGTCGGTGAGTTTGGTGAAAGACATGGGGAACTCCTTCGTCATTCGAAGTTGCAGTATTCAGTTCTGAGTCCTGCGCGGCGGATCCCGCACCCAACACTCAGAACTGGACACTCGGGACCGAAAAGGGGCGGGGCGGCCGCCGGCCGCCCCGCCCCCGCGACTTACTTCGCGACGTGCTGCACCAGGCGCAGCATGTTGCAGGTGTAGCCGTACTCGTTGTCGTACCAGGAGACCACCTTGACGAAGGTGCCGTCCAGGGCGATGCCGGCCTCGGCGTCGAAGGTCGAGGGCGCGGAGTTGCCGCGGAAGTCGGTGGAGACCACCTTCTCCTCGGTGTAGCCCAGCACGCCCTTCAGCTCGCCCTCGGATGCCGCCTTCATGGCCGCGCAGATGGCGTCGTAGGAGGCGTCGCTGTTCAGCTCGACGGTGAGGTCCACCACGGAGACGTCGGAGGTGGGCACGCGGAAGGCCATGCCGGTCAGCTTGCCGTTCAGGTCGGGCAGCACCTTGCCCACGGCCTTGGCCGCGCCGGTGGAGGACGGGATGATGTTCTCCAGGATGCCGCGGCCGCCGCGCCAGTCCTTCATGGACGGACCGTCGACGGTCTTCTGGGTGGCGGTGGCGGCGTGGACGGTGGTCATCAGGCCGCGCTTGATGCCGAACTTGTCGTGCAGCACCTTGGCCACCGGGGCCAGGCAGTTGGTGGTGCAGGAGGCGGCGGAGACGATGGCCTGGCCGGCATAGGTCGCGTGGTTCACGCCGTAGACGAACATGGGGGTGGCGTCCTTGGACGGCGCGCTCTGCACGACCTTCTTGGCACCCGCGTCGATGTGCTTCTGGCAGGTCTCCTCGGTGAGGAAGAAACCGGTGCACTCGATCACGAGCTCGGCGCCGATCTCGCCCCACTTCAGGTTGGCGGGATCCCGCTCGGCGGTCAGACGGATGGTCTTGCCGTTGACGATCAGGTTGTTGCCGTCGACGGAAACATCGCCCTTGAAGCGGCCGTGCACCGAGTCGTACTTCAGCATGTAGGCCAGGTACTCGGCGTCGAGCAGGTCGTTGATGCCGACCACTTCGATGTCATTGAACTCCTGGGCGATGGCGCGGAAGGCCATGCGGCCGATGCGGCCAAAACCATTGATACCGACCTTGATAGTCATGATTCTTTCTCCGTCAGGTTACTCAGGCAGTAAAAATCCTTGCGGGGAGCGGGATCCTCAGAGGACCTCCTCGACAGACTTCACCACGTTCTCCACGGTGAAGCCGAACTCCTTGAACAGCTGGCCGGCGGGAGCCGACTCGCCGAAGCGGTCGATACCCACCACGCGCCCCTGCAGGCCCACGTACTTGTACCAGGCGGCGGTGACACCGGCCTCCACCGCCACGCGGGCGGTGACGGCGGCGGGCAGGACGGATTCGCGGTAGGCGGCGTCCTGGGCCTCGAACACCTCGACGCAGGGCATGGACACGACGCGCACCTTGCGGCCCTTTTCGGCCAGTGCATCGGCGGCTCCCACCGCCAGCTCCACCTCGGAGCCCGTGGCGATGATAATGGCATCGGGAGTGCCGTCACAGTCCTTGAGCACATAACCACCGCGCGCGAGCTCCGCCAGCTGCGCGTCGCTGCGATCCATGTGCTTGAGATTCTGGCGCGAGAAGATCAGGCAGGTGGGGCCCGACTTGCGCTCCACGGCCGCCTTCCAGGCCACCGCCGATTCCACCGCGTCGCAGGGACGCCAGGTGTGCATGTTGGGAATCAGCCGCAGGGTGGAGATCTGCTCGACGGGCTGGTGGGTGGGTCCGTCCTCGCCCAGGCCGATGGAGTCGTGGGTGTAGACGAACAGGCTCTGCACCTTCATCAGCGCCGCCATGCGCAGGGCGTTGCGGGCATACTCGGAGAACATCAGGAAGGTGCCGCCGAAGGGGATGAACCCGCCGTGCAGGGCGATGCCGTTCATGATGGCGGACATGCCGAACTCGCGCACGCCGTAGGAGAGGTAGTTGCCGTCGGCCACCGTGTTGCTGATGACCTTCGCCTCCTTCCAGTTGGTCAGGTTGGAGGGGGTCAGGTCGGCCGAGCCGCCCAGGAACTCGGGCAGCACCGCGGCGAAGGCGTTGATGGTGTTCTGGGAGGCCTTGCGCGAGGCGATGGTCTCGCCCTTGCCGGCCACTTCGCGGACAAAACCCTCGCTGTGCTCGGCCCAGTTGGCGGGCAGCTCCCCGGCCATGCGGCGCTCGAGCTCGGCGGCGAGCTCCGGGTACTCGGCCCGGTAGGCGGCGAGCTTCTCGTTCCAGTGGTTCTCGGCCTCGCTCCCCTTGTCGCGGGCGTTCCAGCCGGCGTAGATATCCTCGGGGATGTCGAACGGCTGGTGGTGCCAGCCCAGGTTCTCGCGGGTGGCGACGATTTCGTCGTCGCCCAGCGGGGCGCCGTGGCAGTCGTGGCTGCCGCACAGGTTCGGGGCGCCGAAGCCGATCACCGTCTTGCAGCAGACGAGGGTGGGCTTGTCGTTGACCGAGCGCGCCTCGTGGACCGCCTTGGCGATGGCCTCGGCGTCGTGGCCGTCCACGCCGCGCACCACGTGCCAGCCGTAGGCCTCGAAGCGCTTGGCGACATCCTCGGTGAACCAGCCGTCGGTGTGGCCGTCGATGCTGATGCCGTTGTCGTCCCAGAAGGCGATGAGCTTGCCCAGGCCCAGGGTGCCGGCCAGCGAGCAGGCCTCGTGGGAGATGCCCTCCATCATGCAGCCGTCACCCAGGAACACGTAGGTGTAGTGGTCGATGATGTGGTGGCCGGGGCGGTTGAACTGGCCGGCCAGGGTGCGCTCGGCCAGCGCCATGCCCACGGCATTGGTGATGCCCTGGCCCAGGGGACCGGTGGTGGTCTCCACGCCCGGCGCATAGCCGTACTCGGGGTGGCCCGGGGTGCGCGAGTGCAGCTGGCGGAAATTCTTGAGGTCCTCCATGGACAGGTCGTACCCGGCCAGGTGCAGGAGGGAGTAGAGCAGCATGGAGCCGTGCCCGTTGGAGAGCACGAAGCGGTCGCGGTCCACCCACTTGGGGTTGGCGGGGTTGTGCTTGAGGAAGTCGTTCCACAGCACCTCGGCGATGTCCGCCATTCCCATGGGCGCGCCCGGGTGACCGGACTTCGCCTTCTGCACCGCGTCCATGCTCAGGGCACGGACGGCATTGGCAAGTTCTCTGCGCGAGGGCATCTATGGCCTCCTTGTAGTCTCAAGTCTCGAACTGAATTCGGGGAGCGGGGGACCGCACCGTGGCCGGCATGTTAACAGGACCGGACGGTGGTCGCGTCGAGGATCCGATGCGGTCGTCGGACGCTGTTCATGGCCCGACCGGATTGTTGCATTGCAACAGCCGCGCGAATGGCTATAATTTGACTGGCGCGGCGTCCGTGATTCTTCCCCACCCCATGACCGTGCCTGCGTAACCCCGCCACAGACCGGCTCCATAAGTAGCTCGTTATTCTCCACTACGCTACCGCCATCGGCAATCAAACGTCTTTATGGCTTTCACCCCCCCGGCTGATGGCCGCCCATATCCCATGGATGAAATACGCGGCCCATCGGGCTAAAATCCGACACTTTGACACTCGGCGGCGCTCCCGCCGCCGTTCGCGGCCACCCCCGGGACGCTACCGGGGCCACATGCAATGCCTGGAGGCAACCGGGTTCCATGCTCAAGAACTACCTCTTTACCTCCGAGTCGGTCTCGGAAGGCCATCCCGACAAGATCGCCGACCAGATCTCCGATGCAGTGCTCGACGCGCTCCTCGAGCGGGACAAGCGCGCCCGCGTGGCCTGCGAAACCCTCATCAAGACCGGGGGGGTGATTGTCGCCGGCGAGATCACCACCTCCGCCTGGGTCGACCTCGACGAGGTGGTTCGCGGCGTCATCTGCGATATCGGCTACACCAGCTCGGATGTGGGCTTCGACGGCCACACCTGCGCGGTGATGTCCCTCATCGGCAAGCAGTCCGGCGACATCGCCATGGGCGTGGACCGCACCAGCCCCGAGGAGCAGGGCGCCGGCGACCAGGGGCTGATGTTCGGCTACGCCACCAACGAGACCGACGTGCTGATGCCCGCGCCCATCACCTACGCCCACCGGCTGGTCCAGCGCCAGGCGGAGATGCGCAAGCACGGCGTGCTGCAGTGGCTGCGCCCCGACGCCAAGAGCCAGGTGACCTTCCGCTACGAGGACGGCCGTCCGGCCGGCATCGAGGCGGTGGTGCTCTCCACCCAGCACGACCCGGACGTCTCCCAGAAGGACATCCGCGAGGCGGTGATGGAGAACATCATCCTCCCCACCCTGCCCGAGGAGTGGCTGGACAGGAACACCAAGTACCACATCAATCCCACCGGCCAGTTCATCATCGGCGGCCCGGTGGGCGACTGTGGCCTGACGGGGCGCAAGATCATCGTCGACACCTACGGCGGCATGGCCCGCCACGGCGGCGGCGCCTTCTCCGGCAAGGACCCCTCCAAGGTGGACCGCTCGGCAGCCTACGCCGGCCGCTACGTGGCGAAGAACATCGTCGCCGCGGGGCTGGCCGAGCGCTGCGAGATCCAGGTCTCCTACGCCATCGGCGTGGCCGAGCCCACCTCCATCAGCATCGACACCTTCGGCACCGGCAGGCTGCCCGAGGAGAGGCTGGTGGCGCTGGTGCGCGAGCACTTCGACCTGCGCCCCTACGGCATCGTCAAGATGCTGGATCTGATCCGGCCCATCTACCGCAGCACCGCCGCCTACGGCCACTTCGGCCGCGAGGAGGAGGCGTACACCTGGGAGCGCACCGACAAGGCCGAGATGCTGCGCGAGGCGGCCGGGATTTAGGAGAAAAGGCTTCAACGCCAAGGCGCAAAGACGCAAAGACGCAAAGACACGAAGAGTAGGATGGGCAAAGGAGCGTAGCGACGTGCCCATCACCAGAGGCGCGCTGATGGGCACGCTGCGCTTTGCCCATCCTACGAACCAACTGAAGCACCAGGCTTCACATCCCCCCCGCCGAGGGGCGCTGCAGCGGGCCGTCCGGCCCGTCAGGCTCGGCAGGGCTGCGGTTTCCACGACGCAACGGCGCTCACTTTCAGACTCCGGGAGAGTGAGAACTATGAACGCTGTCATCGACCCCTCGTTCAACGACTTCAAGGTGGCCGAGCCGGCGCTGGCCGACTGGGGGCGCAAGGAGATCGCCATCGCCGAGACGGAGATGCCCGGCCTGATGGCCCTGCGCGCCAAGTACGCCGCCGAGCAGCCCCTCAAGGGCGCCCGCATCGCCGGCAGCCTGCACATGACCATCCAGACCGCCGTGCTCATCGAGACCCTGACGGCGCTGGGCGCCGAGGTGCGCTGGGCCTCGTGCAACATCTTCTCCACCCAGGATCACGCCGCCGCGGCCATCGCCGCCTCCGGCGTGCCGGTCTACGCCTACAAGGGCGAGAGCCTGGAGGAGTACTGGGAGTACACCCACCGGATCATGGAGTGGGCCGACGGCGGCACCCCCAACATGATCCTGGACGACGGCGGCGACGCCACCCTGCTGGTGATCCTCGGCGCCAAGGCCGAGCAGGACGCCTCGGTGCTGGACCACCCCGGCAGCGAGGAGGAGCGGGTGCTCTACGCCGCCATCCGCCGGCGCCTGGAGAGCCAGCCCGGCTACTACGCCGAGCGCAAGGCGGCCATCCGCGGCGTCACCGAGGAGACCACCACCGGCGTCCACCGCCTCTACCAGATGGAGAAGCGCGGCGAGCTGCCCTTCCCCGCCATCAACGTCAACGACTCGGTCACCAAGAGCAAGTTCGACAACCTCTACGGCTGCCGCGAGTCGCTGGTGGACGGCATCAAGCGCGCCACCGACGTGATGATCGCCGGCAAGATCGCCCTGGTGCTGGGCTACGGCGACGTGGGCAAGGGCTGTGCCCAGTCCCTGCGCGGCCTCGGCGCCACCGTCTGGGTCACCGAGATCGATCCCATCTGCGCCCTGCAGGCGGCCATGGAGGGCTACCGCGTGGTGACCATGGACGAGGCATGCTCCCAGGCGGACATCTTCGTCACCGCCACCGGCAACTTCCACGTCATCACCCACGACCACATGGTGCAGATGAAGGACCAGGCCATCGTCTGCAACATCGGCCACTTCGACAACGAGATCGACGTGGCGGGGCTCGAGCAGTACGAGTGGGAGAACATCAAGCCGCAGGTGGACCACGTCATCTTCCCCTCCGGCCGCCGCATCATCCTGCTGGCCGAGGGCCGGCTGGTGAACCTGGGCTGCGCCACCGGCCACCCCAGCTTCGTCATGTCCAACTCCTTCACCAACCAGACCCTGGCGCAGATGGAGCTGTGGACCCGCGGCGATCAGTACGAGCGACGCGTCTACACCCTGCCCAAGCACCTGGACGAGGAGGTGGCGCGGTTGCACCTGCAGAAGATCGGCGCGAAGCTCACCACCCTCACCGAGGAGCAGGCCGACTACATCGGCGTGCCGGCGGAAGGCCCCTACAAGCCCGACCACTACCGGTACTGAGTGAGGGGTGAGGCGAAAGGGGTGAAGGGTGAGGCGTAAACATCACGACCTCCGGGCGTGGCGGTCCGCCATGGCTCTGGTCGGCGATGTCTACCGGCTCACCGCCTCGTTTCCCGCCTCCGAGCAGTTCGGCCTGACATCACAACTACGCCGCGCTGCCGTCTCCGTCCCCTCCAATATCGCCGAGGGAGCCGCCCGCCTGACCCGGAAAGAGTTCCTGCACTTTGCCGGGATGGCCCGCGGCTCCCTCAGCGAGCTGGAGACTCAACTGCTGATTGCCCATGATCTAGGCTTTATCTCAGAGAATGAAGACCTGTCCGCGCAGCTCGACGAGCTGTTCGGCCTCCTGGGCGGCCTGATCAACTCCCTGCGAGACAAGAACTGATGACCACCTCACCCCTCACGCCTTACCCCTCACCCACCTTCAGCTTCGAGTTCTTTCCGCCCAAGACCGACGAGGGCAGGGAGAAGCTGCGGGGGGTGCGCGAGCGGCTCGCGCGGCTGGACCCCGCCTACTTCTCGGTCACCTTTGGCGCCGGCGGCAGCACCCAGGCGGGCACCCTGGAGGCGGTGCTGGAGATCCAGGCGGCCGGCAACGACGCCGCCCCCCACCTCTCCTGCATCGGCACCGACCGGGGCTTCGTCCGCGAGCTGCTCACGACCTACCGCAGCCACGGCATCCGCCGCATCGTCGCCCTGCGCGGCGACCTGCCCTCGGGCAGCCGCGGGGCCGGCGAGTTCCGCTACGCCAACGAGCTGGTGGCCTTCATCCGCGAAGAGACCGGCGACTGGTTCCACATCGAGGTGGCCGCCTACCCCGAGTTCCATCCCCAGGCGGCCAGCGCCCGTGCGGACCTGGAGAACTTCGCCCGCAAGGTGAAGGCCGGCGCCGACGCGGCCATCACCCAGTACTTCTACAACCCCGACGCCTACTTCCGCTTCCTGGAGGACGTGCGCGCCCTGGGCGTGGAGGCGCCGGTGGTGCCGGGCATCATGCCCATCACCAACTACAGCCAGCTGGCGCGCTTCTCCGACGCCTGCGGCGCCGAGATCCCGCGCTGGATCCGCAAGCGCCTGGAGTCCTTCGGCGACGACCGCGACGCCATCGTCGCCTTCGGCGAGGAGGTGGTCACAAGGCTGTGCGAGAAGCTGCTCGCCGGCGGCGCCCCGGGCCTGCACTTCTACACCATGAACCGCGCCGAGCCGACGCTGGCCCTGTGGCGCAACCTGGGGCTTCCGGGGAGTGAATGAATGAAAAACCGTTCACCACGAAGACACGAAGAGCACGAAGATTTCTAGGGGTTCTGCGAGGTAGAGTGTTACCTCGCTGTCAGGTGCAGACGACAACCCAACAGCCCTGTCTCGTTCTTCACTTCGTGCCCTTCGTGTCTTCGTGGTGAAATCTTTTGACTCTTTGGTGACCAATGAAAAACCGAAACATCGTCGAGCGGGATCTGCGGGTGGTGTGGCATCCCTGCACGCAGATGAAGGACCACGAGACGCTGCCGCTGATTCCCGTCCGCCGCGGCGAGGGGGTGTGGCTGGAGGATTTCGAGGGCAACCGCTACCTGGACGCGGTGAGCTCCTGGTGGGTGAACCTCTTCGGCCACGCCAACCCGCGCATCAACGCCGCGGTCGCCGAGCAGATCGGACAGCTGGAGCACGTCATCCTGGCCGGCTTCACCCACGAGCCGGTGGTGCGTCTCTCCGAGCGGCTGGTGCAGATCACCCCCGCCGGGCTCGACCACTGCTTCTACGCCGACAACGGCTCATCGGCCATCGAGGTGGCGCTGAAGATGAGCTACCACTACTGGCGCAACTCGGGCCGGCCGGAGAAGACCCGCTTCATCAACCTCTCCAACAGCTACCACGGCGAGACCCTGGGGGCGCTGGCGGTGGGGGATGTCTCCCTCTACAAGGAGACCTACGAGCCGCTGCTGCTGAAACCCTTCACGGTCCCCGCCCCCGACTGCTTCGACCGCGAGCCGGGCGAGAGCTGCGCCGAGGTGGCCCGGCGCATGTTCGTCCACATGGAGGAGGCGCTGGAGCGCCACGCCCACGAGACCTGCGCGGTGATCGTGGAGCCCCTGGTGCAGTGCGCCGGCTCCATGCGCATGTACGACCCGGTCTACCTCACCCTGCTGCGGGAGGCCTGCGACCGGCACGGAGTGCATCTCATCGCCGACGAGATCGCCGTGGGCTTCGGGCGCACGGGGACGCTGTTCGCCTGCGAGCAGGCGGGCATCAGCCCCGATTTCATGTGCCTGTCCAAGGGGCTCACCGCCGGCTATCTGCCCCTGGCGGCCACCCTGACCACCGGCGAGGTCTACCAGGCCTTCTACGACGACTACGAGCGGATGACCGCCTTCCTCCACTCCCACAGCTTCACCGGCAACCCCCTCGGCTGCGCCGCCGCGCTGGCCACCCTCGACATCTTCGACTCGGAACCGGTGCTGGAGCGCAACCGCACCCTGGCCGCGCGCATGACCGCCGCCACCGCCCACCTGGCCGACCACCCCCACGTGGCCGACGTGCGCCAGACCGGCATGATCCTGGCCATGGAGATGGTGCGCGACAAGACGACCCGCGCCCCCTACCCCTGGCAGGAGCGGCGCGGCCTCAGGGTCTACCGCCACGCGCTGTCCCGCGGCGCCCTGCTGCGCCCGCTGGGCAGCGTGGTCTACATGATGCCGCCCTACGTGATCACGGAGGAGCAGATCGATTTCCTCGCCGAAGTGGCGGCGGAGGGAATCGACATCGCCACGGGGGGCGGAGGCCGAGTCGGCTAGCGGCGGTTGCCGACGAGGTTGAGGTAGACGACCTTCTGTCCCTCGCCCAGGCCGAGCAGCCTGCCCATGGCCTCCGCCGAGAAGCCGCCGATGGCGCCGACGCCGAGCCCCAGGGAGGTGGCCTGGAGATAGATGTTCTGGCTGATGTGCCCGGCCTCCAGCAGGGTGGACTTCAGGGCCGACGCCTCGTCATACTTCTCCGCCACCCGGGCGGGAGTGGCCACGAACAGGATGACCGCGCCGGCGGTGTAGACCCAGCGCTGGCCGAGGGCCGCCTCGTGGATGGCGTCGCGGAAGCGCCCGGCGCGGTACAGAACCAGGCGATGGCCGACCGGCTCGTAGCGATAGACGCCGCACTCGAGCCCGAAGACATTGTTGGGCTGGACGTAGAGATCGACGGGATAGGTCCCGCCGGCCGAAGGCGCGGCCCGCATGCCCCGATCGGGATCGGTGATGCCCTGCGCCGACCACAAAATCTGGGACAGGTCCTGGAGGCCGAGGGGCTCGGGGCTGTAGTATCTGACCGTGCGCCGCGCCGCGATGACCTCCTCCAGGGGCGCGCCGCGGAAGGCGGGCTCCGGCAGCTCCACCACCGCGGGCGGTTCCGTGCCGCAGGCCTCGACTCCGGCGGCCGCGGCCAGCGGCATCATGGACAGCAACAGCGACAACAGCAGCGCCGGGGACCACCAGCGGTCCGTACCGGCGGCGGGAAAAACGTTTGGCTTATCCGGCATGAAACCCATCTCCGATTCCCCTGAAAACCAGCCTCCCCGCCGTTCGCGCCTCCCCGCCGCCGCGGCGTTCGCCGTCCTGCTGCTCCTGCTCAGCGGCGCCGGGGTGGGCCAGGAAGTGACGCGGTACCATTTTACCGCCACCCGGGGCTGCGTCGACTGCCATTTCGACGACAAGCGGCTGGGAAAGGACTTCCGCCTCTCCCGGACCCTGGCCCGCTGGGCCAGCGAGGGCGTCCCCGATGAACTGCTCGAGTACGCGCAGAAGGCCGCCCCCGCGGGCGTGAAGCTCACCGGTCGCCATCCGGACGTGAATGAAAAGCTGCGCGATGCCGTCATCCCCGATGTCTGCATCCAGTGCCACGCCGAGAACAGCGACCGCGCACCCGAGTTCAAGCGCCTCATCCATCTGTTAAAGTACCAGCGCTCGCGGCCGGGGCGGGGCAACCACTTCCACTCCGTGTACGGCGGCTACTGCGTCTACTGCCACCAGCTGGAGCCGGAGACCGGACGCTGGAGGATCAAGTCCGGCCTGGAGCTCGACACCCCGCCGCCGTGAATCCGCCCGCGTCCGGGTTCCGGCCGGGACCGGGACCGCGCCGGATCGGAGTCCAGGAGAATACCTGATGAGAATGGAGCTGATTTCCACCCTGACCTGCCCTGAGTCCAGGCCGGGGAGTCCCTGCGGCGGCCCGCTCCGGCTGGAGCGGACACCGCGCCCGGAGCTCGATGCCGCGGGGACCGAGTTGCGCGAGGGCGTGCTGCGCTGCCCCGAGTGCGGCGCGGAGTACCCGGTCATCGCGGGCATCGCCATCCTGCTGCCCCAGGTCCAGGGCTGGCTGCGCGCCAACTACTACTACCTGATCGCCGGCGCCGCCCAGGCCGGCGGCGTCGGTGCGGAGATGACCGCCTGGCTCGAGGCCCGCGACTGGCACCTGGGCAACCGGTTCGCCTCCAACTATTACGAGGAGAACCGCTGGGTCAACATCTTCACCTCCACCCACTACGACACCACCCCGGCCGGCGCCGACGACCGCTCCCCCCTGGGACGTTTCATCGCCTCCCAGCCCCAGGTCTTCGAGACGGTGGAGACGATGCTCGCCCGGCACCTGGACGGCCCCGTGGCCCGGGCCCTGGACGTGGGCACCAACGTGGGCGGCATGGCCCAGCGGCTGGGCTCCCTGGCCGCATCGGTCATCGGCATCGACCTGGCCTACAACCCGGTCCTCGCCGCGCGCCGCATCCAGACCGGACACCCGCTGCCCCAGCGCGAGTACCGCCGCTACCTGGACGGTCGCCACCACGAGCTCAGGCCCCTGCCCGCGGAACGCGCCAATACCGAGTTCCTGGTGGCCTCGGCCACCGCGCTGCCCCTCTCGGGACGCTTCGCTCTCATCACCGCCCTCAACGTGGTGGACGTCGTTCCCGATCCGGTGGCGTTCCTGGGGCGCCTGGCCGAACACCTGGAACCGGACGGCCTGCTGCTCATCACCTCGCCCTACTCCTGGGGCTCGGACGACGTGCCCATCGACGCCTGGGTCGGCGCCACCCGCGAGGCGCCGTCGGCCGAGCAGATGGTCCGGGAGCTGGAAGGGCTCGGGTTCGGCATCCTGGAGAGCGTGGACCACGTGCCCTGGGTCCTGCGCGAGCACCAGCGCTGGTACCGGGCCTTTCTCAACCACTGCATCCTCGCGCGGCGGGGGCGGAACTGATGGCGGGTCCGGTCGCCGTCCTGGTCAGCGGGGGCATCGACAGCGCGGCGCTGGCGGTGGAGCTCGCCGGGACCCACCCCGTCGTCCATCCCCTCTACCTGCGCCACGGGCTGCAGTGGGAGGAGACGGAGCTGGCGCACCTGCGCCGCTTCCTGGCGGCCGCCGAACGCCCGGCGCTGCGCCCGGTGAGCGTGCTGGAGCTGCCCGTCGCCGACCTCTACGGCCGCCACTGGAGCCTCTCCGACGGTGCGGTTCCGGATCACAGCACCCCGGACGAGGCGGTCTACCTGCCGGGACGCAACCTGCTGTTCCTGGCCAAGGCCGGGGTCTGGTGCGAACGCCACGGCGTGTCCGCCATCGCCCTGGCACCGCTCAAGGGCAACCCCTTCTCCGACAACAGCCCCGAGTTCTACGCCGCCATGGAGCGGGTCCTGGAGCTGGCGCTGGGATTCCGGCTGGAGATCCTGCGTCCCTATGCCGCGCTCACCAAGGCGGAGGTCATCCGGCGTTCGAGCCGGCTGCCACTGGAGCTGACCTTCTCCTGCATGGACCCGCGCCAGGGTCGCCACTGCGGCCGCTGCAACAAGTGCGCCGAGCGGCACAGGGCCTTCCGGGAGGCTGGAGTGGAGGACCGCACGGAGTACGCGGCACCACCCCGCTGAGCCGCAGCCGGGCGGGAGCGTCCGCTCCGGGTGCGGAACGGGATATTGATGTTAGAATGCCGTCTCGACAGTTGAACCATGCCGCCTGGATCACGGCTGCGAAGCAGAATGTGAACGGCCGGCGCCCCTGCAACCAGGCGCGATACTTCCGGAACACCATGTACCGAGTCACCAAATCCATCTCGTTCTGTTACGGCCACCGGCTGCTTGACTACGACGGCAAGTGCCGGCACCTGCACGGACACAATGCGCGGGCCATCATCACGCTCGAGGGCGAAACGCTCGATGAGCAGGGCATGCTCTACGACTTCAACGAGATCCGGGGGCTGGTGAAGGACTGGATCGACGCGGAGCTCGATCACAACATGCTCCTGCACCGGGACGATCCCATCCTCCCCGCCCTGCGCGAGGCCGGCGAACGGGTCTACGTGGTGGACTGGAATCCGACGGCGGAGAACATCGCGCGCATGATCTTCGAGCACATCGCCGCTGCCGGCTACCCGGTCAAGGATGTCACCCTGTGGGAGACCGAGACCTGCTACGCCAGCTACAGCAGCCGCTAGCGGAATCGCGCAACGGGCTCCCCGGCGCCCGCCCGGGAAACAGGACGCACCACGGCGATGACAACGGCACCTGAACCATCCACCCTGGCCCGGGAACTGGAGGAGCAGCGCCGCTGGCGGCTGCGATCGCAGTGGGAGGGGCTGGATCTCTTCGACCGCCTGGTCCGCAACGAATTCATCTCCGCCGACGAGCACGCGGACCGCGCCGACGCCGCGGTCCGGCAGATCGTCGGCTATGCCGCCGAGCACATCCCCTTCTACCGCGACCACCTGCGCGAACAGGGAATCGACCCGGAGCAGATCGACGGGGTCGACAAGCTGCCGCTGCTGCCCGTCCTGACCAAGCAGGATCTTCAGCGACGCGCCGCCGACCTGCGCCCTGCGCGGCTCCCGCCCGGGGAGCAGCCCGGCGGCATCGCCAGGACCTCCGGGACTACCGGGCAACCCGCCGAGATACTGCACACCAGGTTCAGCCGCAACATGTTCGCGGTGCTCAAGCAGCGCGAACTGCGCTGGTTCCGGTTCGATCCGAACGGGACCTTCGCCTACATCCGCCCCCCCACCGACCTGCCGCGGCGCGGGGACGGCGAGCCCATCGGGCTGAACACCACCTGCTACCACGACAGCTGGCCGTCGGCGGGCCGCTACTTCAACACCGGCCCGTTCCGCGGCTTCAGCGATCTCAACCCGGTGGAGGCGCAGGTGGAGTGGCTGCTGAAGCACCGGCCCGAATACGTTCTCGGCCAGTCCGCCCAGCTCGAGCACCTGGCCCTGGGCTTCATGGATCACACGCCACCGCCCAACCTCCAGGCCTTCGAGGCCATCTCCCAGCAGCTCACGCCCGACATGCGCCACCGCATCGAGTCCACCTTCGGCACGCCCGTGCAGCAGAACTACGGGCTCAACGAGATTGGCATCGTGGCGGTGCGCTGCCCGGAAGGCGGGCGCTACCACGTCCACACCGAGCACTGCCTGGTGGAGGTGGTGGACGAGGAGGGGCGGCCGGTCGCGCCCGGTGAGCGGGGCCGACTGCTGGTGACCGGGCTGAGCAACGCCGCCATGCCGCTCCTCCGCTACGACGCCGATGACATGGCGGTGGCGGCGGAAGGGCCCTGTCCGTGCGGGCGGACGCTGCCGGGCTTCCAGGACCTCGTGGGACGTTACCGCCGCACCATCGCCCTCCCGCCCGGCACCTGGGGCTACTGGGACGCACTGCTCTACACCCTCGGCCACGCACCCCGCGAGCTGATCGGCGGCCTGCGCAAGTACCAGCTCCACCAGTTCCGGGACGGCTCCTTCGAGCTGCGCCTGGAGTCCTCCGCCCTGCCCGACGCCCTGCTGGACGCCATCCACGGGGCCTGGCGGCGCCACGGCGGCGCGGAGGCCGCGCCGCTGGAAATCCGGGTGCTGAAGGACATTCCGCGCCCGGCGGGCGGCAAGTTCCAGAACTTCACCTCCGACTACGCGCCCTTCCCCGCCCCCGTGGAGGACGCCGACGCCACCTGAGCCGGGCCGTCATCCGGCCGCCCGGCCCAGGGTTCCGGATCCAGCGGCCGTCCCGCACGCCAGGGCTCGAGGCTGCGTCCGGTCAGCGCCTCCTCGGCGTCGATCTCGCCGGCGAAGCGTGCCTGCAGCCGGCGGCGGGTCGCGGGGTCCAGCGCCGGACTGGAGCCGCTGCGCACGTTCCAGTCCCGTACCCGGTGCCACAGCGGAATACGCACCGGCTCCGGGAGCAGCCACCGCGCCAGGCGCACCAGGGGCTGCCGCCAGCGCCCCTCCCCGTCCACCAGCCGGTGCAGCCAGTCGAACCGGGGGACGCCGGAGGGGTTGTAGCGGTAGCTCCAGTCGCCGCGGAAACCCGGGGCGACCCCGAGGAACCGGAACAGCCGGGCCATGAAGGCGTCCGGATCCCGCTCCAGGTCGTCGTAGAACAGGATCAGCACCCGCTCCCGCCCGAACAGCTCGATGTAGCGCGCCAGGTTCCCGGCGACGAAGCCCTGGCGGATGTAGTTGAAGCTGAAGTCGCCGCCGCGGATGACGCGCAGGCCCTTCTGTTCCTCCTCATCCAGGGCCTGCTCGAAGCTCACCGTCTCCAGTCCCTCCCGTACCTCGTGGCACCAGCCGGAGAAGGCCCGGTCCACGGGATTGCGCAGCACCGCCACGATGCGGCACCCGGGCACCAGGGCATGGATCCGGTCCGGCGAATCCTCGTAGTAGAGATACCCCGTGGAGGCCTCCCCCACCGCCCGGCAGCCCCCGGCCCCGTCGAACAGCCGCTCGTACTCCGCCCGGTCCGGAACGGGATGGCCGCACCACTTCGCCGGGGCGAAGAAGTGGGGCTCCTTTTCCCTCGACATGAAGACCTCCGGATGCTGCCGGAGGTAGTGATAGAGGGAGGAGGTCCCGGACTTGGCGGCTCCCACCAGGATGAAGTTGGGAAACATGCGTGCTGACTCCGACAACGGCCGACGGGGACGGACCGCCCCCGGTGCGCAGACGATACCGTATCGGACATTGCCGGCGGAACCCCGGCACCCGCCCGATCCTCACTGGCATGCGCACCGGAACTGTCGGTTGGAGCACCCCCGCCATGCTGCTATATTGGGACCCCGGCGGCGCGCCCCACCATACGGCGGGCCGGTGGAACCCCAAGCCGCACATCCCGATCGACAGCCAGCCGCGGACAACCCATGCTCAATACCCAGACCCGACTCAAGGTCCTGGCCGTCTTCCAGGAACGTGGCGTGGCCATCCACGACTACCTGTTCAACTACCTGTGGAAGAACCACGGAATCCGTCTCGACTGCATGCCCATCGAGGAGATCGGGGAAGACCAGGTCGGCCGCTATGACCGGGTCCTCAACGCCATCTGCAACGACGCGAGCCACGAGAAGCGCCTGCAGCGGATAGAAGCCTGGTGCCGGTCGGCGGGCATCCCGCTATTCAACAACCTGGAAGCACTGCGCAGCTGTCGCCGGACCCGGGCCTACAAGATCTGGTCGGAAAACGACATCCTCTGCGCCCGGGTGGTCAAGACGCCCAGCCTGCAGGCCCTGAAGCAGCAACAGCTCAACTACCCGATCATCCTGCGCAATGAGCTGGCCCACCTCGGCACCACCATGCAGCTGCTCGGCGGACCGGAAGATGCGGAAAAGCTGCCGGCAAAGGCCTTCCAGTCGACGACCATCGCCATCGAGTACCACGAATACCGCAGCCCCGACGGCTTCTACCGCAAGTACCGCTGCGCCCTGGTGGGAGATCGCGTTGTCCCGCGGCATGTGATCTCATCGCATGACTGGAACATTCATTCCGGCTCTCGCGACGAGAACCGGGCGCTCGATCATCGCGCCGAGGAACTGCCGTTCCTGTTCGAACCGCCCCCGGAGACCGGGGAGCTGCTGCGCGCCAAGTCCATGCTCGGGCTCGATTACGCCATCGCCGACTACACCCTGGGCGCTGACGGCAGGCCGTTTTTCTTCGAGCTCAATCCCTGCTACAACATCGTCAACCCGGAGAGTTTCAAGCGGGAATGGTCCTACCAGCTGGACGCCGTGCATCGCTACTGCGAGGCGTTTGCCGGAATGCTGTTCGCACCCGCACCGGTGCCACGCAGCGATTTCATCACCCTGCCGGTCATTCTCTGAGCCATAGGAAGTCGAACCATGAACGACAATGAACAGCACCTGGAGCTGGTCGACGTGCTGCTGTGTGATGACGTGAGACGTGAAACCGACGGACGCTTCTCGCTCATGGGGATCCATCCCGGGCGCGCCATCGCCACCGCCCAGCTGCCGACCGTGCTGAGCCAGCTTGCCTTCGTCCTGCGCTTCCGCGGCAGCCTGCCGGAGGACGACACCCTCCATGTCTCCATCGAGGCACCCGACGAGCATCAGACCCGTTCGGTCCAGGGCCGTCCCCTTCCCGGCGCCGGCACGGGTGGTGAGACGCTGTTCGTGATCCTGGCCGCGCCGCTGCAGATCTCCATGGAGGGGAACTACACCCTCGAGGGGCTCATCGGCGACTACGCCTTCGCGCGCGAGTTCACCGTCAGCCGCACCGCGCTCGACTGAGCCCGGGACAGGCCGACAGCGCCGCCCGCAAAAGAAAAAGCCCGGCCAGGCCGGGCTTTTCCGGTAGCGCGGAGAATAACCCGCCTAGAACTTCCAGTAGAAGCCCAGGTTGCCCGCCGTGTCGTCCACCGCGCGCACCTGCGCGGTAATGCCCATGCCCGGCGTCAGATCGTAGTTGAAGCCGGCGAACAGGCCCAGGGGCTGATCGTTCTCCATCTTGAGGGTCCACTTGTCGCTGCCGTAGTAGAGACTGGTCTGTCCCTCGTAGTCGGTCTTGGCCTTGGACAGCTTCAGACCGAAGTACGGATTGAACTTGCCCATCGCCTTGCTCATCACCAGCGCCGCCTGCCATTCCTGGCTCTCGCTGCCGGTGAAGTCGAGCCCGCCGGCCGACCAGTCCGCGTCCTGGTTCTTGTACTGGTAGGAGAGGTCCAGGCCGGCACGCCAACCGGATTCCGGGGACTCCCACAGCTGGACGTTCGCACCCACCGACACCAGCGCACCCCAGTCGCCGTACTTGCCGCCGGGAACGCTGAGATCCGACTCGGTGTACCAACCCTCGTCGTACTCGTCGAAGGAACCGTTGACGTAGGTGGTTTCGCTCCAGCTCTCGTCCACGGTGGCGCCATGCATGTTGTGCAGCTTGGTGCGCGCCATGCCGGCCTTGCCGTAGACCTGGATCCGTGGGCTGACGGCATAGGCGATCTGCAGGTAGAGGTGCTGCTGGCGCTCCTCGGCCTTGAGGTTGCGCACCGAGGCGCTGATTTCGCCCTCGGTTTCGATGAGGTTGTCGAACTCATCGACATAGGCATCGTAGAAGCCCGCCTCATCCAGCAGGGTGGTCGAACCGTCCTGCTTCACATCCCGATTGCTGTGGTCGGCATGCAGGCTGATGTTGAGCTTGCCCCCCTCGGTGCCGAGCAGATTGACCACGTCCGCCGCCACCGCGGCGACCGGACCCGATGCCACGACCGAGGCGATCGCCAGATTGAGCAGTTTCTTCTTGAAGTCCATGTACCCCCCTCCACATACAGAACGATGTTGCACGTGGGCAACTTCACCTTGGAATACCATAACTGAAAGTCAGTGAAAAACAACCCATGCAACAGCCAACTTCCCGTCAGCAACCAAATGTTGCCGATTTGCAACATGATCGACCCCGGTGGCCACACGCCACCGTGACATCGAAGCCCACCTTCCGATACCATCCCGTCACTTCCGAAACAGCAACCCCCTCCCCATGTGTGGACTGGCCGGCTTCATCGACTACCGCAACCCCATCGCCGCCGGTGAACGGCGCCGGATTCTCGCCCGGATGGGCCAGCGCCTGGCGCGGCGCGGGCCCGATGACGAGCAGTTCTACGACGACGGGGTGCTGTCGCTGGTGTTCCGCCGCCTCGCCATCATCGATCCGGGAACCGGCCGCCAGCCCATCTGGAACGAGGATGAGAGCATCCTGGTGGCGGTCAACGGGGAGATCTACAACCACCGGGAACTGCGCGCCCGGCTCGCCGGCGGACACGCCTTCCGCACCCGCTCCGATTCGGAGGTGGTGCTGCACCTCTACGAGGAGCTGGGGGAGGAGTGTCTCCGCGAGCTGAACGGCATGTTCGCCATCCTGGTCTGGGATCGCCGCCGGCAGAAGCTCCTGCTGGCCCGGGATCGCCTCGGCATCAAGCCCCTCTACTACGCCCACGTGGATGGCGCCCTGCTGTTCGCCTCCGAGCTCAAGGCCCTGCTGGCCCATCCCCGCTGTCCGCGGACGCTGAACTGGAGCGATATCGGCCGACCCGGGAAGCAGCCGGGGCGCACCCCCAGCTTCGTCACCGGCGTCCACCATCTGCCCGGCGGTGAGTACCTCGCCTGCAGCCGGGAGCGGGGGCCCGCGACCGCTCCCTACTGGCGGCTTGCCGATCACCTGCCGGGCGTGGACGAGGACCGGACCACCGAGCCGGAGATCTGCATCGAGCGCTACGGCGAGCTGCTCGAGGACAGCGTGCGGCGACAGCTGATGAGCGACGTTCCGGTGGGCCTGTTCCTCAGCGGCGGAGTGGACTCCTGCCTGCTGGCGGCCATCGCCGCGGCGCACCAGCCGAACCTGCACTGCTTTACGGTGGTGGAGCGGACCACGGTCCGGGTCGGCGACGTGGAGCAGGCCGCCCGGACCGCGGACCGGCTCGGCCTGCCCTTCCACGCCGTCATCTACGATCGGGACACCCTCCTCGATACGCTGGGCTTCGATCTGCAGCATTTCGAGTACCTGGTGTGGATGATGGAGTCGCCCCGTTTCGAGATGGAGTGGCTGCTCAAGCACGAACTGCACCGCTACGCGAAAACGGCAGTGCCCGGTCTCAAGGTCATCCTGCTCGGCCAGGGCGCCGACGAGTTCGCCGGCGGCTACTCCTCGCCCCTGCATTCGCAGCGTGCGGACTGGGACCGCTATCTCGGCCACCTGTACAGGAAGCAGCGCTGGCCGGAGTGGTCAGCGGCCGGGATTCCGGAGCGGTACTTCAGGCTCCTCGCCGACGACGGCCCGGCCAATCCGGCCACGGCTGGACAGGACCCCTACCACCTGGAGATGCTCTCCAGCGCCCGCTTCCTGCAGCGCTACAACCTCTGGCACGAGGACCGGACCAGCGCGATCCAGGGCATCGAATCCCGGGTGCCGTTCCTGGACCACCGGCTGGTGGAGCTGCTCGCCGGCATCCCCGCCCGCCTGCACCCGCGGCTGTTCTTCGACAAGCGCATCGTCCGGGAACAGCTGGCGCGCCGCCTGCCGGATTATCCCGTCGAGCGCCGCAAGGTGAACTTCTACCGCACCGGCGCCGTTTCCTCGGTCGACCTGATGGCGGCACGCATCCTGCGCCGTATCTACCCACACTTCCGGGAGAAATACCTGGAAGGCGCCGATGCCCTGTTCGCGGCCACTCCCCTCGACCAGCTGTTCGAGCGGGGCGTCCAGGGGAGGCATATCGACATGTACGCGGTGAGCCATCTATATGAGGCCATGGCGCTGGCGGTATTCCGCGACGGCGTCCTCGGGCCGCCCGACACCGCGGTCCCGTCCGTGATGGATGCACCCTCGCCCCTGCGCGGGGCCGACGGGGAAACCCTGCAGGGAATCCTGCGCGAGTGGAGCCTGCCACCACAGCCTGGAGCCGGAAACGGTCCCGCGGGCTGAGCCCGGCGCCCGGCTCCCCCTACACACTACCGTTCACGAGTGGCTGATCCATGCGTATTCCGCGCCTGTACCATCCGGACAACCTCCACGGCCTGACGACGGTGGAGCTGCCGAAGGAGAGCGCCCACTACCTGGGACGGGTCCTGCGCCTCGCGCCGGCCAGCCCCATCATCCTGTTCGACGGCAGCGGACTGGAGTACCCGGGGCGGATCGAACACCTGGGCCGCTCGGCGGCGCGGGTGGTCCTGGAGCCGCCGCTCCGGCCCGCGGTCGAGTCGCCCCTGCGCATCGAGCTGCAGCAGGGCATCTCCCGCGGAGAGCGGATGGACTACACCCTGCAGAAGGCCGTGGAGCTGGGCGTGGCCGCGATCACCCCCGTCATCACGCGGCGCTCGGTGGTCCAGCTCGACCGCGCCCGGCAGGAGAAGCGGCTGCAGCACTGGCGCGGGGTCATCATTGCCGCCTGCGAACAGTCGGGACGCACATGCCCACCCACCCTGGCGGGCATCACGCCGCTGGATGGCTGCCTGCAACCGGCGCCGGGAGGACTGCGGCTGCTGCTCGATCCGGAGGCCGCCACGACAGCCCGGGCGCTGCCGCCGCCGGAGAACGGCAGGGTGACGCTGCTGGTGGGTCCCGAGGGCGGGCTGGACGGGGAGGAGCGCGCTCTTGCGCGCCGGGCGGGCTACGTGGGGGTCAGGCTGGGGCCGCGCGTGCTGCGCACCGAAACCGCGGGGCTTGCCGCCATCGCGGTGCTCCAGCACCTGTGGGGCGATCTGGGCTGACGGGCGGACACCGCCCCGGACGGCGACAGGCCACCGCCCGTCGCCGTCCGGGGTCCGCGGTTCAGCCGCCTTCGGGCACCACCGTGGTGAAGCCGCCGACCTGCCAGTTCTGCATCCCGCCCCGGTAGTAGAAGAGCTTGTCGGCCGGGTAGCCGAGTTTGAGCAGCCCCTTGATGGCCCGCGGCGACTGGTCGCACCAGGGACCGTTGCAGAACAGCAGCAGATTCTTCGCCTGGGTGAAGTCCCAGGGCGAGTCGTTCGTCCCGGCCCCGCCGAACAGGCGCTGGAGGAACCCCGGCTCCATCTCCCCCGGGGCTTTCTGCCGGGCGCCGAACCGCTCCATCGCCGCCTGCAGCTCCGGCGCCTTGATATCGTCCCCGGAAAGAATGGTGAAGGGGATATTCACCGAGCCGGGGATGGTCCCGCCCTGATACCACTGGGGGGTGCGCGCATCGATGATGAGGCCGGTGCCGCGGTTCACCTCGTCGGCCATGAACTTAACCAGTTCCACCTCGCCCACCGTGGCCACCCCGGGCGCCACCTGCATCGGGTGGTAGCAGAAGGGCGGGCACGGACGCGAGGTCTTGGTGAACCCCCCCGTGAGCGCGTGATCGGTATCCTGGATACGCATCACGCGCACCTTCTTGCCCTCGTGCATCACATCCACATAGGGGATCAACTCGGCGATATTGACCTCCAGCGCGGTCGCCGGCTGCGTCCAGGCCAGGGCCGCCAGAACCAGTCCCGACAGCGCCATCCCCCCGAATATCCGTCCTTTCATGAGACTCCTCCGTTCCGACGTTCTCGTTTCTGTTTTACTGCCCGTAGCGCAGGCGCATGACCTCCAGCACCAGCTTGTTGTAGTCGCCGCTCTCCCGGAACTGCTCGAATACCGTCTGCTTCTGCGGCTCTTCCAGCTTTTCGTAGGCACTGAAGGTGGAGGGACGCAGCTGCCCGAACTGGGCTTCGAAAGCGGCCCGGTCCATCGCCCCCGCCTGCGCGGGACCGACGCTGCTGCCGGCACTGGCGGTATGCTCCCGCACGCTGGCGGCATCCACCTTCGGCCCCGTGTCCCCCGTCGCTTCGGCTTCGAGCATCTTCAGGTAGTCATCATCGGCGGCCTGCGCGGCAAGGCACGGCAGCACAAGGCCCAGCAGTACGGCCAGCAGACCGCCCGCCGGGGTGATTCTCGCCGTCTTGCGCGGCGTTCGGGTAGCGTCCCGAGATATTCCTCCAATCTGCATGTCCACGACTCCTTGGTTAGTGTACTGAGCCGCAATTCCCGGCCCTTTCAGAGCCCCCACAAGCGTCAGGACAAGGCGCAGCGCACCGGCAATGGCCGTCGCCCTTGGCAAGCGCTGCAACGCAGGACCGGCGCTTGTGGACGGCTCCCTTCGGGCGAGCCGCTGCGGGGTCATCTGCGGCGTTGCGTATGCTTGAAAGGGCTGGCCATTCCTGCGCACGCGCGCCTTGCATCTAACCCCGCAGCGACTCGCTGAATGGGCCGGGAATTGCGGCGCAGTACACAATCAAACAGACACCAGCTCCCATCACCTCCATGGGTGTACAGGGTTTCCGAACCGGACCGGACCGCTCGACGATGGCTTGATCGCTTCAGGCGACGTGTGCCTGCAGCGACGCCGTCAATGCCTCCAGGTCCGGCACCACCACCGGCTGCCCCTGATAGCGGAGCCGGCGCAGGACCGGCCCTCCCCGCCCCTCCTCCGGGTCCTCTTCCAGCTCCGCCGCCCGCACCCTGACCAGGGCCGGGATGCCCTGCAGCACGATGCCGAGGAAGGGCGTGTCGGTCTGCTCCTCGAGGGCGTTGAGGATGGCGATTCGGCGCCCGGCGCCGGGGACGGCATCCACACCCAGGAGCGTCTCCAGGCGGATCAGGGGCACAGTGAGCCCGCGCCACTCGGTGCGGCCCGCGAACCAGGCCGGCGCGTCGGCCAGGGGCTCCGGCGCGGAAAAACCGATCACCTCGGCCACCAGGATGTTGGGCAGCAGCAGCGCTCCTCCCCCGATGGGCATGAGCAGGCAGTTGACCTCTGCCGGTCTCCGGCTGCCGGCGATTTCCTCGCGTGTCTGTTGCATGCGTCGATTCCATGGGCGCGTCATCGCCCCGCTGCCTCAACCCCGACTCCCGTGCCGCGGCCGAACGGTGGCCGCGGGAACTCGGGCGCCTCACTCCTCCTGCCCGGTCAGCTCCCGGATGGTCTCGAGGAGATCCTTCTCCTGGTAGGGCTTGCCCAGGTACCGGCTCACCCCAAGCCCCTCGGCGCGCTCCCGGTGCTTCTCGCCCGTGCGCGAGGTAATCATCACGATGGGCACCTCCCGCAGCCGCTCGTTGTGGCGCACCAGGGAGGCCAGCTCGTAGCCGTCCATGCGCGGCATTTCGATGTCCAGCAGCATGATGTCGGGCAGGTGCTCCAGCTCCAGGAGCAACGCCATGGCATCCACACCGTCCTTGGCGGTCAGCACCTCCATGCCGTTGCGGCCGAGCAGCCGCGTCGTCACCTTGCGCACGGTGATGGAGTCGTCCACCACCAGCACCCTGGGCGGCCGCGCCTCGTCCGTGTGCACCTCCTTCGCCGCCTCGACCGTGTGCTGGACCACCGCACCGGTGCGGATGAGCGCCGGCATGTCGAGGATCACCACGACCCGGCCGTCGCCGAGGATGGTGGCTCCCGCGATGCCCCGGACCGTGCTGAGCTGCGCCCCCAGGGACTTCACCACGATCTCGCCGCTGCCCTGGATGCCGTCCACGAGCAGGGCGTAGTGGCTGTCGCCGCCACGCACCAGCAGCACCGGCAGCGGGGCGCCGCCGGTCACCGGCGCCTCCCGGTGCAGCCCGAGCAGGCTGCCCAGGTACTCGAGACGGTAGTCCTGGCCGGCATAGCGGAACGGCACGCCCTGGGCGCCGTGGTGGCGGACCACGTCGGCCGCGTCGAGCCGGATGATGCCCTCGATGCTGGTCAGGGGAATGGCGTAGAGCTCTTCCCCCACGTAGACCATCAGCGCCTGGTTCACCGAGAGGGTGAAGGGCAGCCGGATGCAGAAGGCGGCGCCCTCGCCCCGGGTCGATTCGATGGAGACCATGCCGCCCAGCTGCTTGATCTCGCTGTTGACCACGTCCAGGCCCACGCCGCGGCCGGATATCTGGGTGACGTTCTCGGCGGTGCTGAAGCCGGATTCGAGGATGAGCTGCATCAGCTCGTAGTCACCGACCCGTTCGCCCTCGCCCAGCAGCCCGCGGGATATGGCCGTGGCTCGCACCGCATCGAGGTTCACCCCGCCGCCGTCGTCGGAGAGCACCAGCACCACCTCGCCGCCCTCGCGCCTGACGTCGAGGGTGATGGTGCCCACGTCGGCCTTGCCGGCCGCCTGGCGCACGGCGGGCGGCTCGATGCCGTGATCGATGGCGTTGCGCAACAGGTGCTCCAGGGGCCCGACCATCCGGTTCAGCACCGATCGGTCCATTTCGCCCTCGCCGCCCAGCACCCGCAGCTCGGCCCGCTTGCCGAGCTCGCCGGTGATCTGGCGCACGATGCGGCGCAGCCGCGGAACCAGGCTGGAGAAGGGCACCATGCGCGCGCGCATCAGGCCTTCCTGCAGCTCGGTGTTGATGCGCGACTGCTGCAGGAGCAGGGTTTCGGAGTCGCGGTTCAGTTCCGCGAGGGTGTCCTTCAGGTCGATGAGGTCGCCGGCGCTCTCCATGAGCGCGCGGGAGAGCTGCTGCATGTGGGAGAAGCGATCCAGCTCCAGGGGATCGAACTCGTCGTACCCCGCCTGGTCGGCCTGCTCGTAGCGGAACAGGATCTGCGCCTCGGTCTCGATCTCCAGCCGCCGCAGCTGGCCGCGCAGGCGATTGACCGTCTCCTCGAACTCCTGCAGGTGGTAGCCGAACTGGGAGACCTGCTGTCCGAGGCGGGAGCGGGAGATGCTCACCTCGCCCGCGACGTTGCCCAGCCGGTCGAGCAGCTCGGCGCGGACCCGCACCATCTCCTGCTGCTGCGGGGCCGGTGCGGCCGGCACCGGCCCGGGCGCGGCAACCGGCTCCGCGGGCGCGGCAGCGGGTGCGGTCAGCTCGGAAGGCAGCGGTCCGGGACCGCTCGACAACGCCTCGCGCATCCGCAGCAGAAGCGCCTCCGCCGGGCTCAGCGTCAACCGCGCCGCCACCTGCTCGAGCATGGAGGCCAGCCCGTCATAGCCCTCGTGGAGCAGTTGCACCACCCGGTCGTCGGCCACCAGGGTGCCGTCACGAACCGCGTCGATGAGCGACTCCATCTGGTGGCTCAGGTCCGCCATCTCCTGCAGTCCGGTGGTCCGGGCGCCGCCCTTCAGCGTGTGCAGCGCACGGCGCAGCCCTTCGGCAACACCCGGTTCGGCGGGCGCGCGGGCCCAGCCCTGGAGCGCCCGTTCGATCGCATCCAGCAGCTCGGCGGCTTCCTCGCGGAAAATATCGAGCAGGTCGGGGTCAATCGCCGCGTAGCCGGAAACCGGCTCCCGCACCGTGGCGGGCTCTGGCTCTGGCTCCGGCTCGGGCCCGGGCTCGACAACAGCTTCGGGGGCCGGTTCGGGATAAATCGTGGCCGGCGGCTCTTCCGCCGCCTCCGCAATGCCTGCAGCCTCCTCCTCCCCGGCGGGCGCCTGCGGCCGGGTCCTCAGCGCCTGGAGCTGCTCCAGCAGCGGCCCCGTCTCCTCGACGGGCTCCCCGGTCTGAATGCTGTCCAGCATCCCGGCCAGGCCGTCATGGGCCGATTGCAGCCAGTCGCTCAGGGCGTAATCACGGGGCAGACGCCCCGCCGCCAGGTCGGCATAGGTCTGCTCCAGCTGCCCGGCGAAAGCGCCCACCTCCATGCACCCCGCAAGCCGGGCTCCTTCCGCCAGGCTGTGGAGCTGGAAGCGCAACTCCTCCAGGCGCTGGATCGCACCGGGCTCAGCGAGCCAGTCGCGCAGGAGGGCGTCGGCCGACTGCAGCATGGCCGCGCCCTCGTCCAGGAACAGCTCGGTCAGCTCGTCGAGCTCCGGGGGGGCCGCCGGGACATCCGCTTCCGCCAACTCGGCATCGAGGGCCAGTTCCCACTCCGACAGCACCTCACCCGGGGCCCCGGCGGCGGTCCCGGTAACCGGCGCAGATCCGGCGGGCTCTTCCACGGCGGGCGCGCCGGGCGTCGACAGCCCGGCCTCGTCCGCGGCCGACCCGGCGGCCATGGGCGGCACGGCGGCATGCAGCCGGCTTTCCTCAGCCCCGATCCGCGCGCACAGTTCCGCCGCGGCGGGCACGGCGGCCGGCGCCGACAGCAGGGCTTCGAACTGCCCGGAGATGACCGCAAGCCCCTCCTCCAGCAGGTCGAGGAATGCCGGTGCGGGCGTGGAATCGAGTCCGGCCTGGACCTTGACCAGGGACTCGAGCCGACCGGCCAGATCGCTCATCGGTTCGACCCGCGCGGCACCCGCGCTCCCGTGCAGGGTATGCAGCGCCCGCTGCAGGTCCCCATCCACCCGGCAGCCGTCACCCTGCGCCCGGCACCGCTCCAGGAACTCCTCCACCACCGCCAGGTGACCGCGGGTCTCCGCGGAGAAAATGCCCAGCAGCACCGGGTCCATCCCGGCTCCGGCCTCCACCGCCGGCGGCGCTTCCGTCGCCAGCGGTTCAGCCGGTTCGGGCTCCGGTTCGGGCTCCGGTCCGGGCTCCGGTCCGGGCTCCGCCTCGACGGACGGCCCGGCCGCTGCGGGGAGGGTTGCCGCGCTCAACAGGTGACAACTTTCCCCCAGTTCGCGCGCCTCCGCGCCCTCCGGGCAGGCCCGGTTCCCGGCGAAGGCGTCGAGCAGGGACGGCAGCAGGCGCCGGGATTCATCCACGGCATCGAATACCGCCGGCGCCGCGGGCAGGGTACCGTCGATCACCCGGTTGAGGAGATTCTCAACGGCCCAGGCCAGCTCACCCGCCTCCATCGCCCCCACCATGCGGCCGCTGCCCTTGAGGGTATGGTAGGCCCGGCGCACGCTCTGGCGGGCTTCGGTATCGTCAGGATCGGACTTCCACCGCGCCAGGTTCTCGTCGATGGACGCCAGCACCTCGTCGGCTTCCTCGATGAAGATTTCCACCAGTTCCGGATCCGGCGGCTCGGCCTCTTCCGCGCCCGTTTCGTGCGCCGCATCAGCCTCCGCGGATCCGCCGGGCTCCCGCCCTCCGGCCGCAGCGGCGGGTACCGGCTCCCCCGCATCGGATACATCGGCCGCCGCGGGTTCCTCCGACCCGGGGGCGAAGACGTCGATCGCCTCCCCGACCGGTTCGGGCCCGGCCTCATGGCCGTGCTCCTGGTCCGCGGGCTCCGGCCCGGGATGCCCGCCGGGGGAGATGGCCCAGTCATATACGAGCCCGCCGATCTCGATTGACTCGTCGATGGCCTCTTCCAGGGATTCTCCGGCCGCGATCTGCCATTCAGCGGGACCTTGCGCCGCCGGGCTCGCGGCGGCAGCCGCCGTGGCGGGCTGCGGAAGCCCCAGGCGCTGGCGCCCGATTTCCAGATAGCCCTCCGCCCGGCGCCCCTGCTGCAGCGCATCCAGGTAGCTCTCCACGGCGGTCAGGGCATCGGCCAGGCTCTCGTACGCGGCGCTCTCGGAGGGCAGCGCGGACAGCGGCCGGATCCGCTCCAGCCAGGCGGCCAGAAGCCCCGCCACGGCGTCATCCTCCAGCATCCGCAGGGCCCCCAGAACCGGCTCCACGGCCATGGCCATGGCCGCGCCGTCGAAGGCGGCTCCGGGCTCCGCCAACGCCGCGGCGAAATCCTGCTTGGCCGACTGGATGGTCAGCAGGGACTCGTGCAGCACGGAGCGCAGCGCCGATCGCTCCGCGCTCTCCCTCCCTGTCAGCCGCGCCTCGTCCTGCCCCGGTAGCTGGCCGGTTTCCTGCAGCAGGTCGAGCCCCGACTCCACGTACAGGAGCGCCCCGGCCACCTCCATCAGGACGCTGTCCTCCACCGGTCTCTCACCCCGCTCCATCGCCTCGAGGACGGCGGCCTGCTGCTGGATCATGCCGCGCGCATGACCCATGCCGAGCATCACCAGCGTGTCGGCCACCCGCCGCAGGAGCGCGCGCAGCGACTCCAGATCGGACAGCTCCCGCGGCTCGGAACGGACAAAGAGGTCCAGCTGATCCTTGGCCCGGGAGAGCTCCTCCTTGAGTGCGCCGATCGCCACCCGGAGTACGCCCCGGTTGGCGGCGGAAAGCCCCTTGCGGCGCCTGGCCATGTCAGCCTCGGAGGGCAGCACCGCGTCGAGGCGGAATGCCGACTTGAGCTCGCGGACACGGGCGTCGACCGGTTCGGCCTTGGCATTGTAGTAGAGCAGGTTCTTGACCAGCTCGGCCGGAGGCGTCTCTTCCAGCGCGGACTCCCCCTCCTCGGCCACCCGGCGGATATGGCGATCGAGGCGGGACAGGAGATGCTTGACCGCGAGGCCCGCCTCGAGACCTTCGCCGGCGACGGCGGCCACCACGCCCGAGGCGACCCACCACAACTGTCCCATGGGCCGGCCGCTGGAGATCTTCTCCAGCTGGGACAGGGCGAGGCGCAGGCGGCCGAGAGCCTGGCGCAGCTGCTGGTTGCGCAGCAGGCCGAGCAGGCCCAGCTGGTAGAGATGCCGGGCGCTGCGAGCCGGCTTGCGCAGGTCCCCCTCCAGCAGGGCCAGGGAATCGGCGTCGAAGCCCGCGGGCGGCATGACCGACAGGTCGGGCTCGAACAGAAGGGTGTCGGAGAGCAGCTCCGCGCCCCTGCCGCTGCGCAGATCATTGAGCAGCGGCAGCAGGACCAGTGGATTGTCGCTTTCGCCGGCCTGAATCCGTTCCAGGTAGTTGGGGAGCTGCATGGCGGCCTGCACCAGCACGCCGCAGGCATCGTCGCGATTCGGCACCCGGTCCTCGAGCAGGTCCCGGGCGACGCGCTCCATCTCCTCGGCCACCAGCGCGGCGCCGTAGAGCTCCACCATTCTCAGGCTGCCCAGGATCCGGTGCAGCTCGTCGGCAGCCTGCTCCAGGACGGCGGACTCCTCCGGGTGCTCGATGTACCGCTCCAGGAATCGGCGGACCTGCTCCAGCGCCTGGTCGATTTCCGCCCGAATCAGGCTCAAGGCTGTCGTGTCGTTCACACCTAAGGCCTCTTCCTATGAGTACATTCGGCCCGTCGACGACGGGCCGGCTCGGATGATCGGACAGGCAGGGTAGGGCGGCTGCCGGACGCCGCGGCGGCATGTCGCCGCCGCACTGCCGCTACCGCGAAACTCAGGCCTGCGCCGCGAGAGTCTCCCCCTCCTGCTCCCCGCCGACCTCGGCGGGCAGCCTGAAGTCGGCCACCGAATTGCGCAGATCCCCGGCCAGCTCCGCCAGCTTGCCGATGGATTCCGCGGTGGCATTGGCTCCGGTCAGGGTCTGGGCGGTGATCTCCTCGATCACCTTCATGGTCTGCGAGGCCTGGCCGGCCGATGTCGACTGCTGGCGGGCCGCCGCCGAGATGCTCTCGATGAGTTCGGCGAGATGCTTGGAAACGGCGTCGATCTCCTCCAGGGCCACACCGGCCTCCTCCGCCAGGCGGGCACCGCCGACCACCTCGGTGGTGCTCTGCTCCATGGAGATGACCGCCTCGTTGGTGTCGGTCTGAATGGTCTTCACCAGCGACTCGATCTGCTTGGTGGCGTTGCCGGAACGCTCCGCCAGGCGCTGCACCTCGTCGGCCACCACCGCGAAACCGCGGCCCGCCTCGCCGGCGGTGGCGGCCTGGATGGCGGCGTTGAGCGCGAGGATGTTGGTCTGTTCGGCGATGTCGTTGATCAGCGAGACGATGTTGCCAATCTCCTGGGAGCTCTCGCCCAGGCGCTTGATGCGCTTGGCGGTCTCCTGGATATGCTCGCGGATGTTGTCCATGCCGTGGATGGTGTTCTGCACCGTCTGGTGGCCCTTGTTGGCAATCTCCACCGCCCGCCGGGACACCTGTGCCGATTCGGAGGCGTTCTCGGACACGCCCTCGATGGATACCGCCATGTCGTTGATGGTGGCGGTGGCGGCGGAAATCTCCTTCGCCTGGTGACGGCTCGCCTCGGCCAGGTTGGCGGCGGTGGTGCGCGTCTCCTGGGATGCCGACGCGACCTGTACGGCCGTGCTGTTGATGGCCGACACCAGGGAGCGCAGCTGTTCGACGGCGTAGTTCACCGAGTCGGCGATGGCGCCGGTGAAATCCTCCGTCACCGTCGCCTGCACCGTCAGGTCGCCGTCGGCCAGGTCGCCCATCTCGTCCAGCAGGCGCAGAATCGCCTCCTGGTTGCGCTGGTTCTGCTCCGTGCTCGCCTGCAGCCGCAGCCGGCTGTCCCGCACATAGCGCTGGGCCAGCAGGACCAGGACCAGGATCGCCACGGCCAGGATGCCGAAGCCGGTCCACGCGGAGATGACCCGCTGGGCGCCCAGATTCTCGTAGACCGTCTCCAGGTCCGTGGCGCCGTCCAGCAGCAGCCCGCTGTTCTGGAAGATCCGGTCGGCCGCGTCACGCACCTGGAACAGCTCCGGGGAGCTTTCCAGGATCCGGCCCGCGCTCTCGCTCACCGGCGCGAACAGGGTCTGCAGCTCTTCGAGCCGGGCCCGCTGCGCGGGCTCGGCGACGGCGGTGATGCCCAGCGCCGGGCTGCCCTCCAGCAGGCCGTTCAGCACGCGCCCGAACAGGGCGGTGTCACGGCCGAAGCTGTCCGCGGCGGTGACCGCCTCCAGGCCTCCGCGCAGCACCAGGTTGACGTTGCGCACGATACGCTCCAGCAGCAGGGACTGGCGGCTGACGAGAATGAGCTGCTCGCGGGAAGTGTCGGCAGCGGCCATCGCATCCACCAGCTCGTCGGTGACCTTCTGCAGCCGCGGGATGGTTTCACTGAAACGGCCGGCGATCTCGTGCAGGGTCGTGATGACGTCCCAGCGGCCGATGATGACGTCGGCCGCCCCGCTCACCCCGCTCCAGGTTTCCCGCACCCGCCCCAGGGCGGCGGCGGCCTCCGGCGGCGAGGCGGGCAGCCCGGTCGCGCCGTCGCCCGCCCGCAGCAGATCGAGATGCCGCTCGAACGCCTGGCGCGCCTCCTGCAGGAACCGGAAGGCCTCGGCCTTGCCGGTCACCGCCTCGGTGGAGTTCTTGGCGATCTCCTGGGAGAGGATGCGCATCTCACCGGCGTGTTCGATGTACTGCTTGTCGAACGCATTCTGGCGCGCCACGAGCGCGAAGTTGACCGCCATCAGCACGATGAGGGCGAGCAGCACCACGCCCAGCGCACCGACCTGTTTGCCGGTACCCGCACTTTTCATGGCGTCAGTAGAAGGCGCAATCATGTCTGGCTCCTGCCGTCAGAGAGAATCTCGGTTGTCGAATCCGTTGGCCACCCGGGCATGGCGGAGCCACCCCCGCGGCGGCAGCCACGCCTGGCCGGAACGTCCCGGGACGGGTTTGCCACACCCGTGAGCGCAACTTCACAAGCTCCGGGGTTCCTGGCCGTCATTGCTGGGAAACCTGCTGGAAGCCGGGCGAGCTCACCAGCGCATGGAGACTGAGCACCGGCCAGGTCTCCCCGCCCCGCCGGAAGGCGGAATGCAGAAAATGGCTCAATGGGCCCGCATCCACGGGCGGCTCGGGCAGGCGTTCGTCCTCGGTGAAGTGGCGCAGGCCCAGCACCTCGTCCACCACCACCCCCACCAGCCCGCCGCCGTAGGGCAGGACCAGTACCCGGATGTCCCGGTTGTGGCGTACCGGCAGTCCCAGGTAGGCGCGGAGGTCCATCACCGGGACCAGGGCGCCGCGCACGTTCGCCACCCCGCGCACCCAGCCGAGCGTTCCGGGCACCCGCGTCAGCTCCGGGTAGACGAGTATTTCCCGCACCTCGCCCATGTCCACCACCGCCCGGTCGGCGCCGATGCGCACCCCGACGCCGTTCCAGGGTATCCGGACCTCCTCGCTGGAGGGCAGTTCGCGGGCCACCCGGCGCCCGCGCTGCTCGAGCGCCAGCAGCAGGTCCAGGGCGGTATTCTGTTCCATCGTCCCCACGGGGTCCGTCAACCGGCCAGGAGCGCAGCGACCTTGGCCATGAGGTCCGCCTCGGCCACCGGCTTGGTCAGGTAGTCGCGCGCGCCCTGGCGCATGCCCCAGACCCGGTCGGTCTCCTGGGACTTGGTGCTGACGATGATGATGGGGATGTCCCGGGTGAGCGTGTCGCGGGAAAGCTGGCGGGTGGCCTGGAAGCCGTTGAGGCCCGGCATCACCACATCCATCAGGATCAAGTCCGGATGGTTGTCCTTCGCCGTCTGTACTCCCTCCTCACCGTTCCCGGCGGTTATCACCTGGTGACCGTTCTTTTCCAGCATACCCTTGAGCACATGCAACTCGGTCGGCGAGTCGTCAACAATCAATATCTGCGCCACGGTTTCCCTCCGCATGGAACCTTTCCCGGCCCGCCACGTCTGCGCCGCGGCACCGGTCTCCACGAGTTCTGATAGATTCTGTTTCCTGCCTGCGCACCCGTCGGCGGCATGAATCCGGTCGCCCCGTCCCGCCGGCAGGGATCTCCCCGGGGCAGCGGGGTGTTTCAGTTCTGGCGACTCAGGACATGACGCTTTATCGCGTCCAGCAGCTCATCCTTGGTGAACGGCTTGGTCACGTACTGATCGGAACCCACGATGCGCCCCTTGGCCTTGTCGAACAGGCCGTCCTTGCTGGAGAGCATTACCACGGGGATATGCTGGTACTGGCTGTTGTTCTTGATGAGGGCGCAGGTCTGGTAGCCGTCGAGGCGTGGCATCATGATGTCCACGAAGATGATGTCGGGCCTGCCCTCGACAATCTTCGACAGCGCATCGAAACCATCCTCGGCGGTCATGACCTCGCATCCGGCTTTCTTCAACAGGGTCTCTGCGCTGCGGCGGATGGTCTTGCTGTCATCGATGACCATCACCTTCAAACCCTGGAGGTCGTTGTCCATCACTCCCCTTCCTCGATTCTGGCCGCGATCCGGTCGCGCCGAGCCCGTGACACACCGGGACATAGCCCTAATAACCACACAGTGCGTTTCGTTTCTAACATAGAAACAAAGTACAATCTATGTGCTGTAACGTGGATTTCTTCACGGTTCTGTGCATGGATCGAGCCCCTTCCGGAACCCGTTCACACAACCCCGCTTTCATGCTCCTCGACGGCGTCGCCCAACCTGTCCGACGGGGCTGTCAGCCAGCCGGCCCGGCGGCCGGAAGGCCGCGATCCGGGGCGCGCGCGGGGATATACTGCCGGACTCGGAATGCTGCGACGCCAGCCAACCCATCCTGTCAGCGCTCCATGGAGGAGACCCAGTGAGCATCCGCCTCGGCGTGGTCATGGACCCCATCGGCTCCATCAAGATCAAGAAGGACACCACCTTCGCCATGCTTCTCGAAGCCCAGGCGCGGGGCTGGCCGCTCTACTACCTGGAGCAGGCTGATCTCTACCTGTCCGACGGCGTGACCCACGCCCTGCCCCGGCCCCTGAGCGTGCGGGACGATCCCGCCGGCTGGTACACCCTGGGCGAGCCCGAACCCATGCCCCTGCACGCGCTGGACGTGGTGCTGATGCGCAAGGATCCGCCCTTCGACATGGAATACATCTACACCACCTACCTGCTGGAGCGGGCCGAGGCGGCCGGGCTGCTGGTGGTGAACCGCCCCCAGGGGCTGCGCGACGCCAACGAGAAGCTCTACACCGCCTGGTTCCCGGAGTGCTGCCCGCCCACCCTGGTGACGCGCCGCGCCGGGCAGATCCGCGGCTTCCTGGCCGAGCAGGGGGACATCATCCTCAAGCCCCTGGGCGGCATGGGCGGCGCCTCGGTGTTCCGGCTGCGCAGCGACGATCCGAACATCGGGGTCGTCATCGAGACCCTCACCGACCACGGCGGCCGCTTCGCGATGGCCCAGCGCTTCATCCCCGAGATCAGCGCCGGCGACAAGCGCATCCTGCTGGTGGACGGCGAACCGGTACCCTACGCCCTGGCGCGCATCCCGGCGCCCGGCGAGACCCGCGGCAATCTGGCCGCCGGCGGCACCGGCGTCGGCGTGCCGCTCACCGGGCGCGACCGCCGGATCTGCGAACAGGTCGGCCCGGCGCTGCGCGAGCGGGGCCTGATGTTCGTGGGCATCGACGTCATCGGCGACTGGCTCACCGAGGTCAACGTCACCAGCCCCACCTGTGTCCGCGAGCTGGATGCCCAGTTCGGGATCAACATCGCCGGCCAGCTCATGGACCACATCGCCGAACGGCTGGGCCGCTCATGATGCGCCGCGCACTCCTCCCGGCGCTGCTGCTCCTCCTCAGCGCCTGCACGCCCCGCCCCGAGCCCCTGTACGAAACCCGGGTGCTGGCCTTCGGCACCCTCATCGACCTGACCGTCTACGGGGCGCCCCGGGAGCTCGCGGAGGCGGCGGCGGCGCGCATGAGCCGCGAGCTGACGCTGATGAACGACGCCTGGCACGCCTGGCGCCCGAGCACGCTGGGCGAGTTCAACGCCCGCTGCGCCGGCGGCGAGCCGTTCACGGCCGACCCCGGCCTGCTGCCCCTGATACGCCTCTCCCACGACCTGGCGGAGGCCTCCGGCGAGCTGTTCAACCCGGCGGCCAGCCGGCTGTTCGCGCTGTGGGGCTTCCACAGCGACGACCCCCACGGCCCGCCGCCCGCCGCCGCTGCGGTGGCGGAGCTGGTGGCGCAACATCCCTCCATGGCCGACGTCCACATCGAGGGCGGCACGGTGCAGTGCACCAACCCCGCCGTCAAGCTCGACCTGGGCGGCATCGCCAAGGGCTATGGCGTGGATCGCATCATCGACATGCTGCGGGAGATGGGCATCGAGAACGCCATCATCAACGGCGGCGGCGGGCTGCGCGCCATCGGCCGTCACGGGGAGCGCCCCTGGCGCATCGGCATCCGCGATCCCCGCGGCCCGGGCAGCATCGCCGCGGTGGAGGTGAGCGGCGACGAGAGCGTGTTCACATCGGGCGACTACGAACGCTACTATGAGCATGAAGGGCGCCGCTACCACCACATCATCGATCCCCGCAGCGGCTATCCGGCCGCGGGGACACGCTCGGTGACCGTCATCGCCGACAACGGCACCCTGGCCGACGCCGCCGCCACCGCGCTGGTGGTGGCCGGGCCGGAGGGGTGGCAGTCAGTGGCCAGAGACATGGGAATCCACTACGTGATGCTCATCGACAGCGAAGGCACGGTGCACATGAACCCGGCCATGGCGGAGCGGGTGAGCTTCGTGAACGATCCGCCGCCCCGGGTGATCATCAGCGCGCCGCTCTGAACCGATGGCAGCCGCCCTTCCCCCCCTCCGGCCCACCCGCGTGAACCCTGTCGACAGGCTGGGACTGGCCCTGTTCCTGGCCGCCGCGCTCCACGCCATGATCATCCTCGGCGTGGGCTTCCGGATGCCGCTGCCGGAGACCCCGCCGCTGTTCCCCACCCTGGACGTGACCCTGGTGGCGAGCCGCAGCGAGGCGCCGCCGGAGGACGCCGACTTCCTGGCCCAGGCCAACCAGCTCGGCGGCGGCGAGGAGGAGGCGGAGCCGGAACGCCCCGCCAGCCCGGCCCAGACCCCCTTCCCGGCCCCCCGGCCGGAACCGGCCAGCCAGCTCCCCGGGCCCGTGGAGCCGGCACCGCCCCGGCCGCCGGAACCCCAGCCGGCGGCGGCCCCCGAGCGGCGCGCGCCGGTCACCACGACGGCGCCGGCGCCGGAGAAGGTCCCCCGGCGCACACCGGCGCCGCCCACCGCCCGTCCCGAGCCGGAGGCAGCCCCCTCGGCCAGCCAGCTGATCACCCGCAGCCTGGCCATCGCCAGCCTCACCGCCGAGTACAACCAGCAGCGCGAGGCCTACTCCCAGCGGGAGCGGGTGCGGACCATCTCCGCCAACACCCGGGAGTCCCGCTTCGCCCTCTACCTGGACGCCTGGCGGCGCAAGGTGGAACGCATCGGCAACCTGAACTACCCGGACGAGGCCAAGCGCCAGGGCGTCTCCGGCAGCCTGCGGCTGCTGGTGCGGCTCAACACCGACGGGACGGTGCGCGATGTGGAGATGCTCAAGTCCTCCGGCAGCAAGCTGCTGGACGACGCGGCGCTGCGCATCGTCCACCTGGCCGCGCCCTTCGCGCCCCTGCCCGAGTCCATCACCCGCGACACCGACGTGCTGGAGATCATCCGCACCTGGGTGTTCCGCAGCGACAACCGCCTGGTGAGCCAGTGACACGCCGCCGCGGGGAAAATCTCACCACGAAGGCACGAAGGGCACGAAGAAAAACCTAACAGAGAAGATACGGACAGGTTTGGCAGGATTTCCTTGTCCCTGCGACAAATATGCTCGGCAGTGCCCCGCCGGTTCCCACGCCGGCGACCAGGGCACACAGCAATCAAGTACAAGTTCTGTCTATCCTGTTAATCCTGTCGATTCAGCCTGTTCAGACTTCGTGTTTTTCGTGCCTTCGTGGTGAACAACCCGGCCCCGGAGGGCTGATCGGGGGAACCGCTCTTGCCACCTCACCGGGGTTCGCCGGATACTATGGCCATGTTCGGCACGACCTCACTGCGTAACCACTTTCTCATCGCCATGCCCGCCCTGGCCGACCCGAATTTTTTCCACACGGTCACCTACATCTGTGAGCACAACGACGAGGGGGCCATGGGCATCGTCATCAACCGGCCGCTGGATATCCGGCTGGGCGATGTGCTGCAGCACATGGAGATCGAGACCCGCGACGCGGCGGTCCGCGACCAGTTCATCCTGGGGGGCGGACCGGTCCAGACCGAGCGCGGCTTCGTCGTGCACCGGCCGGTGGGCGAGTGGGACGTCTCCCTGCCGGTCACCGATGAGATCGCGGTGACCACCTCCCGCGACATCCTCGAGGCCCTCGCCCTGGGCACGGGTCCCGGCGACGCCCTGCTGGCGCTGGGTTACGCCGGCTGGGGCGCCGGCCAGCTGGAGCGCGAGATGGCGGAAAATGCCTGGCTGAGCGGGCCGGCGGAGGCCGCCATCCTGTTCGAGACCCCGCTGGAGCAGCGCTGGCACGCCGCCGCCAGTCTCCTGGGCGTGGACCTGGACAGCATTTCCAGCGAAGTGGGACATGCCTGACAGCGCCCGGCCCGAACCGGCGGGAAAGACGGCGCCCACCTGTCTCGGGTTCGATTTCGGAATGCGGCGCATCGGTGTCGCCGCGGGCCAGGCGCTGACCGCCACCGCCCGCCCCCTGGAGGTCCTCCCCGCCCGGGACGGGATCCCCGACTGGGACCGCATCGCCGGGATCATCGAGGAGTGGCGGCCCGATCTCATCGTGGTGGGCCTGCCCCTCAACGCCGACGGCAGCGAGCACGAGGTCACCCGCGCCGCCCGGCGATTCATGAACCGCCTGCAGGGCCGTTTCGGCCTGCCGGTGCACGCCGTGGACGAGCGGCTCTCCTCCGCGGAGGCGGCCAGCCGGCTGCGCGGAGACAATGCCCGGAAAGCACGCCCGGACGCGCCCCTGGATCACATCGCCGCCCAGGTCATCCTGGAGACCTGGCTGGAACAGCAACGGAACCCATCCGCATGAGCGAGACGCACGAAGATATCGAGGTCCTCATCAAGAAGATGGCCGAGGACCTCCGCGACCACCTGGCCAGGTCCGGCATCACCGATCCGGTCATGGTGGGCATCCATACCGGCGGCGCCTGGGTGGCCGAGCGCCTCCACCGCCTGCTCGACCTGGAGCAGCCCCTGGGGACCCTGGACATCTCCTTCTACCGGGACGACTTCACCCGGATCGGGCTCAACCCCCAGGTCCGCCCCTCCCATCTCCCCTTCGACGTGGACGGCCGCCACGTCATCCTGGTGGATGACGTGCTCTCCACCGGGCGCACCGTGCGCGCGGCCCTCAACGAGCTGTTCGACTACGGGCGCCCCGCCACCGTCACCCTGGCGGTGCTGGTGGAGCGGGACGGGCGCGAGCTGCCCGTGCAGGCCGACGTGACGGGCAGGCACATGGCGCTGCGCCGCAACCAGCACGTCAAGCTCTCCGGCCCGGACCCCCTGGAGCTCAAGGTCCAGGACGTGGATTGACCCGGGCGTGACGCGCCACGGCGGACACAGGGGGCGCCAGGCCGGCTGAACGGCGGCGCGGCGGGTTTTTGTCCGTGGAGCCCCCGGATGCGGCCCGGCGTGAGCCCGTCGTCCCCCGTGGCGGAGAATCAGAGCTAAGCTTCTGGACTGGGAACAGAGCCCATGGCGGCGGAGCAATCATGAATTTCCCCGGCAACTGGAACACCATGCAACTGGACGCGCAGGGCCGCCTGCGCCACTTCCTCACCGTGGAAGGACTGCCGCGGCGCATCCTCACCGACATCCTCGACACCGCCGACTCGTTCGTGGTGGTGGGCGAGCAGCCGGTGAAGAAGGTGCCGCTGCTGCGCGGCAAGACCATCGTCAACCTGTTCTTCGAGACCAGCACCCGGACCCGCACCACCTTCGAGCTCGCCGCCAAGCGCCTCTCGGCGGATGTGCTCAACATCAATGTGAGCACCTCGGCCACCGCCAAGGGCGAGTCGCTGCTGGACACCCAGAAGAACCTGGAGGCGATGCACACCGACATGTTCGTGGTGCGCCACCAGCACAGCGGCGCCAGCCACTTCATGGCCCAGCACGCCGCGCCCCACGTGAGCATCATCAACGCCGGCGACGGCCAGCACGCCCACCCGACCCAGGCGATGCTGGACATGCTCACCATCCGCCGCCACAAGGGCGCCTTCGACAGCCTGTGCGTCGCCATCGTGGGCGACATCCTGCACTCGCGGGTGGCCCGCTCCCAGATCCACGCCCTGAACACCCTCGGCGTGGGCGAGGTGCGCGTCATCGCGCCCCGCACCCTGCTGCCGGTGGACATCGAGTCCCTCGGCACCCGGGTCTTCACCAGCCTCAGCCAGGGCCTGGCCGGCGTGGACGTGGTGATCATGCTGCGGCTGCAGAAGGAGCGCATGCAGAGCGCCCTGCTGCCGAGCGAGCACGAATACTTCCAGCGCTACGGCCTGACCGAGGAGAAGCTCGCCCTGGCCCGGCCCGACGCCCTGGTCATGCACCCCGGCCCCATCAACCGGGGGGTGGAGATCGCCTCCTCGGTGGCCGACGGCCCCCAGTCGGTCATCCTCCGCCAGGTGAGCTACGGCATCGCCGTGCGCATGGCGGTGATGTCCATGGCCATGGGCCGCAGTCCCGGGGCCCGCGAAACCGCCGCCAAGGAGCCAGAATGAACCGCATCGCCATCCGCAACGGGCACGTGGTGGATCCCTCCAGCCGCGTCGACGGGGTCCGCGACCTGTTCATCGCCAGCGGCCGCATCGTGGCCCTGGGCGAGGCCCCGGAGGGCTTCACGCCCGAGATCGAGATCGAGGCCGCGGGACGCATGGTCTGCCCGGGGCTGGTGGATCTCAGCGCACGGCTGCGCGAACCGGGACACGAACAGAAGGCCACCATCGCCAGCGAGACCCGGGCCGCGGTCTCCGGCGGCGTCACCACCGTCTGCTGCCCGCCCGATACCAGCCCGGTCATCGACACCCCCGCGGTGGCGGAGCTGGTGCGCCACCGTGCCAAGCAGTCGGGACGCGCCTGGGTGCTGACCCTGGGCGCACTGACCCAGGGACTGGAGGGTGAGCAGCTCGCGGAGATGGCCGCGCTCAAGGCGGAAGGGTGCGTCGGGGTGAGCAATGCCGGCCGGCCGATCCGCAACAGCGAGGTCCTGCGCCGGGCGCTGGAATACGCCGCCACCTACGGGCTGACCGTCTACCTGCAGCCCCGGGATCCCTGGCTGGGCCAGTCCGGGTTCATGCACGAGGGCAGCGTCAGCACCCGTCTCGGCCTGCCGGGCATCCCCGAGACCAGCGAGACGGTGGAGCTGGCCCGCTGCCTGCTGCTCATCGAGCAGACCGGGGTGCGCGCCCACTTCTGCCGGCTGTCCACCGCCCGCAGCGTGGAGATGGTGGCCGATGCCCGGGCCCGCGGACTGCGGGTGACCGCCGACGTGGCGGCCCACCAGCTGCACCTCACCGAGATGGACGTGGCGGGCTTCGACCCCATGTTCCACGTCATCCCGCCCCTGCGCACCATCCGCGACCGCGATGCCCTCCGCGCCGGGGTGGCCGAGGGGGTCATCACCGCCGTCTGTTCCGATCACCAGCCCCACGAGCCGGAGACCAAGCTGGCCCCCTTCAACGGCACGCTGCCCGGCATCTCCGCCCTGGAGACCCTGCTGCCCCTGACCTTGCGGCTGGTGGACGAGGGGGCGTTCGACCTCGGCACCGCCCTGGCGCGCGTGACCCGCGGGCCGGCGGAAATCCTGGGCATCGAAACCGGGACCCTGACCCCCGGCACCCGCGCCGATCTCTGCGTGATCGACACGGAGCACGCCTGGCGCCTCGAACCCGACACCCTGCTGAGCCGCGGCCGGAACACGCCCTTCAGGGGCTGGGAGTTCCGCGGCCGGGTCACCCACACCCTGGTCCAGGGCCGACTGGTCTACGAGCTCAGGTGACCACCGCCGAGGCCGTCAACCCGGATACTCCGCCAAACAGGTGAAGGTGGCCCAGCCGTTGTTGATGCGGATGGTGGTTGAGGGAGCCGCGCTGCGGCGCCTGGAGCTGACCGCAGAAAACACCTCGTGCGGGCAGGAGACCGGCGCGGGCGCGTGCCATTGGTGAAATATCCGGGTTAAGATCAGCGCCCGGCCGAGCTGACTACCGGGATATCCCGTCCATGAACGACACAACCCATCGCGACACCATCTTCGTGGAGGAGAGCGAGATTCTCGCCCACGAGGCCCACCCAGGCGCCCAGCATATCCTGCGCATCCGGGCCCCGCGCATCGCGGCGCACGCGCGGCCGGGCAGCTTCGCCCACATCCAGTGCGACCCGCTGCTGCCCATGCGCCGGCCGCTGTCCATCATGCGGGTGGATGCGCAGGCCGGCTGGGTGGACTTCCTCTACAAGGCCGTCGGCGAGGGCACCCGCCTGCTCGCCCGGCGCGGGACCGGCGAGTTCCTCAGCGTCATGGGGCCCATCGGAACGCCCTTCACACCCCCCCCGGGACGCCCGCGAACGCTGCTCATCGGGGGCGGCGTGGGCATCCCCCCCATGCTGTTCCTGGCCGAGGATCTGAAACGCCGCGGCAGCCCCTGGGACCCCTTCGTCATCATGGGCTCCGAGGTCCCCTTCCCGTTCCAGGCCCGCCCCTCGCGGATGCTGGTTCCGGGCATGCCGGAGGGTGTCATCGCCGCCATGCCGCTGCTGGAGGACTGGGGCGTCCCGAGCCGGCTCGCCAGCCTGCAGGGCTACCCCGGCTGCTTCGAGGGCTACGTCACCGACCTGGCCCGGGCCTGGCTCGAGGCCCTGGAGCCCGCCCAGCGGGAAGAGGTGGCGGTGTTCTCCTGCGGCCCCCATCCCATGCTGGAGGCCGTGGCGCGGCTGGCGCGGGAGTACGGCCTCCCCTGCCAGGTGTCGCTGGAGGAGTTCATGGCCTGCGCCGTGGGGGGCTGCGCCGGCTGCGCGGTGGAGATCCGGACCGACGCCGGCCCCGCCATGAAGCGGGTGTGCGTGGACGGCCCGGTGTTCGACGCGCGGCAGGTGTTCGCTTGACCAGCGATAGTGGCAAGTAACTAGTAGCGAGTCTCTAGGTATACCTCGTCACTCGAGACCCGCTACTCGAAACTATCTACTCTTCTACCAGGCCGATGCCGTCCATGCCGGCGGCGTAGCGGTCCACGCCCTTCTCGCTGTCCAGCTTGATCATCAGGCGCAGGTCGTTGGGGGCGTCGGCGTGGTGCAGGGCGTCCTCGTAGGTGATTTCGCCCGACTTGAAGAGCTGGAACAGGGCCTGGTCGAAGGTGCACATGCCGTGCTCGGTGGAGTTCTTCATGATCTCCTTGAGCAGGTGAACCTCGCCCTTGCGCAGGTGATCCTGGATCAGGGGGGTGTTGATCATGACCTCCACCGCCACCCGCCGGCTCTTGCCGTCGGGGGTGGGGATGAGCTGCTGGGCGACGATCGCCTTGAGGTTGAGCGACAGGTCCATGAACAGCTGGTCCCGGCGATCCTCCGGGAAGAAGTTGATGATCCGGTCCATGGCCTGGTTGGCGTTGTTGGCGTGCAGCGTGGCGAGGCAGAGGTGGCCGGTCTCGGCGAACGCCACCGCGTAGTCCATGGTCTCGCGGGCGCGGACCTCGCCGATGAGGATCACGTCCGGGGCCTGGCGCAGGGTATTCTTCAGCGCCACCTCGTAGGAGTCGGTGTCGATGCCCACCTCGCGCTGGGTGATGATGGAGAGCGCGTGCTGGTGGATGAACTCGATGGGGTCCTCGATGGTGATGATGTGGCCGCCGGTGTTCTGGTTGCGATAGCCGATCACCGCCGCCAGGGAGGTGGACTTGCCGGTGCCGGTGCCACCCACGAAGATCACCAGCCCGCGCTTGGTCATGGCCAGGTTCTTGATGATGGGCGGCAGGTGCAGCTCCTCGACGGAGGGGATGCGCGTCTCGATGCGGCGCAGCACCATGCCCGCCACCCCGCGCTGCTGGAAGGAGCTGACGCGGAACCGGCCCACGCCCGCGGCGCTGATGGCGAAGTTGCACTCGCGGGTGCGGGCGAACTCCTTGCGCTGCTCCTCGGTCATGATGCCGGTGACGGCTTCGCGCACCTGCTGCGGCGAAAGAGGCTTCTGCCCGACGGGAATGAGCTTGCCGTGGACTTTCACGGTCGGTGGCATGCCCACGGTGATGAACAGGTCCGAGGCCTGCTTGTGGACCATGAGTTTCAGCAGGGATTCGAAATCCATCGGTGATCTCTCCCCGGGCATCAACGGAAAATCTCCTTGTCCTGGGCCCTGGCGCGGGCGTCAAGACGGCTCACAATGCCCTTGTTGACGAGTTCCAGCAGGTGCTGATCGAGGGTATGCATCCCCAGGGCATGGCCAGTCTGGATAGCCGAGTACATCTGGGCGATCTTGTCCTCCCGGATCAGGTTGCGGATGGCCGGGGTGGCCACCATGATTTCGTGGGCCGCGATGCGCCCGCCCCCCACCCGCTTGAGCAGGGTCTGCGAGATTACCGAGCGCAGCGACTCGGAGAGCATGGAACGGACCATGTCCTTCTCGCCGGCGGGGAAGACGTCCACCACGCGGTCGATGGTCTTGGCCGCGGAGGTGGTGTGCAGGGTGCCGAACACCAGGTGGCCGGTCTCCGCGGCGGTGAGCGCCAGGCGGATGGTTTCGAGATCGCGCATCTCGCCCACCAGGATGATGTCCGGGTCCTCGCGCAAACCGGCCCGCAGCGCCTCGTTGAAGCCGAGGGTGTCGCGGTGAACCTCGCGCTGGTTGACGAGACACTTCTTGCTCTCGTGCACGAACTCGATGGGATCCTCGATGGTGAGGATGTGCTGGTAGCGGATCTCGTTGAGGTAGTCGAGCATGGCCGCCAGGGTCGTGCTCTTGCCCGAGCCGGTGGGCCCGGTGACCAGGATGAGACCCCGCGGCGCGTCGGCGATGTCCTGGAAGTTCTTGCCGAACCCCAGTTCCTCCAGGGTCTGGACCCGGGAGGGAATGGTACGGAAGACCCCGGCCACGCCGCGGTTCTGGTGGAAGGCGTTGACGCGGAAGCGGGCCACGCCCGGAATCTCGAAGGAGAAGTCCGTCTCCAGGAACTCCTCGAAATCCTTCCGCTGCTTGTCGTTCATGATGTCGTAGATGAGCCCGTGGACCTGCTTGTGGTCCAGGGGCGGCACGTTGATGCGCCGAACGTCGCCATCCACGCGGATGATTGGGGGCAACCCGGCGGAGAGGTGCAGGTCTGAGGCGCCGTTCTTGACGCTGAAAGCAAGCAGCTCGGTAATGTCCATCGAGATCCCCTAAAATGAGATGCCGTATCAAGCCGGGAACCACCGGGCAACCCTCCGGCGCCCGGGCTGCGCCGGCAGGGCCGCACACCGCAACGCCAATGCGGACTCCGGGCCGCCAGGGGACTGAAGCCGTGGTTCCTTAAACTTTTTGTTTCTTCAGTTTAGCTTACACAGACCGGGCGTCACATGGAAAAAACTGCGGAGCGTTTGGCACAAATCGAGGTCCGCATACGTACCGCCGAGGTATGTCACAACCGGGAGCCGGGATCCGTCACTCTGCTGGCGGTCAGCAAGACCCGCCCGGCGGATGTCATCCGGGCCGCCGCGGCGGCGGGCCAGCGCCGGTTCGGCGAGAGCTACCTGCGCGAGGCGCTGGAGAAGATCGGAGCCCTTGCCGATCTGGACCTGGAGTGGCACTTCATCGGGCCCATCCAGTCCAACAAGACCCGCGGCATCGCCGAGCACTTCCACTGGGTCCACAGCGTGGACCGGCTGAAGGTGGCCCGGCGGCTGAGCGAGCAGCGCCCGGAGACGCTGCCGCCCCTCAACGTCTGCCTGCAGGTCAACATCAGCGGCGAGGCCAGCAAGTCGGGCGTCGAGCCCGAGGCGCTGCCGGACCTGGCCCGGGCCGTGGCCGCGCTGCCGCGGCTGCGGCTGCGGGGCCTGATGGCCATCCCGGCGCCGGTGCGGGACGCCGGGGAGGAGGTCGTGCGCGCGCCCTTCCGCCGGCTGCGGGAGGCCCTCGCGGCGCTGAACCGCGACGGCCTGGCGCTGGACACCCTCTCCATGGGCATGTCCGACGACTTCGAGGCCGCCATCGCCGAGGGCGCCACCCTCGTGCGCATCGGCACCGATCTCTTCGGCGCCCGGGACTGAACCTTGCAATCGGGCCACCGGGCAGCGACATTGGAGGCCCCATTCAGCGCCATAGTGATAATGAACCAAATGAAATAGACAGGATTGACAGGATTGACAGGATTAACGAAGGGCGCCTGGAACAATCATCCCCACTGCGGCCGCTCCCCGTTCGCGGCCGGGCATTGCCGAAGCGGTCCGGAACAGGCAATACATCCTGTGAATCCTGTAAATCCTGTCCATTCGAAGTCTTTTGATATTTATTCCAGGAGTCAGACGTGGAACAGGGAATCATCAGCTTCATCGGCGGCGGCAACATGTGCAGCAGCCTCGTCGGCGGGCTCATCGCCGACGGTTACGCCCCGGAACGCATCCGGGTCAGCGATCCCGGCGAGGAGACGCTGGCCTCGCTGCGCGCCCGCTTCGGCGTCCACACCACCCACGACAACCGCGAGGCGGCAGCCGGGGCCGGCGTGGTGGTGCTGGCGGTCAAGCCCCAGGTACTGCCGAAGGTGGCCGCCGAACTGGCGCCGGTGGTGCAGGAGCACGGAACCCTGGTGGTCTCCATCGCCGCCGGCATCCGTACCACCGACCTGCAGCGCTGGCTCGGGGCGGGGGTGGCCCTGGTACGCACCATGCCCAATACCCCGGCGCTGGTGAAGAGCGGCGCCACCGCGCTGTTCGCCACCGCGGCCGTCACGGCCGCCCAGCGCGACCAGGCCGAGTCGGTGCTGCGGGCCGTCGGCCTGACCCTGTGGCTGGAGAACGAGGAGCAGATGGATGCCGTGACGGCGCTGTCCGGCAGCGGACCGGCCTACTTCTTCCTGGTCATGGAGGCCATGCAGGGCGCGGCGCAGGCGATCGGGCTGCCGGAGCGCACGGCCCGGCTGCTGACGCTGCAGACGGCCTTCGGCGCCGCCAAGATGGCCCTGGAGAGCGACGAGGAGCCCTCCCTGCTGCGCCAGCGCGTCACCTCGCCCGGCGGCACCACCGAACGGGCGCTCAACGTGCTCGAGGAAGGCAAACTGCGCGAACTGTTCCGCGACGCGCTCACGTCCGCCCGGGACCGTTCCCGGGAACTGGCCGCGATCCTGGGCCGGGATCCCGACTAACCGCAGCCCCCGAAGAGGTCAGAGCATGGGAACCAGCCCCTATACCGTCAACGCCGCCACCTTTCTCATCAGCACCCTGTTCGGCGTGTACATCATCATTGTCATGCTGCGCTTCCTGCTCGCCTGGGTGCGTGCCGACTTCTACAACCCGATGTCCCAGTTCCTGGTGAAGGCCACCAACCCGGTGCTGCGCCCCCTGCGGCGCTTCATTCCCGGCTACGGCGGCGTGGACCTGGCGAGCGTGGTGCTGATGCTGGTGCTGCAGATGGTGGAGCTGGTCCTGATCCTGGGCGTACTGGGGCGCGCCGGGGGCTTCGTCGGGCTGCTGGTATGGGCGGTGGCGGAGCTGCTCCAGACCCTGGTGCGCGTGTTCACCTTCAGCATCCTCATCGAGGTGGTGCTGAGCTGGGTCAGTCCCGGCGGCCGCCACCCCGTCACGATGCTGCTCTACCGTCTCAACGCACCGCTGCTCGGCCCCGCGCGGCGCATGCTGCCGCCCATGGGCGGCATCGACTTCTCGCCGGTACTGGTGCTCGTCCTGCTGCAGCTCACCTCCATGCTGCTGGTGGCCCCCATCGCCGACCTGGGCCGGGGGCTGGCGCTGGGATGAGCTGGTACCGCTGGGAGGACGACGAGCTGCACCTGTTCCTCCACATCCAGCCGCGCGCCAGCCGCGACGAGGTGACCGGTATCCAGGGCGATCGGCTCAAGGTCCGCATCACCGCCCCGCCGGTGGAGGGCCGGGCCAACGCCCACCTGGTGAAATTCCTGGCCAAGCTGCTCGGCGTGCCCCGCAGCCGGGTCCGGGTGGCCAGCGGCGAGCAGGGGCGGCAGAAGCACCTGGTGGTCACCAATCCCGGGCTGCTGCCCCCGCCCCTGGATGCGGCGTCGAGATCCGGGGCACGGACAATGGATAAAGGATAAGGGCGGCGGTGCACTGAAACCCGTTCCCGGCGAGCTGCCGCGGTCAGCCCGGACAATGCCTCCCTTGCTGGGCGGATTGGGGTCCATTAGACTTTCGCCTTTGCAATTGCCACCGGCCAGTTGATACCACGCAGGATGCCCGAACCCTTCCCATCCGATTCCGTCGGCCTGGTCACGCCGGCCCGGCAGCACTTCGACCAGCCGCTGGAGCTCGTTTCCGGGCGGGTGCTGGAGAGCTACGACCTCGTCTACGAGACCTATGGCGAGCTGAACGCCGCGCGCAGCAACGGGATTCTCATCTGCCATGCGCTGTCCGGCGACCACCACGCCGCCGGCTACCACAGCCCCGAGGATCGCAAGCCGGGCTGGTGGGATACGGCCATCGGTCCGGGCAAGCCCATCGACACCAACCGCTTCTTCGTGGTCAGCGTGAACAATCTCGGCGGCTGCAAGGGCTCCACCGGCCCCAACACGCCGAACCCCGCCACGGGACAGTTCTACGGCCCGGACTTTCCCATCGTCACGGTGAAGGACTGGGTCAACAGCCAGCAGCGGCTCGCCGAGGCGCTCGGGATCGATCGCTGGGCGGCGGTCATCGGCGGCAGTCTCGGCGGCATGCAGGCGCTGCAGTGGGCCATCGACCACCCCGACCGGATTGCCCACGCCGTGGTCATCGCCGCCGCGTCGAAGCTCTCGGCCCAGAACATCGCCTTCAACGAGGTGGCCCGGCAGGCCATCCTCACTGACCCGGAATTCCATGACGGGCGCTACTACGAACAGGGCGTGGTACCCCGGCGCGGGCTGATGCTGGCCCGCATGCTGGGCCACATCACCTACCTCTCCGACGAGTCCATGGGCGCCAAGTTCGGCCGCGAGCTGCGGGAGCAGAAGCTCCAGTTCGGCTACGGCGTGGAGTTCCAGGTGGAGAGCTACCTGCGCTACCAGGGCGAGAGCTTCGTGGAGCGCTTCGACGCCAACACCTACCTGCTGATGACCCGGGCGCTGGACTACTTCGACCCGGCGGCGGATTACGGCAACGACCTGCCCACCGCCCTGCGCCGGGCCAGCTGCGGCTTCCTGGTGGTCTCCTTCACCAGCGACTGGCGCTTCGCGCCGGAGCGCTCGCGGGAGATCGTCAAGGGACTGCTGGACGCCGATCGCAACGTCTCCTACGCCGAGATCGAGGCCACCCAGGGTCACGACGCCTTCCTGATGCCGCTGCCGAAGTACCTGGACGTGTTCCACGCCTACATGCGCCGGGTGGCCGACGAGGTGGGGGCCTGAGATGGAACTGCGTACCGATCTGCAGCTCATCAGCGAATGGATCCGCCCCGGCAGCCGCGTCCTCGACCTGGGCTGCGGCGACGGCACCCTGCTGCGCCACCTGCGCGACTCCCGCCAGGTCACCGGCTACGGCCTCGAGCTCGACCCGGACAACGTCATCGCCTGCATCGACGCGGGGCTGAACGTCATCCACTCCAACCTGGATGACGGCCTGCAGCAGTACTTCGACGACGACTCCTTCGACGTCGTGGTCATGACCCAGGCCCTGCAGGTGGTCCACTACCCCGCCTGGCTGCTCACGGAGATGCTGCGGGTGGGGCGCGAGGGCATCGTCACCTTCCCCAACTTCGGCCACTGGCAGTGCCGGCTGCAGCTGGCGCTGGGCGGGCACATGCCGGTTTCCCGCACCCTGCCCAACCCCTGGTACGACACCCAGAACATCCACCTGTGCACCTTCCGCGACTTCGAGGCGCTGTGCCGGCAGAAGAACATCCGCATCCTGGAACGCACCGTGGTGGATAACGCCCATCGCACCAGCCTCGGCATGCGCCTGCTGCCCAATCTCCTGGGGGAAGTGGCCATCTACCGCTTTACCCGCTGAGTCACGGCCAACGGAGACGGGGGAAGCTTTTCCGCCGTCTCCGGGTCTATCCTTTATAGAAACCGCACTGCGGCGCGGACATCGGACACGCGCCAAAGGCCCGCCCAAGGAGGAGGAACCCGCCATGAACAGACGCGGCTTGACCACGCTGCTCGCTGCAGCCGCCCTGGCCCTGCTGCCCTGGTCGGCACAGGCCGAACGGAGTCTCGCACTGGGTGACTACACCATCCACTACAACGCCTTCAACGCCAGCACCCTCACCCCCGAGGTGGCGAACCAGCACGGCATCCTGCGCAGCCGCTACCAGGGCGTGGTCAACGTGGCGGTCATCCGCGAGGTGCCCGGCACCACCGGCGAGCCCGCCAGCGCCGTGGTGAGCGGCCATGCCACGCTGCCCACGGGCGGCGAGATGCCGCTGGAGTTCCGTGAAGTGCGCGAGGGAACCGCCATCTACTACCTGGCCGAGTTCCGCATTCACGACACCCAGACCCTGGACTTCGTCCTCGCGGTGCAGCCCCGAGGCGGCACCGAAACCGCGGACGTTCGCTTCAGCCAGCAGTTCTTCACCGACTAGCGGCCGCGGGAGGCAGGAACCATCGCGGCGCCTCCGCCCGGCGCGTCCGACCCGCACCGGGCGGGACCGCGGAACGGCGAACCGGGTCAGGCGGCCGCGGGAACCAGGAGCGCCTGGGCCAGGGTGACGAGCCCGAAGAGCACGACCGTTCCGCCGGCCAGGCGCCGGACCCAGATCCGGCGGACGAAGGCGGACAACCGCCCGGCGAAGGCCCCGGCGGCCAGCAGCGTGGGCAGGGTGCCGAGCCCGAAGGAGAGCATCAGCAGGCCGCCGCTCACCGCGCTGCCGGCGGAGATGCTCCAGACCAGCACGCTGTAGACCAGGCCGCAGGGCAACCAGCCCCAGAGCAGCCCGAGCAGGAAGGCATGGGGGGCATTGGCCACCGGCAGCAGGCGCCGGCCGATGGGTTCCATGCGCCTCCAGACGTATCCCCCCGCCCGTTCCAGCCGCCGCAGCCCCATCCACCAGCCGGCCAGGTAGCAGCCGAGCGCCACCATGAACAGGCCGGCCACCACCGCCAGCGCCTGCTGGGCCCGGTAAACCAGCGTCAGGTTGGCCGCCAGCCACCCCACCCCGCCCAACAGCGCGCCGGCGACGGTGTAACTGATGAGGCGGCCGCCGTTGTAGGCCAGCAGGAACGGCATCAGGCCGCCCAGTTCCCGCCGCCGCTCCTCCGGCAGCCCGAACACCAGGGCGCCCACGATGCCCCCGCACATGCCCACGCAGTGGACTCCGCCGAGGAGCCCCACCACGAAGGCGGCCAGGAGCTGGGTTTCTCCGCTCATGTCACGTTCCGTGTCGTTTCAGTTGCCAGTTGCCAGTTGCCAGTTTCCGGTGGCCGGTGGCCGGTGGCCAGTGGCCGCCGGATACTGGTTGCCTGCGCGAGCATAGCCCTCTGACACACCCGCGCAAACCCTGGGCGATGAATTTTCTGGAAACCGGCGACTGAAAGCCGGCGGCTGTCATCGGCCCCCTTTGCCTCGGCCTGCACGGCGGTGCATGATCGGCTCACCAGTGGGAACGGAATCGGAGCGGACACCATGAAGCGCATCGTGCTGGCCAGCAACAACCGCGGGAAGATCCGGGAGTTCAACGAACTGCTGACCGACCTGGAGATCGAGGTCCATCCCCAGGGCGAGTTCGGGGTGCCGGAGGTGGAGGAGACGGGGCTCACGTTCGTGGAGAACGCCATCCTCAAGGCGCGGCACGCCAGCCTGCACACGGGGCTGCCGGCCATCGCCGACGACTCGGGCATCGAGGTGGACGCGCTCAACGGCGCCCCGGGCATCTACTCGGCCCGCTACGCCGGTGTGGGGGCCGGCGACGCGGCCAACGTGGAGAAGCTGCTGGAAGCCCTGCAGGAGATACCGGAGGCGGAGCGCGCGGCGCGGTTCCAGTGCCTGCTGGTCTACATGCGTCACGGCTCCGATCCCACCCCCATCATCTGCCAGGGCACCTGGGAGGGACGCATCCTGTTCGAACCGGTGGGCGAGAACGGCTTCGGCTACGACCCCGTCTTCCATGTCCCCACCCACATCTGCTCCGCCGCCGAACTGCCCCCGGACGTCAAGAACGCCCTCAGCCACCGCGGCCAGGCCCTGCGCCAGCTCGTCTCCCGGCTCAAGGGTTGAACTTCACCACGAAGTCACGAAGGGCACGAAGCAAAACGAAAGAAGAATCCATCCGCAGATTACGCAGATTACGCAGATTTTTTTAGATGAATGGTTTTCACCAACGGCCACTGTAGATCTGTTGAAGGTGCGGTTTCCGGCTGACTGAGCAGCCTTGCGTCAGCTGATGCGCCTTTAAACACACTTTATCTGCGTAATCGGCGTAATCTGCGGATAAACAGTCTTTTCTTCGTGTCCTTCGTGCCTTCGTGGTGAGTTCGGGTGTGGCTACATGTCGAAGCCGGCCAGCTTGTAGAGGCGCTTGGCCTCTGCGTCGTTCCGTTCCACGCCGCGGCCTTCCTGGTACATCATGGCGAGCGTGGTCAGTGAGCCCGCCAGGCCCTGGTCGGCGGCGAGCTGGAACCACTTCACCGCCTCGGCGGCGTTCTGCTCCGTGCACTCCCCTTCCATGTACATGAACCCGAGGCCATGCTGGGCCAGGGCGTGGCCGGCCTCGGCCGCGGCCTTCATGAGCCTGTATGCCTCGTCGGGGTGCGGCGCTCCCAGCAGGCCGTTCTGCTGGATGACCGCCATGCGGTACTGGGCCTCGGGGTTGCCCTGTTCCGCCAGCGGCGAGAGCAGCTGGGCGGCGCGACCGAAGTGCTTGGCCTCGAAAGCGGCGATGCCGCTGCTCAAATTCAGGTCGTCTTCGTTGAAATCACTCATTTCTGACTCCGTGCTTGCGGCTCCGGCTGCGGGGCCGGCTGTCCCGATGGTGGGTGGTACCCTATAATTTACCAACCTGTACAGTCAAGATTTATCCATGATCCCTGAACCGCACCCGGCATCCCGGGCCGTGTCCCCGCCCCTGGCGCTCTACGTGCACATCCCCTGGTGCGTGCGCAAGTGCCCCTACTGCGACTTCAACTCCCACGCCCGGGACGGGGCGTTGCCGGAGCCTGAATACCTCGCCGCGCTGCTGCGCGACCTGGACGCCTCGCTGCCCGCCGCCGCGGGCCGCCCGCTGGCGAGCATATTCATCGGCGGCGGGACGCCGAGCCTGCTGAAGCCCGCCACCATCGGCGCCCTGCTGGACGGAATAGCCGCCCGCATGGGCCTGGCGCCGGATATCGAGGTGACCATCGAGGCCAACCCCGGCACCGTGGAGCAGGGTCGCTTCAGCGGCTACCGGACCGCCGGCGTGACCCGCCTCTCCCTGGGGGTGCAGAGCCTGGACGACCGCGCCCTGCTCGCCCTGGGCCGCATCCACGACGCCGGCGAGGCCCGCCATGCCGTGGCCGCGGCGCGGCGCGCCGGCTTCGACAACCTCAACCTGGATCTCATGTTCGGACTGCCGGAGCAGTCGCTGACCGCGGCCCTGGAGGACCTGGAGGCGGCCTTCGCCCTGGAGCCCGAGCACCTCTCCTGGTACCAGCTGACCCTGGAACCCAACACCCCCTTCGCCCATGCCCCCCCACCCCTGCCCGGCGACGACATCCTCTGGGACATGCACGAGGCGGGGCTGGGGCGGATCGCGGACGCGGGTTACGGCCGCTACGAGGTCTCCGCCTTCGCCCGCCCCGGACGGCGCTGCCGCCACAACCTCAACTACTGGACCTTCGGCGACTACCTGGGGATCGGTGCCGGCGCCCACGCCAAGCTCACCGATCCGGCCAGCGGCCGCGTCACCCGGGACTCGCGTCCGCGCCATCCACGGGAGTACCTGGAGCGGGCGGGAACACCGGCCGCGACGGTCAACCCGCACGGGGTGGAACCCGCCGAGCTGCCGCTGGAGTTCCTGATGAACGCCCTGCGCCTGACCGACGGCGTGCCCGCCGCGCTCTACGGGGCGCGCACCGGGCAATCGCCCGCCACCCTGGAGCCCGCCCTCTCCCGCGCCCGCACCGACGGGCTGCTGGTGCCCGACCCGGAGCGCCTCGCCCCCACCCCGCTGGGCCTGCGCTACCTCAACGAGGTGCTGCTGCGGTTCATGGGGGATGGCTGAGGTGAGGAACGTGTTCCGTGTTCCGTGTTCCGTGTTCCGTGTTCCGGATGGTGCCGGATCCCGGATTACTCATGACGCATCAATCATTCTGTAATAGTGCGGCCGGTGTTCTGACGGAAAACCGAAAACGGAACACGGATCACCCTTCACTCCATTCTGTGGCAGTCTTTAAAGGGTCATCCATCCGTGCGGGAGACTGTCATGAGCGACGACTACACGCCCATCGGCTGCGATGTCTACTCGGAGCTGGAGCTGCACATCATGCACCGGGACCGGCTGCGCACGGCCTGGCGCGACGTGGAGGGGAACCTGCACCAGGAAGTGCTGCTGCCGAAGGACCTGCAGACGCGCCAGGGTGCGGAGTACCTGCAGGCGGAGACGCACACAGGCGAAGCGCTGGAGCTGCGGCTGGACCGGATCCTGCGGATTGCACCCATGGATGGCTGACTTTTTGCCTCGGAGGGCAGGCCCGGGCCCGGAGGCCCGGGTGGCGGTTCAGAAGACGATATTCAGCATCACCATCTCCACCACCAGGAACAGCACCGTCATCACGCCGCCGGCGCGCATGAAGTCCTTCACGCGGTAGCCGGCCGGACCCATGATCAGCGCATTCACCTGGTGGGTGGGGATGAGGAAGGAGTTGGAGGTGGAGATGGCCACCGTGAGGGCGAACAGCGCCGGGTTGGCGCCGGCCCCCAGGGCGATGTTCACCGCCAGGGGCACCAGCAGCACCGTGGCGCCCACGTTGGACATCACCAGGGTGAAGAAGGTGGCCAGTGCGGCGATGGCCGCCTGCAGCCCCCAGATGGGCACGCCTTCCATGACCGAGAGCACCTTCTGCGCGATCCAGGCCGCGGTGCCGGTGGTCTCCACCGCGAGTCCCAGGGGAATGAGGCTGGCGAGCAGGAACACCGTCTTCCAGCTTACCGCTTCATAGGCCTCCTCGATCTTCAGCACCCCGGAGACGATCATGCCGAGCGCCCCGGTCAGCAGGGCCACCGAGAGGCGCAGGTCGGTGAACAGGACCAGCGACAGCGCGATGAGGAAGAAGATCATGGCCGGCACCACCTTGTGGGGCCGCAGCTCCTCGCGGGGAAAGTCGGTGGCCACCACGAAGTTGCGATCCTTCGACACCGGGATGAGGTCGCTCCAGCGGGTGTGGACCACCAGGGTGTCGCCCGCCTCGAGGGTCAGGTTGCGGAGGATGCCGCGAATCACCTCGTGCTGGCGGAACACGGCCAGCACGCTGAGACCGAAGGTCTTGCGCATGCGCAGCTCGGACAGGGTCTGGCCGATGAGACGCGAACCGGGCGGGATGACCACCTCGGCGATTCCGGCGCGGGTGGGGTTCATCGCCTCCACGAACTCCTCCAGCTCCGGGCGCAGCTTCAGGCCGTATTCGCGGGCGAACTCCGCCACCTGCTCGTCCGGTCCCATGACCGCCAGCAGCGCCCCGCCGGTGATGCGGATGTCCCGCGGCGGCGCCACCCGTACCTCCTCGTTGGCGTTGTGCAGTGCGAGGAGGAAGGGGACGTTGTAGCGCTGCTCGAGATCGCCCACCTCCATCCCCACCAGCGGGGAGTCGTCGGGAATGCGCAGCTCGTACATGGAGCCCTCGAGGCCATAGAGGTCCTCGAAGTACTTCATGGTCGCGCCGGCGCTGCCGGTTTCGCTCTTCACGGTGGGCAGCACGAAGCGGCCGGCCAGCACGAAGTAGATGATGCCGGTGAGGACCAGGACGATGCCGATGGGGGTGACGGCGAACAGGCTGTAGGTCTGCATGGGCTCCACGCCCGCCGGCAGCGCCTTGTTCGAAGTGAGAATCAGATCGTTGAGCAGGATCAGGGGGCTGGAACCGATCATGGTCACCGTGCCGCCGAGAATGGCGCAGAAGCCCATGGGCATGAGCAGCCGCGACATGGGCAGGCCGGTGCGGGAAGAGATCCGGCTCACCACCGGCAGGAACAGCGCGGCGGCGCCCACGTTCTGCATGAAGCTGGAAATGAAGCCCACGGTGCCGGAGATGATGGGGATGATGCGCTTTTCCGTGGAACCGCCCGCCTTGAGGATGAAGCCGGCCAACTTGCCCATCACGCCGGTCTTGTCCAGGCCGGCGCCGATGATCATCACGGCGATGATGGAGATCACGGCATTACTGGAAAAGCCGTTGAACAACTGGGTCGCGGGCACCAGCCCCTGCTCGAGGCCCAGCCAGGGTCCCACCAGGTTGGTCAGGCCGAGCAGCACCATGATGCTGATGGCCGCGACATCGACGGCGACCACCTCGGACACGAAGAGATAGATGGTGAAGGCCAGGATGACCAGCACCCAGATCATCTCGGTGCTAAGGGTGAGTGTCTCCATGAATGATACCGTGCCCCTGCAATTCCAGGTGAATTTAGTGGATTATAAAATTTTGACATTATCTTCACATTGGGCGACAGGGTCCAATAAAGTAAGCCGCGCCGCAACATAAGAGAACGCTATGGGCATGGCAGCGGCGATTGAATTATCCTTGGCAGCCGCATGTGGGATGCGTGCGCGCCCGTACACCACTTTCCCTGCTTCACCCGGATCACCGCAATGTCGACCAAGACCACCGCCTCCGCCCCCTGCTGCAGCCTGCTGTGGGTCCGCCTGCTGCCGTTCCTGCGCTGGTGGCCGCGCGTCACCCGCGAGACCCTCAAGGCTGACCTCATCGCCGGCCTCACCAACGCGGTCGTGGTGCTGCCCCAGGGCGTGGCCTTCGCCCTCATCGCCGGTCTGCCGCCGGAGTATGGCCTCTATACCGCCATCGTCACGCCCATCGTGGCCGGGCTGTTCGGCTCCTCCTGGCACCTGATCTCCGGCCCCACCACGGCCATTTCCATCGTGGTGTTCAGCACGGTGAGCGGATTCGCCGAGCCCGGCACGCCCCAGTACGTGCAGATGGCGCTGACCCTGACCCTGCTGGCGGGCGCCTACCAGCTCGCCTTCGGCCTGGCCCGGCTGGGGACCCTGGTGAACTTCGTCTCCCACTCCGTCGTGGTGGGCTTCACCGCCGGCGCGGCCATCCTCATCGCCACCAGCCAGCTCAAGCATGTGCTGGGGGTGCCGGTGCCGCGCGGCGAGACCTTCCTGCACACCTGGTGGGTGCTCCTGCGGCAGCTGCCGGATACCAATCTCTACGTGCTCGCCATCGCGATGGTCACCCTGGCGATCGCGCTGCTCATCCGCCGCTGGCGCCCGCGCCTGCCGGGCATGCTCATCGCCATGGTGTTCGGAACCCTGCTCGGAATCGGACTGAACGGACCCGATCACGGCGTCCAGCTGGTGGGCGAGCTGCCGGCCCACCTGCCGCCCCTGTCGCTGCCCGACCTCTCCTGGGCCACCGTGCGCGACCTGGCGCCGAAGGCGCTCGCCGTGGCCCTGCTCGGCCTCATCGAGGCGGTCTCCATCGGCCGCGCCATCGCCACCCGCTCCCAGCAGCGCATCGACGGCAACCAGGAGTTCATCGGCCAGGGCCTCTCCAACGTGGTGGGCAGCTTCTTCTCCGCCTACGCCGGCTCCGGCTCCTTCACCCGCTCCGGGCTGAACTACACCGCCGGCGCCCAGACGCCCCTGTCCGCGGTGTTCGCGGCGCTGGCGCTGGCGCTGATCCTGCTCCTGGTGGCGCCGCTGACCGCCTACCTGCCCATCGCCGCCATGGGCGGGATCATCCTCCTGGTGGCCTGGAATCTCATCGACTTCCACCACCTCCGCTCCATCATCCGCACCAGCCGCCGCGAGGCGACGGTGATGGCCGTCACCTTCCTCGCCACCCTGTTCCTGGATCTGGAGTTCGCCATCTACGCCGGGGTGATGCTGTCCCTGGTCCTCTACCTCCGCCGCACCTCCCGGCCCGCCATCGTCAGCCTCGCGCCCGATCCCAAGCACCCGGCCCGGCAGATGGTCAACATCAGCCGCACCCAGGCGAAGGAGTGCCCGCAGCTGAAGATCGCGCGCATCGACGGTTCGCTCTTCTTCGGCGCGGTGGACCACGTCGCCACCACCCTCCAGGGCATCTGCGAGTCGCCGCCGAAACAGAACAATCTCCTGCTGGTGGCCAACGGCATCAATTTCATCGACACCGCCGGCGCCGAGACCCTGGCAGCCGAAGCCAAGCGTCTGCGCGAACTGGGCGGAGCGCTCTACATCAGCGGCGCCAAGGCCGCGGTGCGGGAGGTGCTGGTACGCGGAGGGCAGATCGAAACCATCGGCGTGAAGAAAATGTTCTCGAGCAAGGCCGACGCCATCCGCGCCATCGTGCCGAAGCTGGACGCGGGCCGCTGCGCCACCTGCGCCCAGCGCATCTTCCAGGAGTGCCCGGCCGCGGCGGCCACCACCGCCAACGGCTGAAAGAAGTGAAAATGGACAATCCTGTTAATCCTGTAAATCCTGTCTAATTTGTCTTTCCGTCTTTCCGTCTTTCCGCGCCTTCGCAGCGGGGGAGTTCAGAGCGTGGCGCTGACGAAGTCGTAGTCGGGGTGGGCATCGGGGCCCTGCACGAAGTAGCCCTGGACGTAGTCCACGCCGCAGCTCCAGAGAGTGGCCAGGGTGGCGGCCTCCTCCACGAACGGCACGATGCTCTGCTTGCCCAGCGCCCGGGTGGTGCTGATGAGTTCCCGCAGGGTGGCTCCGGGCCGACTCTCCGCCAGGGACTCGCGCACCAGCTGCTGGTCGAACTTGATGTAATCGGGATTGAGGTGGTTGAGCAGGCTCAGCGGGGCGCCGCCACCGCCGAAATGGCTGAGGCCGGTTGCCACGCCCAGGTCGTGCAAACCGTCGATGAGCTCCCGCGCCGGCTTGAGCCGGTCCTCGGCATCCCGCGCACTGCACTGGATGACCAGGGCCTCGTTGGGCAGACGCGCCTCCTTCAGGATATCCGCCACCCAGGCGAGCAGGCCGGTGTCGCCCACGGTGGTGGCCGACAGGGTCACGAACAGCCGCACCGGGTTGCCGTTGCGATGCTGCCCGGCGGCCGCACGCACGGCGTGCTGGAGCACCCAGCGATCCACCCGCGGCATCAGGCCGTTGCGCTCGGCGACCGGGATGAAGCGCGCCGCCGGCACCTCCGCCCCTTCTTCGTCGAGCAGGCGCACGAAGATCTCGTAGAAGGGCGCCTGCTCACCATGCAGATTGACGATGGGCTGGTAGACCAGGCGCAGGCCGTCCTCATTGAGCGCCGCCTCCACCCGCTTGACCCAGCCCTGCTCGGCATCGGCACGCAGGCTCACGCCCTCTGTGGCCTGGTAGACCTGGACCCGGTTGCCGCCGAGCTCCTGGGCCGTGTGGCAGGCCTGGTTCGCCTGCATGACGGCGGTGGCCGCATCCGGGACGGTGCTGCCGAGGCCGACGATGCCCAGGCTCACGGTAACCGAGACACTCTGCGGCCCGGTGTCCATGATGTTCCGCTCCACCTGCGCACGCAGCCCGTCCGCCCAGATCCGGGCTGCATCCAGATCGGGGCTGCGCAGTGCGACGATGAACGACGCGCCGCTGTAACGCCCCAGCAGGTCCCCGGCACGTGCCGCGCGACGTACCTGCTCGGCCACGCCGGCCACCACCCGGTCGCCACCGCGCATGCCCAGCCGCGCACTCAGCTCCTTGAAGTTGTCGATGGACAGGTAGACCAGCGCCCGGCCCAGGCCGCCGGCCACAACCTGATCCACGATCCTTTCCAGCTGGGAGAGCAGGTAGTCGCGGTTGTACAGCCCGGTCAGGCGATCCTGGCGCGCCAGCAGCTTGAGCTTGGCCTGCATGGCGCGGGAACGGAGAATGCGATTGCGCACCGCCGAGACCAGGTGCGGAGGCGTGATGGGCTTGGTCAGGAAATCGTCCGCCCCCAGGCTCAGAGCCGCGAAACGCTTCTCCGCGTCCGTCTCTCCCGAGAGGAACACGATGGGAATGTCGCCCAGGTCCTCCCGCTGGCGGATGACCGAGGCCAGCTCCAGCCCGCCCACCTTGGGCATGTAGAGGTCCAGCAGGATCAGGTCCGGCACGAAAGTATCCAGGATCCCCATCACCGTCATGGGATCGGTGATGATTTCGGGCAGCATGCCCGCCTTTTTGAGGATGGCGGCGCAGTAGAGCGCCTGGCTGCGATCGTCATCGACCACCAGCACCCGGTAGGGTTCGGCCTGGGCGGAGGGAGAGATCAACAGGCTCAGCTTGCTGACCAGGGTGGGGATGTCCACCGGCTTGGTCAGATAGGCGTCGGCGCCGGCGCGCATGGCCTCCAGGCGGGCGATCATGTCGCTGCGGGAAGAGAGAAACAGCACCGCGGGCGGGTTTTCCATCGATTTGCGCAGCTCGGCGATGGCCTCCACTCCCGCCAGCTCACCCTCGGGGAAGATGATATCCATGAGGATGACCGCCGGGTGCTCCTCCTCGACCGCCTCCTGCAGGCTCTTCAATGTCTGCAGCTGGCGCACCTCGAAGCCGTGGGCACGCAGATTCTGCCCGAGGTAGCCGCTGACGTCCGGGTCGTCGTCGACGATGAACAGCAGGCCGCTGCCCTCGGGGCCGACCAGGGGTTCGGTGATGTTGTGCACGAACTTGTCGGCGGTTTCGTCGGGGTCGGTGTCACGGGCAACCTGTGCCAGCGCCTCCATCCGGCCCTGCAGCTTGTCCCGTTGCGCCTTGGTGAGCGGTGTTTCCTGATCCAGCACCGAGCCGATCATCAGCTCGAGTTCCTGCGCCGCCCGGCTCAGGCCGGGGAATTCGAAGGTCCCGCTGGAACCGGCCAGGTTGTGCACCTGCTGGCGGAGGTCCTTCAGGCGCTCCCCGGTGACGGGCGTTCCGGAGAGCCGCTCCCAGCCCGACTCGATGCGCTGGAGCTTGCGGGGCAGATCCTTGAAGTAGGCCTGACGCAGGCGGACCAGCCTCTCCTGCAGACTGTCATCGTGGTGCTTATCCGGCATTGCTCATCCTCGGTTTCACGCCTCTTCCAGTGTGCTGCGCGCCCGCGGAGGCGCATTCGGCCCCCTTGGGGGAGGCTGAAGGCGCCGGCGGGGACATTGCAGTACGCCCGGCTCATGCAGCGGCGAACGGGACATCCGCACCTATTGTGCCGGATCTGCGCAGCGATGCCAGCCACCCGTGCACAGGGATTGCACGAGCGGAAGCGGCGCTTCTCACCCGGCGCGTTCGAACACCAGGTCCCAGACCCCGTGACCGAGCCGCATCCCGCGGCGCTCGAACTTGGTTTCCGGGCGGTAGGACGGCCGGGGAACGAAGCGGCCATCGGGCGCGGTATTGCGCAGCCCCTCGGACCTGGAAAGCACCTCCAGCATGTGCCGGGCGTAGTCCTCCCAGTCCGTGGCCAGGTGGAAAACCCCGCCGGGCGCGAGCCGGCCGCGCACCCGTTCGACGAACGGCGGCTGGACCAGGCGCCGCTTGTGGTGACGTTTCTTGTGCCAGGGGTCGGGGAAGAAGAGGCAGACCCGGTCGAGGGAGCCGGCGGGCAGACAGCGCTCGAGCACCTCCACCGCATCGGCGCAGAAGACCCGGACGTTGGTGACGCCGGCGGCCTGCAGCCGGTTGAGCAGTGACCCCACCCCCGGCCGATGCACCTCCACGCCGATGAAGTCCGCGTCCGGTGCCGCGGCGGCCATGGCCAGCAGCGCATCCCCCATGCCGAAGCCGATCTCCAGCGTCAGCGGCGCCCGGCGGCCGAACACCGCCTCCGGGTCCAGTGGACAGTTCTCCAGGTCCAGTCCGTAGACGGGCCACAACTCGTCCAGGGCGCGCTGCTGGGCCGGCGTCATGCGCCCCTCGCGACGCACGAAACTGCGGATGGGGCGGTGTTTCGGGGGGGCTTCGGTCATCGCCAACGCAAATCTCGGCACCGGGGCTTCGGTTGGACTCTGGGACCGTGATTGCGGCGAACCATGGACGCATTCACGCATTCACGCATTCACGCATTCACGCACTCACGCACTCACGCATTCACGCATTCACGCACTCACGCACTCACGCACTCACGCCAGCGTGGCTCAGAAGAAAGTACCGTCGATGGGCGAGGAGGCGCTGGCGTAGAGCTTGCGCGGCATGCGGCCGGCGAGATAGGCCTCGCGGCCGGCCTCGATGGCCTTCTTCATGGCCGAGGCCATCAGCACCGGGTTGCCGGCCGCGGCGATGGCGGTGTTCATCAGCACGCCGTCGCAGCCGAGCTCCATGGCGATGGCCGCATCGGAGGCGGTACCGACGCCGGCGTCCACCAGGATGGGCACGCCGGCATTCTCGAGGATGAGACGGATGTTGTAGGGATTGCGGATGCCGAGACCCGAGCCGATGGGCGCGGCCAGCGGCATGACCGCCACGCAGCCCATCTCCTCCAGGCGCTTGGCGATGATGGGATCGTCGGAGGTGTAGACCATCACCTCGAACCCCTCCCGGACGAGAATCTCCGCCGCCTCCAGGGTGGCGGTGATGTCGGGGAACAGGGTCTTCTGGTCGCCGAGCACCTCGAGCTTCACCAGGTTGTGGCCGTCGAGCAGCTCGCGCGCGAGGCGGCAGGTCCGGACGGCATCCTCGGCGGTATAGCAGCCGGCCGTGTTGGGAAGGATGGTGTAGCGATCCGGCGGGATGACATCGAGAAGATTGGGCTCGCCCGGATTCTGGCCGATATTGGTGCGCCGGATGGCCACCGTGACGATCTCCGCCCCGCTGGCCTCGATGGCCTGGCGCGTCTCCTCCAGGTCCTTGTACTTTCCGGTGCCCACCAGCAGGCGGGAATGGTAGGTCTTGCCGGCGACAGTCAGGGTGTCGTCGCCCGGGGTCGGTGCGTCCTGGGTCATGCTGGAATCCTGAACAGGCTGAGGGCTGGAACGAAAGGGGCGAGTATACCGCGCTACGCCCGTACCTGCCCATACGGGGGCGCCGGGCCGCGGCTCATGGGCAACGGGCGGGCCCGGTGCCGCACGGCGACCCGCCACCGATTGCCTGCACGATCTCCACCCGGTCACCGGGCTGGAGGCGCGTCGCGGCGTGGGCGCTGCGGGGTATGATTTCGCGGTTGATCTCGACGGCCAGCCGGCGACCGGTGTAGCCGAGCTCAACCAGGAGCTGCTCCAGGCTGGCGCCGTCGGGCACGCTGCGGGACTGGCCGTTGACGGTGATATCCATGACCGCAAAGGGTACCGGGACCCCGCCGGGGCGGTCAATCGGGCGGCACTTGCAAGACCCGGCGTTTTCTGGAGAAATGCATTCCCATGCACGAGTGGAATGAAGACATCATCGCGGTCGAGACCGCCGTCACGCTGGATGGCCTGTTCCGGGAACGGATCCACCGCACGCCCGACAGCGTCGCCTACCGCCAGTTCGACCGCCGCCACCGCCTGTGGGTGGACGCCACCTGGAGCGAGGTGGCCCGGCAGGTGGCGCGCTGGCAGGCGGGCATGGCGCGGGAAGCGCTGAAGCCCGGAGACCGGGTCGCCATCGTGCTGCGCAACTGCCGCGAGTGGGTGGAATTCGACCAGGCGGCCCTCGGACTCGGGCTGGTGGTGGTGCCGCTGTACACCGACGACCGGCCCGACAGCGCGGCCTACATACTCAACGACTCGGCCGCCAAGCTGCTCCTGATCCAGGATGACACCCAGTGGCGCCGCCTGCGCTCGGCCGACGAGAGCCTGCCCGCGCTGCGGCGGGTGCTGGTGCTGGAGCACAAGGCGGGGGGCGCTGACGACGATCCCCGCGTCATCCACGTGGATGAATGGCTCCCCCGCGGCGAGCACGAAGTGCGGCATGACGAGCACGGCAGCCAGTCCCTGGCCTCCATCGTCTACACCTCGGGCACCACCGGCCGGCCGAAGGGGGTGATGCTGAGCCACCACAACATGCTCTCCATCGCCCATGCCAGCCTGACCATGGTCTCGGTCTACCGCGAGGACACCTTCCTCTCCTTCCTGCCCCTGTCCCACACCCTGGAGCGCACCGGCGGCTACTACCTGCCGATGATGGCCGGCTCCACGGTGGCGTTCTCCCGCTCGGTCCAGCAACTGGCCGAGGATCTGCAGACCATCCGTCCCACGGCGCTGATATCGGTGCCGCGCATCTACGAGCGCGTCTATGCCCGCCTCGCGGATCAACTGGAGAAGAAGCCCCTCGCCCGCATCCTGTTCAGGGCCGCCGCGGTGGTGGGCTGGCGCCGCTTCCAGGCGGCACAGGGGCGCGCCAGCCGCTGGCTCTCGCCGCAACTGCTGCTGTGGCCGCTGCTGCGGCGGCTGGTGGCCGACAAGGTCCTGGCCCGCCTCGGCGGCCGCCTGCGGGTCGCCGTGAGCGGCGGCGCCGCACTCCCCTTCTCCGTGGCCCGCACCTTCATCGGGCTCGGGCTGCCCATACTCCAGGGTTACGGCCTGACCGAGACCAGCCCGGTGGTGAGCGTGAACACCCTCGAGGACAACGAACCCGCCAGCGTCGGCCTGCCCCTGCGCGGCGTGGAGGTGAAAATCGGTGAGAACGACGAACTGCTGGTCCGGGGACCCGGCGTGATGCAGGGCTACTGGAACAACCATGCCGCCACCACCCAGACCATCGACAGCGACGGCTGGCTGCATACCGGCGATCAGGCCCGCATCGAGCACGGCCACCTCTACATCACCGGGCGAATCAAGGACATCCTGGTGCTCTCCAACGGAGAGAAGGTGCCGCCCGGCGACATGGAGTCGGCCATCGCCCTGGATCCCCTCTTCGACCAGGTGCTGGTACTGGGCGAGGGACGCCCCTTCCTGAGCGCCCTGGTGGTGCTCAACGGCGAGCACTGGGTGACGCTGGCCAGGCAGCTCGGGCTGGACGCATTCGATCCGGCGAGCCTGCTGGACAACCGGCTGCGCAATCAGCTCATCACGCACATGCGCGAACTGCTCGCCGATTTTCCCGGCTATGCCAAGGTGCGGCGCGTGGTCCCCATGCTGGATGCCTGGACGGTGGAGAACGGCCTGCTCACCCCGACCCTGAAAACCAGGCGCCAGCAGGTGCTGGAGCGCTACCGCAAGGAGGTGGAGCTGCTGTACGGAGAGCTGGCCTGAGACCCGCCGGCAACAAACCCGCGCCCCGGGAATTGACCTGCCCGCCGGTTCGCATAGAATAAGACGCCTTCGCGGGTGTAGTTCAATGGTAGAACAGGAGCTTCCCAAGCTTCTAACGTGGGTTCGATTCCCATCACCCGCTCCAGTAACCACTGGCGGTCCCGACGGATCGCCTACGATCAACCGGCCCTCGGGCCGGTTTTTTTGTTTTCAGGTAGCGGGGTTGCAGCCGGGACCACGCCGAATACATCAGACATTTCTAATATTCTTGATCTGAATCAAAACGGGTTGGGCCCGTTTCCCCCTATCCTTGGACCCGAGACACACGTCTCCAACCTCCATCTGGGAAGTCCGTGTAGGCCCGTCGCCCGGCGGGCCTTTTTTTTGTTCATGGCGGACGTCGGCCAACCCCGCCACTTGAGGCAGGTCAAGCGCGGAGCGCCCGGCACGGCATAGCATGGGCGTCGATTTCCACGGTCAGTTTTCCATCTGGTGCAGTTTTTGCCTTGCCCGCCCAGCGCGGGCATTTTTTTGCCCGGATTGACGATTCGCAACGCATTGCGCCCGCTGTTGGGAATACGATTTGCCTGACCCTATGGGTCATCCTCCATCTGGCAGTCCCTATTGAAGCCCGCTCCCATCTAGTCAGCGGGCTTTTTTTTGGTTCATCGAGGGGACCACGCCCGGAAACGGAAGGGGCGGCCGCATGGCCGCCCCTTCCGTTTCCGGTTTTCAGGCTTCGGCAACCCGTGAATCAATCCAGCGTCTGCGAGTACATGTTGGCGCGATGGAGGAAATGGGGCAGGTCCAGGGTCGCGCCGCTGCGGTCATTGTGCTTCAGGCTGTCCGCCCCGAAGGCGAAGCTGACGCCCAGCATGAGAACCTGCTCGGTCGCCACATCACCCTCCGTGGTCGAGTCATAGTTGGCGCCGCGGTAGGCGATGACGCCATAGACGGGCGATTTCCCCAGTCGCTGCTTGTACTTCAGGCCCCACGCCCAGATCTCGCCCGCGTCATCGCCGTCAACGTACTGGTCGGTGTCGGCATAGGCCACGTCGCCTTCGAGCATGATGTCATCGGAGATGAAGTAACGGCCCACCACACGGCCGAACCAGCCGCCGTCGTCGAAGCCCTCGCTCTCGTCGTCGTCCCCGGGGCCCTTGACGTATCCGACCTGGCCATAGAGGGTGGCGGGATCGAAGTAGTACTGTCCCTCGAGCCCCAGGTAGGCGGCCTTGGAGTGGCCATCGTTGTCGGTCACGGTGCCGATGCCGTAGCCGGCAAAGGCGCCGACCAGCATGGTGGAGGCATTGCGGTAGCTCAGGTGCGCCCCGACGGACACCATGCTCGAGGGATCGTCATCGGAATCGTTGTCCAGGACATTGGCCTCGCCCAGCGCGTCGAACTGGACCGACAGGGCCTGCCCCAGCGGTACGCTGACCACTGCGCCGGCGCCATACGTGGGCGTGTGATCGTCCTCGACCTCGTCGCTGTCATCGCTGGAAATCCAACGGTAGCCCACATAACCATCCACGCTGCCTGCGTATACGAGCGCGGAATCATCCGCAGCAAATGCGCCCGACGCGGGAAGCAGGGCCAGGGCAACGGCGGATGCAATAAGCGTATGTCTGATTCTCATTCCATGAACCCCGATGTTGTTTTATTTGGCAACAGACAATCCATGAACATTATGCAAAACAATGTCTTGAATGATGTCTGCGATTGTTGCAACAAGACAACACTTGTTGCTTTCCAAGGAATTGTTTCCATGCGGGGAGTGTTTCTCAATGACAATTCACAATGCCGCTGTGGACCTGACCCTACAGCAGCAGGGCGCCGCCCTCAGGGCAGCAGCTCAAAATAGACCAGGAGGGTGTGCTGCAGCGGGCTGCCGTTGTCGTCGCTGACCATGAAGTAGCGCCGTCCCTCGTGGAAGGCCAGCCCCTCGAAGTTGTCCACCAACCAACCGCGACTGGTGTCGAAGGACGCCACCGTCTCCACGCTCACCGGCCCTGGTCCGTCGGGCAGCCGGACATGACGCAGACTGATGACCAGCGGCCGGAACAGGGAGACGAAGGCCCGCTCCAGCGCCAGGAGCCCGCCATCGGGGTGCGACTCCAGTGCCGTCAGGGCGCTGCCCGGGGCATCCGCCAGGGGGTAGTCCCAGCAGCGGCCGGTGAGGGTACAGAGGGGAACCGTGCGTGCGTCCATCCCGGCCAATGGGCGCTCGGGGGCGGTCATCAGGCCCAGGGATGGATGCCGGACGAGGGCCTCCAGGGCGCTGTTGGGATCGCGGTAGCTGTCGACTCCGGACAGCGCCGGGGGCAGCCGCAGCCGCTCCAGCGGGTTCCCGTCAGTCGTGAAACGCTCCACCCGCGGACGGCCCTCGAAGGAGATCAGCAGGGTCGTATTGCCGCGCTCCCCGTCCGCCTCGTGTTCCAGCACCAGGCCCTCGGCGTCGGACCAGGCACCCGCCAGCGGCGCACCGTCGCCGCCGCGCAGGGGGTGGGCCGCCAGCAGGCGCACATCCACCAGCCGCCCGGCGCGCAGCACCGGCTGCAGGTGGAATACCGCGCCCCGGTCGCTGACCGCGTAGAGCAGCGCCTCGTCCCGGTCCCAGGCCAGCCCCGACAGCTCGGTGAGGTACAGCCCGTCACGCTCGACCGCGGACAGGCGCAGGGCACCGAGCAGGCGCACCCCCATGAATCGGCCGTCCGCCTCCGGAACGTCGCTGAGCCGCACCGGGGTGGCGATGGAGTAAGGGGCATCCGCCGCCCCGGCCACGGCAGGCCATGGACACAGGGCGACCAGACATGCCGCGAGCAGAATGCCGGGGGTACCCGCCCGCCCCCACCGGAATTCCCCGCCGAGATCCATATCGCTTCAACCTCCCGCTGCCGGACTCATGGCCCGGGGAGATGCCCCGGCGGACCACGCCGGATTCACCCTGGTGCAGAAACCCCGTCTCCTGCAATGGCGCGGGGCAGCCGCGAACCAGCATATCGGCCACTCCCGGGGATTCCATTCAGCGGGTGTTGCGACCGCAGGCCGGGGACTCGCTGAATGTGCCCCCAAGAGTGACTAGACTTTACTGTGCATGGCGCAGGCGTGAAAATCCGCGCCTCGCCGTACATCCGCTACCGCGAACCGATGAGAGCCGCCAGTTCATGCCCGGTGACAAACGACTCAACCCCGAAGCCGTCCCGCTCGGCTGGCGCGAATGGGCCGCGCTGCCGGAACTGGGCATCGGCCGCATCAAGGGCAAGGTGGACACCGGTGCCCGCACCTCGACGCTGCACGCCTATTTCGTCGAGCCTTACGAGGACAACGGCGTGGCCCTGGTGCGCTTCGGCATCCACCCCCTGCAGCGCCGCACCGACATCGAGCGCATCTGCACCGCGCCCGTCTTCGACCGGCGCTGGGTCTCCGATTCCGGCGGACACCGGGAGCAGCGCTACATCATCCGCACGACCCTGAGGCTCGGCGGCCGCGAGTGGCCGGTGGAGATGACGCTGACCAACCGCGATTCCATGACTTTCCGGCTGCTCATCGGGCGCACGGCGCTGGGTAACCACTTCAGCGTTCACCCCGCCCGCTCATACCTCACCGGACGCCCGCCGGCGCCTCAGCACCGCAAACCCCGCTAATCCGGGCCGGCACAAAGGAAACCTCCAGCCTATGAAGATTGCAATTCTCTCCCGCAACCGCCAACTCTACTCCACCCGACGCCTGGTCGAGGCGGGCCAGGAGCGGGGCCACGAGATGGTCGTGCTCGACCCCCTGCGCTGCCAGGTGGACGTGGCCAGCCAGCGTCCGGGCGTGCACTACCGGGGCGAACAGCTGGAGGGGTTCGACGCGGTCATCCCGCGCATCGGCGCCTCCATCACCTTCTACGGCCTGGCCGTGCTGCGCCAGTTCGAGGTCATGGGGGTCTACCCCCTGAACGAGTCGGTGGCCATCGGACGCTCCCGCGACAAGCTGCGCTCCCTGCAGCTGCTCGCCCGCAAGGGGGTCGGACTGCCGGTGACCGGGTTCGCCCACTCGGTGGACGATACCCAGGCGCTGATCGACCTGGTGGGAGGCGCGCCCCTGGTGGTGAAGCTGCTGGAGGGCACCCAGGGCAAGGGGGTCGTGCTGGCCGAGACCGACAAGGCCGCCGAGAGCCTCATCGACGCCTTCCGCGAGCTGGACGCCAACTTCCTGGTGCAGGAGTTCATCAAGGAGGCCGGCGGCGCCGACATCCGCTGTTTCGTCATCGGCGATCGGGTGGTGGCGGCCATGAAGCGCCAGGCGAAGGAGGGCGAGTTCCGCTCCAACCTCCACCGCGGCGGCAGCGCGGCCCTGGTGCGCCTGACCCCCGCCGAGCGGGCCACCGCGGCGCGGGCGGCCAAGATCGTCGGCCTCAACGTGGCCGGGGTGGACATCCTGCGTTCAAACCACGGCCCGCTGGTGATGGAGGTGAACTCGTCCCCGGGGCTGGAAGGCATCGAAACGGCCACGGGCAAGGACGTGGCGGACCAGATCATCCTGTTCATCGAGAAGAACGCCAAGCCCAACCGCACCCGCACCAAGGGCAAGGGCTGAGCCGGACCATGGCCAGGCGCCCCCTGTTCATCAACGGCGAGGACATCGCCCCCGGGTCCCGGGTCACCATCGACGTACCGGTCGCCCGCCTCTACACCCATGCGCCCATCACCATGCCGGTGCAGGTGGTGCGCGGCAGGCGTGCCGGCCCGCGGCTGTTCGTCAGCGCCGCCATCCACGGCGATGAAATCAACGGCGTGGAGGTAATCCGGCGCCTGCTGAAACTGCCGGCGCTCGACAAGCTGCACGGCACCCTCATCGCCGTGCCGGTGGTGAACGTGCACGGCTTCCTGCACCACTCCCGCTACCTACCCGACCGCCGCGACCTGAACCGCGTCTTTCCTGGCTCGGAATGCGGCTCGCTGGCCGCCCGGCTGGCCAACCTGTTCATGACCGAGGTGGTGGACAACAGCCAGTACGGCATCGACATCCACTCAGGCGCCATCCACCGCAGCAACCTGCCCCAGATCCGCGCCAAGCTGGACGACCCGGAGACCGAGCGCCTGGCGCGCCTGTTCGGGGTGCCGGTGATCCTCAACTCCGACCTGCGCGACGGCTCACTACGGGAGGCGGCCGCCGAAAAGGGCATCCCCACCCTGCTCTACGAGGCGGGCGAGGCGCTGCGTTTCGACGAATTCGGCATCCGCGTGGGGGTGAACGGGGTCGTCAACGTGATGCGCGCGCTGGGCATGCTGCCCCGGAGCCGCAGCAGGAAACCGCCGCGGGAGCCCTACGTGGCCCGCTCCAGCAGCTGGATGCGCGCCCCCCAGGGCGGCATTCTCCGCAGCCAGGTGCCCCTCGGCGCACGGGTGGCGAAGGGTGAAGTGCTGGGCCTCGTGGCCGATCCCTTCGGCGAGCGGGAGGAGGAGGTCATCTCCACGGTGGAGGGCATCGTCATCGGCCGGGCCAATCTGCCCCTGGTCAACGAGGGCGAGGCGCTCTACCACGTGGCCCGCTTCCAGGCCGTCAGGGAGGTGGAGGCGCACCTGGAGGCGTTCCAGGAACACGTCCAGAGCGCCGAGATCCTGCCCGAGCTGCCGATTGTGTGAAGCTGCCGGTCACTGGCAACCGGCAACTCATATCCACCCCTTGCGGCGGAAGTAGAGCATCTGCCCCGCCAGCACGGCCGCAAGGAGGGTGCAGACGGCGAGGAACCCCCAGCCCACTCCCTCTCCGGGGATGCCGCCGACGTTGATGCCGAGCAGGCCGGTGATGAATCCCAGGGGCAGGAACACCGCCGCCACCATGGAGAGCAGGTACATCCGCTGCTCCATCCGCGAGGAGAGGCGGCTGTTGAGCTCCTCCTGGGTCACCGCCGCCCGCTCCCGCGCGGCGTCCAGGTCCTCCAGGTAGCGGGACGTGCGGTCGGCCACCTCGCGCAGCTCGGCGCGCTCGTTGGCCGCGATCAGGTTCACCTTCTCCAGCACCAGCCGGTTCAGCGCCTCGCGCTGGGGAGCCAGGTAGCGGCGCAGCATGATGGCCTGGCGGCGCAGACCGGACAGGCGCGGGCCGAGGGCATGGCTTTCGGCGCTGAGCACATCCTCCTCCAGGGCATCCACCGCCCCATCCAGGTCGTGCACCACCGATGACATGCGCAGCAGCAGGCCCTCGGCGAGGCGGACCAGGAACCCCCCCGGCGTTTCGGGACCCCCGCCGTCCTCGATGGCGGCGCGCAGATCGGCGATGGCCAGCAGCTTGTAGCGCCGGGTGGAGATGATGCGCTCGCCGTCGAACCAGAGCCGGATCGAAACCATGTCCTCCGGGTCCGCACCGGGATTCAGGTTCACCCCGCGCAGGACCACCAGCAGTCCCTCGCCGACGGCCAGGGCCCGCGGCCGGGTCTCCTCGGCGAGCAGGGCGGAGGCGATGACCGGATCGATGCCGCTCTCCTCCGCCAGCCAGGCCCGGGCATCAGGGCTGGTGTAGTCGAGGTGCACCCACAGGGTCCCGGCGCCAGGATGCCAGCGGCGCACCCCATCCATGTCCTGGAGCGCACCGCCACCGTGACCGTCCAGCAGGTAGGCGCAGAGCAGGCCACTGTTCGGAGAGGGATTCGAGCCCATGGGGGGTTACCGTGGTGGGTACGGCGGGCGGTCCTCAAACCGCCCGCCCGGGAAATCCGGCGCCTCAGCCGGTGGGACGCTGCCGCTTCGGCAGCAGGCCGTCCTGCGCCAGACGATTGTGCAGCTCAGCGGTGGTGAGCTTGCTGAGATTCTTGGCCACTTCATGCACCTGCACGCCATTGAGGCCGCTGCCCATGGTGTTGCGCAGGAAACCGAGCATGCGTTTCTCGGCCAGCACCACCAGGTGCTTGGCCTTCCGGCTGTTGACGACCCGGACCACGTCGTCCGCCACCTGGCGGGCGAAGCGCGCGACGAACTCGTCGGCATGCTTCTCCCGGTGGTCGTCATAACCGTGGGCGGCCCCGGAGGATGCGCGGTTGCGCCCGCTCTTCATCTCGCTCCAGAGATCCTTGTCGGCCTGTTCCATCTCGGGGTTTACCAGGTCGTGATACTCCGTCAGGTTGGGCCCGGACTCCATCTCCGGCAGCGCCGCCGGTTCGAGGGTGAAGATCCTTGCCCGAGCTGCATCGGCAAGCACAACGCAGTAGTCACTCATGCGCCCTGCCTCCTTCTCAAGTGATGTCAGGGTTCCGGCCCGGTTGCGGACCGGTCTCAGTGGCCCCGGGTGTTCAACGCCCATGGCGTTCCTGGCGGGCGGGACGGGCGAGAGTCGCACCAAGCCCGGGATTCCAGCCCGCATGAGGGTTGCGGACAGCTGGAATCACGGCCATTCAGACCACTCACCCCCCTGGACGACGGGTTAGACCACAATCTGGCATACATCCGGGGCCGGTGCTGCAATCGACCTCCTCATCTCATCCCCCCTGTAGTTGAATATCACACCTGTTCGGGGAATGATCAAATCGACCTCCGCTCGCCGCACTGCAACATCCCGATCTCCCGGAGCGCGGTCAGGTTGCCTGCGCGGGAGCCCGTTGCTAGCCTCAAGCAAACAGCCGGAAATGGAGTTCAACAATAATGAAAGCCCTGCTCAAGATCCTCGGTGGAGTCATCGGTCTCGTCATCCTCCTCGTGGCCGGACTGGCGGTCTACTTCACGCTCTTCTTCGACCCCAACGACTACCGCGACCAGCTCACCACGGTGGTCAAGGAGCGCACCGGCCGGGATCTCGCCATCAACGGCGATATCGGCATCACCGTCTTCCCCTGGCTGGGCATCAAGCTGGGCCAGGTGCAACTGGGCAACGCGCAGGGATTCGGCGAGGAACCCTTCGCCCGCATCGAGGCCGCCCAGGCCCGGGTCAAGCTGATGCCCCTGCTGAGGAAGGAGGTGGAGATCGATACCGTGGCCCTCGAGGGGCTGCAGCTCAACCTCGCCCGGGCCAAGGACGGGCGCAGCAACTGGGATGACCTGGTGCCCGCCGAGAGCGCCGGGGCCGCGGCGGAGGAGAAGCCCGCCGGCGAACCCGCGCCGGCCGTGGCCGCGCTGGCGGTGGGCGGAATCGAGCTCAGCGACGCCCGCGTGGTCTGGGACGATCGCCAGAGCGGCACCCGCCAGACGGTGGAGAACCTCAACCTCACGAGCGGCGAGCTGGTGCCCGGGCGCCCGTTCCCCGTCGAGGCGAGCCTCGACCTCACCTCCAGCGCTCCGGTCCTGAAGAGCCACCTGACGTTCAAGGGCGAGGTGAATGCCCAGCCGGACAAGGGCCGCTACACGGTCAAGGGGCTGGAGCTGCGCGCGGAGTCACAGGGCGAGACCCTGCCCGGCGGCAAGGCCGATGTCCAGCTCAATGCCGAGGTGGACGCCGACCTCTGGCAGCAGACCCTGGACGTGACCGGACTCACCCTCACCGCCTACGGGCTGCGGATGAACGGCGCGCTGAAGGGCGGCAACATCACCACCACCCCGTTGTTCAAGGGTACGCTCGAGGTGAGCGAGTTCAGTCCGCGGGAGCTGCTGGCGCAACTGGGCCAGCCGGCCATCGACACCGCCGACGGGAATGTGCTGTCGAAAGCCAGCCTGAAATCGGCCCTGGAGGCCACCCCCAGCCGGCTGATGCTGAGCGGCCTGGAGATGCGCCTGGACGACACCGCGCTCACCGGCAGCGCCGGCGTCAGCGACTTCGCCAGCCAGGCGCTGCGCTTCGACCTGGCGCTCGACGCCATCGATCTCGACCGCTACCTCCCGCCGCCGCGGGAGGATCAGCAGGCCGGAAGCCCCGGCGCGGCCGCCGGCGCCGCGGGCATCGACCCGGCCGTGCTGCGGCCCCTCAACATCCAGGGCAAGTTCCATGTGGGCAGCCTCAAGATCGCCAAGCTGAGCGCCACCGACATCAACGTCGAGGTCAAGGCGAAGGATGGCCTGGTGCAGCTGAATCCCCTCAACGCCGCCCTGTACGAGGGCCGCTACAACGGCGACATCCGCCTCGACGGCCGCGGCAAGTCGCTGCAGCTGGCGCTGGACGAGCACCTCAAGGGCGTCCAGGCCGGCCCGTTGCTGCGGGATCTCACCGGCAAGGAGGAGAAGCTCACCGGCCAGGCGGAGATGAACGCCGCCCTGCGGGCCGCGGGCAACGACGCCGAGGCCATGAAGCGCACCCTCAGCGGCAACGCGGACTTCCGCTTCACCAACGGCGCGGTCAAGGGCGTCAATATCGCCCAGATGCTGCGCGAGGCCGACGCCCGCCTCAAGGGCCAGCCGGCGCCGCCCAGCAACGAGCCCAACCAGACCGACTTCAGCGAGCTCTCCGGCACGGTGAAGGTCACCGACGGCGTGGCCCGCAACGACGATCTCCTGGCCAAGTCGCCGCTGCTGCGGGTCACCGGCAGCGGCAGCGCCGACCTGCCCCGGGAGCGGATCGACTACCTGGTCAAGGCGGCCATCGTGGGCACCCTCACCGGCCAGGGCGGCAAGGAGCTGGACCAGCTGCACGGGGTCACCGTCCCCATCAAGGTGAGCGGAAGCTTCGACAATCCCAAGTACGCCCTGGACACCGAGAGCCTGCTCAAGGAGGCCGCCCAGGGGAAAATCGAGGAGAAGAAGCAGGAGATCCAGCAGAAGGCCACCGAGCAGCTGCAGGAGAAGCTCCAGGACGGCCTGAAGGGCCTGTTCCGCTGACGCCGTGGCCGCCGCCGGACTGCCCCTGCCGCCGGGGAAGATGGCGGCGGCCCTGCTCGCCTGGTTCGACCGGCACGGCCGCCACGACCTGCCCTGGCAGCACCCCGCCACGCCCTACCGGGTGTGGATCTCGGAGGTGATGCTGCAGCAGACCCAGGTGGCGACCGTCATCCCCTACTACGAGGCCTTCATCGCCCGCTTCCCGTCGGTGGAAGCGCTGGCGGCCGCCCCCCTGGACGAGGTGCTGCGCCACTGGGCCGGACTGGGCTACTACGCCCGGGCCCGCAATCTGCACCAGGCCGCCCGCCAGGTGGTGGAGCGGCACGGGGGACGCTTTCCGGACACCCTGGAGGCGCTCGAGGCGCTGCCGGGCATCGGCCGTTCCACCGCCGGCGCCATCCTGGCCCAGGCCCACGGCATCCGCGCCCCGATCCTGGACGGCAACGCCAAGCGGGTGCTGGCCCGGCTGGCCGCCGTGGAGGGCTGGAGCGGCACCGCCGCGGTCCAGCGCCGGCTGTGGGAGCTGGCGGAGGCCTGCACCCCGGCCGCGCGGGTTCGGGACTACACCCAGGCCATCATGGACCTCGGCGCCACGGTCTGCACCCGCAGCCGCCCCGCCTGCGCCGACTGCCCCCTGGGCGACGGCTGCCGGGCCCGTGCCGAAGGCCGCCAGGGGGAGCTGCCGGCCTCCCGTCCGCGCCGCGAGCTGCCCGTGCGCCGCACCCGGCTGCTGCTCATCACCGATCCGGAAGCCGGCGTGCTCCTGGAGCGCCGCCCCCCGACCGGCATCTGGGGCGGGCTCTGGAGCCTTCCGGAGTGCGGCTGGGACACCGACCCCACGGAACTGGTCCGGGCGCGCTACCATGGCGAGGTGCGCAGCTGGCGGCCGTGGCCGGCGCGGGTCCACACCTTCACCCACTTCCGGCTGGAGTTCACCCCCTGGCAGGGCGCCATTAACCGACCCTCACACTGGGTATTGGAACCGGATCGCACTCTCTGGTATAACGTGGGCCTTTCCGAACCACCCGGCCTGGCCGCCCCCGTGCGCGCCCTGCTGGAAGGCATGCGCAATTGACGGAGACGACCCATGACCCGCACGGTGAAATGCCAGAAGCTCCACAAGGAGGCTGAAGGCCTCGACTTCGCCCCCTACCCGGGCGATCTCGGCCAGAAGATCTACGACAACATCTCCAAGGAAGCCTGGGCCGCCTGGCAGCGCCAGCAGACCATGCTCATCAACGAATACCGCCTGAGCATGATGGATCCCAAGGCGCGCACCTTCCTCGAGGAGCAGATGGTCGCCTTCCTGTTCGGCGAGGGCGGCGTCACCCCCGAAGGGTACGTGCCGCCCAGGCAGTGAGGCCCCGGCCGGGGTCTTGACTCCACGCAGGACGCACTGTTTAATACGTGCCTTCCGCGCAGGCCAGGTAGCTCAGTTGGTAGAGCAGGGGATTGAAAATCCCCGTGTCGGCGGTTCGATTCCGTCCCTGGCCACCAGTTTCCGAAGGGCCCGCACCGGCAACGGTGCGGGCCTTTTTCGTTGTGCCCCGCCGGTTCCCGGCCTAGGGTATGGGCATGGACACCCCCACGGCGGACACGCCCCACGGGACCGCGGGTGCGGAGACTGCGCCCATCCTGCGGCCCGGGGTCAACTGCTGGCGTCTGGAGCGGGCCGCGCGGGTCGGCCTCATCGTCGACACGGCGGCCTACTTCGAGGCGCTGCGGGAGGCATGCGACGCGGCCCGCCACAGCATCCTCATCCTCGGCTGGGACTTCGATCGGCGTGAGCCGCTGGGCCGGGGTGCCGGCACCGGCGAACCCGATCCGCCCCCCCTGGCCGAGTACCTGGCCCGGCTGCTGGAGCGGAACCCGGAGCTGGAAATCCACCTGCTCATCTGGGATTTCCACGTCATCTACACTCCCGAGCGCGAACTGTTCCAGCGCTGGCGGTTGCGCCTGCAGGGCCACACGCGGCTGCACCTGCAGCTGGATTCCCGCCACCCCCCGGGAGGATCCCAGCACCAGAAGCTGGTGGTGGTGGACGACCGGCTGGCCTTCGCCGGCGGCATCGACCTCAGCCGCTGGCGCTGGGACACCCCCGCGCATCGCCCGGACGATCCCCGCCGCATCGATCCCGACGGCAAGCCCTACCCGCCGTTCCACGATCTGATGATGGCCGTGGACGGTCCGGCGGCCCGCGCCCTGGGCGAGCTGGCCCGCGCGCGCTGGGACGCCTCCGGCAGCCCCGGGCGGCCACCCGCGCCGGCACCGGCAACCGGCACCGATCCCTGGCCGCCCTCGGTGGAGCCGGCGCTCCGGGATCAGGAGATCGCCATCGCCCGCACCCTGCCGGAGTACGAAGACCGGGTGGCGGTACGGGAAGTGGAGCGGCTCTACCTCGACGGGATCGAGGCCGCCCGCCGCTGGATCTACATCGAGAACCAGTATTTCACTTCGCAGCGGCTCACCAGCGCGCTGGCCCGGCGCCTGCAGGAGCCCGACGGGCCCGAGGTCATGCTCGTGCTCCCCCGGCACACCGGCGGCTGGCTGGAGCAGGTCACCATGGACGCCCTCCGCGGCCGGCGCCTGGAGACGCTGCGCCAAGCCGATCGCCACCACCGTTTCGGGGTCTACCACCCCCACCAGCCGGGCCTGGGCGAGGAGGAGTGCATCAGCGTCCATGCGAAGCTGCTCGTCGTCGACGATCGCCTGCTGCGCATCGGCTCCTCCAATACCAGCGACCGGTCGCTGGGACTCGACAGCGAATGCGACCTCGCCCTCGAGGCGGACGCCGGGGAAGCGGCGCGCGAGGCGGTGAGAAACTTCCGCCACCGGCTGCTGGGCGAGCACCTCGATCGGCCGGCCGCCGCGGTGGCCGCCGAGGAGACCCGGCAGGGCTCCCTGCTGGCCGCTGTGGAGCGGCTGCGCGGCAAGGGACGCAGCCTGCGGCCGCTGGAGAGCGACGGCGGGGCGGCGGCGGAACGGCTGCCCGACAGCGGGCTGATCGATCCCGACGAGCCCATCAGTCCCGACTACTTCGTGCGCCGCTTCATACCCGCCTCCCGGCATGGGCACGGCCGCCGCCGGCTGGGTCTGTTTCTCGGCTTCATCGGCGTGCTGCTGACCGCCGCCGCCGCGTGGCGCTGGTCACCGCTGGCCGAGTGGCTGACCCCCGAGCGGCTGGCGGCGTGGCTGGAGACGGCGCGCACCCCTGTCATCCGCGAGACCCTGGTGCTGGCGGCGTTCGTCGCCGCCAGCCTGCTGATGGCGCCGCTGACCCTGCTGGTGGTCGCGGCCGGATTGCTGCTCGGGCCCTGGCTGGGCTTCGCCTGCGCATTCGCCGGGGCGCTGATCAGCGCCCTGTGCGGTTTCCTGCTGGGACGGGTACTGGGAAGATCGGGCCTCGATCGACTGAGCGGATCGCGGCTGCACCGCCTGAGCCGCCGGCTCGCGGACCAGGGGATATTGGCGGTGGCGATGCTGCGGCTGGTGCCGGTGGCTCCCTACACGGTGGTCAACCTGGTGGCCGGGGCCACCCACCTGCGTCTCGGGGCATTCCTGCTCGGTTCGGCCCTCGGCCTGGCGCCGGGCGTGCTCGGCCTGGCCGTCTTTTCCGGCAGCCTGCTCCGGGCGCTCGCCGATCCGGGGCCCGGCACCCTTCTGCTGCTGGTGGCCGTGGCCGCGGTGCTGGTGGGCGGCGCCCTGACCCTGCGCCGCCTGCTCGGCTCGGGGAGGTCGGGCTGAATGCGGGCAGCCGGCGCCGGACCGGGCCAGCCATCCCTGCTGGCCGCCACCTACAACATCCACGGGGCGCTGGGCGGCGACGGGCTACGGGATCCCCGGCGCGTGGCCGCTGTCATCCGCGCCACCGGCGCCGGGATCGTCGCCCTCCAGGAGGTGGACTCGCGCCCGGGCACCCTGAGCGATTCGGTCCAGATGGAGCGGCTCGCGGCCGCGACGGCGCTGACGCCCATCCCCGGCCCCACCATCGTCAGCTCGGATCGCAGCTACGGCAACGTCCTGCTGACCCGCTTCCCCGTACGGACGCTGCACCGCCACGACCTCAGCGAGCCGGGGCGCGAGCCCCGGGGCGCCATAGACGCCGTGCTGGTTCTTCCGGCCGGTCCCCTGCGGGTGATCGCCACCCACCTCGGCCTGGGGCGGCGTGAGCGCCGCCGCCAGGTGGGGAAGCTGATGGAAATCCTGGATGAGCGCCGCGGACTGCCGCTGCTGCTGCTCGGCGACTTCAACGAGTGGATTCCCATGGCCGGCAGCCTGCGGCGGCTGAACCGCCGCCTGGGCGCCAGGCCGGTACCGGCGGCCTTCCCCGCGCGCCGGCCGTTCCTGGCCCTGGACCGGGTCTGGTCCCGCCCCGCCGGGCTGGTCCGGGAGGTGCGCGCCCATGCCGCGGCGCCGGCGGCGGTGGCTTCGGATCACCTGCCCCTGGTGGTGGTGGTGGACTACCCGGCGTGTCCACAAGGCCGGGACACCCGCCCCTGAACCCCGTTGACGGCCGGCGCCCCCGGCGCCGCTCCCCTCAGCAGAGTCCCCGGCTCCTGAGCAGGCAGCCGCAGAGGCGGTAGAGAATGCGGGCGCCGACGTTGGCGTCCCACTCGTCGCCGTCCGGCCCCGGGGCCACCTCGCAGAGATCGAAGCCGATGACCCGGCGCCCGCTCTCCGCCAGCGCCTCGAGCAGGTAGCAGGCCTCGTCGTAGCTGAGCCCGCCGGGAACCGGGGTGCCGGTGGAAGGGCAGTAGGGGGGGTCGAGGGCATCGATGTCGAAGGAGACATAGACCCGCTCCGGCAGGTCGGCGAGGATGCGCCGCACCACCTCGCCGAAGGCGACACCCTCGGCGCGCAGGCGGAAGAGGTCGCGGCCGTACCAGGCCCGGCACCGCTCGCCAAGCGCCTCGGCGTACTTCCGCTCGGCCCGGGAATAGTCGCGGATGCCCACCTGGACCAGCCGCTCCACCTGCGGGATGCGCTCCATCACGTTGTGGAAGATGGAGGCGTGGGATCCGGTGAAACCCTCGTAGGCCTCGCGCAGGTCATGATGGGCGTCGAGGTGGAGAATCCCGAAGCCCTCCGGATGGGCCTCGGCCAGGGCCTGGATCAGCCCTTCCGGCGCGGAGTGATCGCCACCCACCACGCCGATGTGCCGGCCCGAGGCGAGCACGTCGCGGGCGGCGGCCAGGACCCGTTCGTTGACCTCGCGGCTGGCACCGTTCACCAGCGCCAGCTCGGCGGCGGCCTCGCCGCCCTCCTCCAGCGCCTCGATCACCTTCCGCGCCTGGGGCCGGGCCCGTTCGTCGAGGGCGCGGATGGTCCCGTCCTCGGGCAGGAAGGCGATACCCGCGCGATAGGGCCGGCCGAAGGCGCCATCCTCGAGGTCGAGCTGGTGGCTGGCGGCGACGATGGCGGCGGGCGCCGCGCTGGCCCCGCCGCCATAGGAGGTGGTGGCCTCCCAGGGCACGGGCAGCAGCACCAGCGCCGCCTCCGCGGGGTCGAGCCGGGCGCCGAGAAAGCCGGCGTCGGCCGCCGGCGGCATGCCGCTCTCCAGCGCCTCCATCACGACTTCGAAAGGCAGATAGGCGGGCATTCGATCATCTCCTGTTCCGGGTGGCGGCCTCCCCTGGAGAAGATGCGCTCTCCCGGGGCCGCGGGCAGGGAACACTATATTCATCGATGGCGGGTGCGACAACGCCGCGCGGGGCATGCGAGGCAAAGCTGGATAACGCCACTTCACTAAGCTATTGTTGGCTGAACATGGGGTTACGGGAGGCCGGAACGCATCGGCGAAACATGGGGTGACCACCCAGAATTTCAAGAAAACGTTCCGCAGCGGATCGATCATCTTCAGGGAAGGGGAACCGGGCACCGCCGCCTATATCATTGAAAAGGGAATGGTCGAGATCGCTGCCCTGCAACGGGGCGAGAGGCGGGTCATGGCGCTGCTCACCGAGGGGGAGATCTTCGGCGAGATGGCGCTCATCGACGACGGCCTGCGCTCGGCCACCGCCACCGCCGTCCAGGACACCGAGGTCCTGGTCATCAACCGCGAATATGTCCGCGACCGGCTCGATGGAACGGATCCCCTGCTGAAGCTGTTCCTGCACGTCATCCTCAAGCGGCTGCGCGAGCTGGATACCGACGATCGCCGCAGCCAGAGCGAGCGCAACCCCGACGGCGAGCGGCACCGCGACCGCCAGCAGGCCTGGGACAGCCGCGATTACGTGCTCACCCAGCTGCGTTTCCAGCAGGATCTGCTCAACGCCTTCGAACGCCGCGAGTTCCGTCCCTACTACCAGGCCATCGTCTCTCTCGAGACCGGCGAGATTGCCGGACTCGAGGTGCTGATCCGCTGGAATCATCCGGTACGGGGGCTGGTCTCGCCCGACGAGTTCATCGGGGTGATGGAGGAGACCGGGCTCATCGTCCCCATCGGGTTATGGATCTTCGAGGAGGCCTGCCAGGCGCTGCTGCGCTTCCAGGAGAGCCTGCCGCACGGGAGGAAGGGCCCACCGCTCTACATGAGCATCAACACCTCCAGCCGCCAGTTCCTGGATCAGAACTTCATCGGCCGGATTGGCAGCGTGGTCTACGACAGCGGCGTGGACCCCCGTCACGTGGTGGTCGAAATCACCGAGCGGGTGCTGATGCAGGACCCGGATCGGGCCGCCATCGCCCTGGACAAGCTGAAGGAGCTCGGCCTGCGCGTAGCGGTGGACGATTTCGGCACCGGCTACTCCAGCCTGAACTACCTCCATCGCTTTCCCATCGACGTCCTCAAGGTCGATCGCTCCTTCGTCAGCTCCATGCTGCTGAACCGCAAGAGCCAGGGCATCGTCCGGGCACTGACCGAGCTGGCGCAGATCAACCACATGGAGGTCATTGCCGAGGGCATCGACCACCGCGACCAGATCAACCTGCTGCAGGACTACGGCTGCCGCTACGGCCAGGGCTTCCTCTTCACCCGCCCCATGTCCGAGGCCCAGATGAGCCCGCTGCTGAGGACAGGAACCCACTGGCATGAGCTCATCGCGAGTCCCGTGCTGCTGAAGGCTGAACCCTGAGCTCCGCCTCCGGCGCCACCCCGGCGGTACCAGCGCAATCCACACCGCTTCCGGCGCGGATGTCGGAATCATTCAGGAGCGATGGGGCGTCCGCCTTCCTGACGGGAGCCGCCTGGAATCCGAACAGGATGTTGATGCCCTCCACCGCCTCGGCCCAATCCAGCACCGGCAACCATTGCCAACCCAGCAGGGTGGAAACCAGCACGAGCGCGATGAACAACAGGGCACGGGCACGGCGTGCCCGGCGGGTATAACAGCCATTCATGGCCGGACATCTTCCTCGGGCAGTCTCTGTCCCGCCTTCCGGGTGGAATTGAATCGGGAAGGCAACGGGATTTTGTTATTATGGGGCAAATTATTCTTTATCCGCCCTGACCTGTCACTGATGATAGTCACGAGAAAAAACGTATTTATTTGATAATTATCATCCTCAGCAACAGATAATCCAGCGCATCGTCAATACTTCCTATCTATATGTGCGGATTGTCATTTTTTTCCCAATGCCGTACCCTTTGCCGTAACAAGCAGCGATTTTGAAAAGATAAGGAAATCGGTCTCGAAACTCCCGTTGTCACCGGAGGCGGACCTGTTATTGATTGACGCAGGGAGGTTTTCCGGTGAGTCGGGACTCCAAAATCCGCTCCACCGACGTGAACTGGCTGGGGCGTGCTGATTGCACGAACTGCCCGATCCGGGTTCACGCCCTTTTCTCGCCCGTGCCGGATGAGAGCCTGGAGGCCCTGACGGCCCCCATCGACCGCTTCGGCTTCGGCCCCAAGACCACCCTCTACGAACTGGACCAGCGCGGGGACTCCATCTACACCCTGCGTTCCGGCCTGGTGAAGCTGGTCCGCCACCTGCCCAAGGGCGTCGAGCGCATCGTGCGCCTGGTCCGGCCCGGTGGCGTGGCCGGCCTGGAACTGCTCGTGGACGGCCGCTACCACCACACGGCGGTGGCCGTGCAGGAGAGCGAGGCGTGCCGGATACCCATCGTGGTCCTGAGCGAACTCAAGCAGCGCCATACGGAACTGCATCGCGAGCTGATACGCCGCTGGCAGGAGAGCGTGGACGAGGCCGATCGCTTCATCACCGCCTTCGCCACCGGTGCGGCGCCGGTACGCATGGCGCGGCTGCTGTTGAGGCTGTGCGATGATCGGAGCGCATCACCGAGCTCCACCCGGATCGGACGCGACGTGCTGGCGGGGGTACTGGGGATCTCCACCGAAACGGCCTCACGCATCATGGCGGATTTCAAGCGCCGCGGCCTGGTGGAGGAAGAGGAAGGGCATTTCCGTTGCGTCGATCCCGCCGGTCTGGAGGCGTTGGCCCAGGATCCTTGATCCAGGCCGGTTGCGGAAGCGGCCTTCAGCGACCCCTGGCCGCCCCCTTCGCGCCCCCTACCGCACCGCCCACGGCGCCGCCTCCGGCGCCGGAAACAGAATCCAGGCCAATGGAAGCGCCACCGCCGCCGCTGATTCCGCCCTGTTGCCTGCGGGCCTCGTAACCCATGCCGAACCAGGTGCCGCCGCTGCCGGCGGGATTGCCTGATTCTGCGCCCCCTTCATCCTTCCGTTCCTTCTTGAGATCGAGACCAAGGCTGAAGGAAGAGGCATCCCCGCCCAGCCTGTAGGCGGGATCCGGCCGCAGGAGGTCGCGGCCGTTGCGTTCGGGCGAGGACTGGAAAGGCGAACCGAAGCCGGCGGAATCCGATGAGCCGGATTCCGCCGGTTCGAGATCGGCAGATGACAACCCCGGCGGCAGAAAGCCGGTGTCAGGGAGTGGCGTCTCTTCCTGGGCAAGCGCCGGCCCGATGCCGATGACCAGCATCAGGAGCAGTATTCCCAGGGATGCATCCAACCTTCTCATCTTCGACTCTGACCAACTACCTCATGAAACCGGGCTCAACGCCCACGGCCACCGCCGAGTCCGCCGAGACCTCCACCGAGGGCGCCGCCGAGGCTGCCGCCACCGACGCTGCCGCCGGCGCTGGCACTGCCGCCGAAACCACCGCCGAGCCCGACTCCGATGCCGCCACCGATGCCGCCGCTCAGGCCGCCGGCGGAGCCCGAAGCGGCCAGCGCGCCTTCACCGCCCCCATCATACCCCTCACCCGTACCCTCGAGGGAAGCCTCGAGTTGGGTCTGTTCGCGGGCCTGGGTGGCGGTTTCGACGCCGTACTGGACCGTTTCGCGGGCCCGGGTCATCGCCTGCTCACGGAGCTGGCTGGCGGTCTGGACGCCCTGCTGGGCCTTCTCGCGGGCCTGGAGCATCACCTGCTGCCGCACCTGATTCATGTAGCCGACCTGTTCCCGCACCGGGGTGGTGTCGGGCACCGCCGCCTCCGCGCTGACGCTGGCCTCGGCCTCGGCCACGGTCTGATCCTGGGTCTGATCCTGGGTCTGGTCCTGGGTCTGGTCCTGGGTCTGGTCCTGGGTCTGGTCCTGGGTCTGGTCCTGGGTCGCCGCTTCATCGGCAGCATAGAGAGGCGCGCCGCAAAGCAGCAGGCCGAGCCCGATCACCCTGTAAAGTTCCTTGTGCGTCATTACCGTTACCTCTTCCATAGTTGACTGACAGAGGCCCCACCGCGAGGCCTCACCTGCGCTGTCAGGCTAGGAGATGGCGGTTTCCCGGGTGTTTCCCGGGCGCGGCAAAGTGTTTCAAGCTGTTTCATTGCGTTTTCCGGTCAACCCTCGCCGCGGCGCCATCTGGTACGCTTTGCTCATGAAAACGGATTCTCCCCATGTACTCGTGGTAGACGACGACGCCGGGCTGCGCAGCCTGCTGCAACGCTACCTGGGCGAGAACGGGTTCGAGGTCCGCTGCGCGGCGGACGCGGTGGAGATGGATCGCCTGCTCGTCGGGACGCAGCCGGATCTCATCGTCCTCGACCTGATGCTGCCCGGCGAGGACGGCCTCAGCATCGCCCGGCGCCTGCGGGGCGCCACCGACATACCCATCATCATGCTCTCGGCGCGGGGGGAGGAGGTGGACCGGATCGTGGGCCTGGAGGTGGGCGCCGACGACTATCTGCCCAAGCCGTTCAATCCCCGCGAGCTGCTGGCCCGGATCCGCGCGGTCCTGCGCCGTCACGGACCCGCGGGGGAATCCGCCGAGACCCCCCGGTCCGACGGGATCCGCTTCGGCGAATTCCGCTTCGATCCGGCCAGCCAGCAGCTCACCCGGGCGCAGGAGCGCATCCCGCTGACCAGCGGCGAACTGGGGCTGCTGGATGCATTCGTCCACCATCCCAACCGGGTCCTGACCCGGGACATGCTGGTGGATCTCATCAAGGGCTTCGATCGCTCCCCCTTCGACCGCAGCATCGACGTGCGCGTCACCCGGCTGCGGCGCAAGCTCGAAAGAGACCCCGCCAATCCGGTGTTCATCCGCACGGTCTGGGGCAAGGGTTACATGTTCACGCCCCAGGGGGAGCCCCTGTCCCGGTGAGCCTGTCCCTGCCGAGCACCCTGTTCGCGCGCACCGGCCTGAGCGTCGGCGCGGCCCTGTTGCTGTTCGCCCTGCTGAGCGCCGCCACCAGCTACCAGTACCTCATCCGGCCGGTGGCCAAGCGGGCCGCCGATGACCTCGCCGCCCTGCTGGTGCTCTCTTCGCAGACCTGGGTCGAACTGCCGCCCGCCACCCGCCCCGACTACGAACGGGAGCTCGATCGGCGCCACCACCTGCGTATCCGCGTCGCCGATTCCGCCCTCGCCGGCGCCGACACCACGCAGCCCTACCTGGGCCAGCTCCGGCAGGCGCTCGAGCATCGGCTGGGCTTCGTCACGCCGATAGGCGCCGACCCCGCGACCCCGGGGTGGTACTGGGTGGACATTCCCATGGGCAGCCGGACGCTGCAGGTGGGTTTCCCCGATGACCGGCTCGGTGAACGCCTGCCCCTGGCCCTGCTCATCGTCATCGCGGGCGGCGCCGTCATCCTGCTGCTGACCACGCTGATGATGGTCAGGCATATCATCCGGCCGCTGGAGCGGCTGGAATCCGCCACCCGCCTGGTGGGCCGCGGCCGGACGGTCCCGCCCCTGCCGGTCGGCGGGCCGCGCGAGCTGGCCAACCTCACCCACTCGTTCAACCGGATGCAGGGCGAGATGCGCGACCTTCTCGCCAGCCGCACGACCCTGCTGGCGGGGATCTCCCATGATCTGCGCACACCGCTGGCACGGATGGAGGTGGCGCTCGAGCTGCTCCACGACTCCGATCCCGGCCTCGTTGCCGGCATGCGCGGCGATATCGCGGAGATGGACCGGCTCATCGCCGCGGCGCTGGAACTGGCCCGCGGCAGCAGGCTGGAGGCGCTGCAGGGCGTGGAGCTGAATGACCAGCTCGGCGCGCTGCTGGAGGAGTACCGGAACGAGCGGCTGCGGCTGCTGCCGGCCCCGCCCTGCCGGCTGGAGCTGCCCGTCCAGGCGTTTCGCCGGGTCGTGGGCAACCTGCTGGACAACGCCCTGCGCTACAGCGGCGAGCAGCCCGTGACCATCGCCTGCGGCTGCGGCGACGGGCGGGCGCTGGTGCGCATCATCGACCGCGGCCCGGGCATTCCGGCCGGGCAGCGCGAAGCCGTCTTCAGGCCCTTTCACCGGCTCGAGAACTCCCGCAGCCGCGACACCGGCGGCAGCGGGCTGGGGCTCGCCATCGTCCGCCAGCTGTGCGAGCTCTACAGCTGGGAAATCGAGCTCACCGCGCCGGAGCACCAGGGACTCGAAGTCCGGCTCCGGATTCCGATACCGACGGAGGCGGAACCGTGAGGACCGCGGGGAAGGGGCGCCGCGCCGCCGGCGCCGGGGGGAAAACACGGAACTGATGTCGGACACCGTCAACCATCGGCAGGATATCCAGTGGCTCGGCCGGGTGGTATGCAGCCAGCCGTCCGTGCCGCCCGGCGAGCTGCTGGAGCAGCTGTGCGCGAACTGCGGCGACGAGCTGCCGGTCCCGGTGGACCGGTTCGCCTACCGCCCCCGCACGACCCTGTACAGGCAGGACACCGCGGGCAACGCCGTGTTCACCATTGTCTCCGGCCTGGTGGCCCTGGTGCAGCAGACCCGTTGGGGCGGGGAGCGCATCGTCCGGCTGGCCCACCCCGGCGACACCCTGGGCCTGGAGCTGCTCGTGGACGGGCGCTACCGCCACACCGCCGCCGCGGCGCGGCGGACCGAGGTCAGCCGCATCCCCATCGTGCTCGTCAACGCCATGCGCCAGCGCCACCCCGGCATGGCCGGCTCCCTGCTCAGGTCCATGCAGAAGAGCGCCGACGAGGCCGATCATTTCCTGACCAGCTTCGCCACCGGTCCGGCCCCGGCGCGCCTGGCCCGGCTGATGCTGCATCTGGGCGAGCGGCACGGCGAGGAGGACACCTCCCGGCTCAGCCGCGAGGTGATTGCCAACACGCTGGGGATCACCCTCGAGACCACCTCGCGCATCATGAACGATTTCAAGCGGCGCGGCCTGATGTTCGAGGAGCGAGGAGCCATCAGCTTCACGAATCGCGCCGCCCTGGAGGAGATTGCCGGGGAGAACCGGCGCCAGGAGCCCCCTCCGGCGGACGCCTGACGCCCTCAGGCGCCGCGGCCGCCGGAGGCCAGCCCGATCAGCCGCCGGGCCTGGGCGGGCGTCGCGATCGGCCGCTCCAGCTCGCCGCCGATGCGCACCACCCGTTCCACCAGCGCCACGTTCGAGGCCGGTTCGCGCTTGCCGGCATCCAGGAACAGGTTGTCCTCCAGGCCCACGCGCACGTGGCCGCCCATCACGATGGCCGCGGTATTGATGGGCAGCTGGTAGCGTCCGATGCCCGCGGCCGCCCAGGTCCAGTCCGCCGGCACGTCCCGGACCAGGTGGGCGAGATCCGCCACCCGGCCGGCCATGGCGCCCAGCGAGCCAAGCAGGAAATTCACGTAGCAGGGGGCGTGCAGCAAGCCCTTGCGCAGCAGGTAGAAGGCGTAGTTGAGCATCCCCGGCTCGAACACCTCCAGCTCGGGACGGATGCCCCGCTCGGCCATGCAGCGGGCCAGCCCCTGGATGGTTTCCGGGTCATTGCAGGAGGCGGTGCGGGGAAAGTTCAGGGACCCCAGCGTGAGGGAGGCCATGTCGGGCCGGGCCTCGCCCTCCAGGTCGAGAACCGCGGCGCGGCACTCCAGCGACGGCACCGAGCGGCCGCTGGTGGTCGCCACCAGGATCACTTCCGGGTGATGACGGCGGATGGCGCTGAAGATGCGGGCGTAGGGTTCCGGGCGCCAGGTATGGATGCCCTCGGCGTCGCGGGCATGGATATGGAGCATGCTCGCCCCGGCTTCCGCCACCCGGCAGGCGTCCTCGACGATCTCCTCCACCGAGACCGGCACGTGGGGATTGACCGACTTGGTGGGAACGATGCCGGTCAGGCAGCAGTTGATGATGAGCGGCGGCATCCCCTCGCCGCCGTAGAGGGCATCGGTTGACTCGAGCGTCCCGTGGTAGCCGATCACGCGCTCAGCCACCGTTCCGCCGCGAGCGCCAGTCCCGGAGGTTGGTGCGCAGGGTGGTCCAGTGGTCCACCCCGGGCAGTCCGAACTCGTGCTCCTTGGCCAGGGTACCCACCTCCCGGTAGCCGAAGTGTTTCTTGTACCAGGCGATCGTCTCGGGCCGGTCGGCGTTGGTGGTGAGCCACTCGACGCCCAGCTCCAGCAGCGCCTCCATGCGCCGGACCTGCAGGGCATGGCCGATGCCCGTCCCCTTGCAGTCGGGATGCACCGCCATCAGGGTGGTCTTGCCCTCGGTGGACGAGAGGACCTTGTAGCCGGACATGCCCAGCACGCGGCCGCTGCCGTTCTCGGCGACGAAGCAGCAGCGCCAGTCCAGCTCCGGCATCTCCGGGGAGGGAATGCGGTGCATGTTGACGAGCTCGAGCACCGCGAGCATCGCCGGCATGTCCCCCGCCCGGGCCGGCCGGATGCGGATATCCGTGGGCAGGGGCCTCATGGGCAATCCGCCCCGACCGGACCCGCGCCGCCCCGGCCGGGGGCAGGCACGTGAATGGAGCGCAAGGACCTGTTCGCCATGACACCTCTCCTGGTCGTTCAGGCCCCTGGGACCGTCCCGAGGCCGGCCCCATTATGCGAAATCGGGACGGACGTGACTACTTGAGGTTGGCCAGGTAGGCCGCCACCGCCGCCATGTCCGCATCGCTGAGGCGCACCGCCACGGCGCTCATCCACGGGTTGGCGCGCCGACCGGTCTTGTCGCGGAACTCCTGGAGCATCTTCACCACGTAGGTGGGACGCTGCCCGGCCAGGCGGGCATAACCCGCCTCGCCCTTGGCGTCGGGTCCGTGGCACTGGGCGCACTGCTCGGTGAAGATCACCTGACCTGCGACCGCCTTCTCCGCATCCCCGCCCGCGGGGCGCATCTCCAGGGTCGAGTAGTAGATGGCCAGGTTCACCTTCTCCTCGTCGGTGAAGCTCTTGGCCAGTTCCGCCATGACGAAGTCCTTGCGCCGTCCGTCACCGAAGCGGTCGAACTGGTCCAGGAGATAGGTCGGATTCTGGCCGGCGAGATTGGGGATGTACTCCCGGGTGCTGTTGCCATCCTCCCCGTGACAGTAACCGCAGAAGACCGTGCGCTCCTGCGCCGCCGCGACGGCCTGCCGGAGCCCATTCTCATCGGTTGCGTAGCGTTCGATGCGGGCCTGCATCTCCTGCCGCAACGCCAGCTCCTCCTGGGCCACCGTCTGCAGATCCGGCGGCACCACCCCGCCCTGCTGTGCCAGCGCAGCACTCATGCACAGGGACAGGGCCGTACCCAGTAACAGCTTGTTCATCCAGTACCCCTCAGGTCCGCATTGACAAGAGTCGTGCGCCCCGACACCCATCCCGGGGCGCGGAGCGTACAGGCACTCTTATATCAAATACCACGGCACCCGCAGTGCACCGGTTTGCAATTCCGTCAACGAACCCTGTCACCCGGTCCGCGCCGCGGTCCTTTCGCGGCCGAGAAGGGCGAGCATCTCCTCCACCCGGGTGAACTTCTCCCGCGGCCGGCCCGCCTCCGCGCGGCCGGACTCCGCCCCATTGATCGCCTGCCAGTCCGCGAAGGAGACCGGCTCCGCTCCCCGTTCCGCCAGCAGCCGCTCGAGCGCCGGCCGGCCGGGCCTGTTCCCCGCGGGCCGTTCGGCCAGGTCCTCCAGCACCAGCTCCGCCACGCCCAGGGCGTCGGTGCGGTTCGCCGGGATGACCCCCTGCGGACCGCGCCGGCACCAGCCGGTGGCATAGACCCCCGGCTCCACCCGCCCCCCGGCGTTGGCCACCCGCCCCCGCCGCTCATCGAAAGGCAGGCCGGGAATCGCCGCACTCCGGTAGCCGATGGCCGTGATCACCGTGGACACGGGCAGTTCGAATGTCTCGCCGGTGGGTTCGGCCCGCCCGCCCTCCAGCCGGGTATGCTCCAGCCGCAACCCCTCGACCCGTTCCGTGCCGAGCACACCCACCGGGGCGGCCTGGAACAACAGGTGAATCCGCAGCGGTTTCAGCTCCGGCCGGTTGGCCGCGAACCCGCGCAGCAGCTCGAGATTCTGCTCCTTGATCTTCTGCTCCTTCGGCTCCAGACCCTCGGCGGCGGCCGGAATCCGGGTGGAATCCACCAGGGGCACCGCGCGGCCGAGGGCGCCCAGCTCGGCCAGGGACTCGGGCGTGAAGGTGGCCTCGAGCGGGCCGCGCCGGCCGATGAGGTAGATGTCGGTCAACCGGGCGGAGAACAGCACCGCCCGGGCGTGGGCACAGAGATCGGAGCTCGCCAGCTCCGCCTCGCTCTTGGCCAGGATGCGCGCCAGGTCCAGCGCCACGTTGCCGTTGCCGATGATGGCCACCGCGCCGCCCGGCAGCTCCGGGGCGAGATCGCGAAAATCGGGCAGCCCGTTGTACCAGCCCACGAAGGCTCCGGAACCGTACACGCCGGGCAGCGCCTCGCCCGGGATCCCGAGCCGGCGGTCCTGCAGCGCGCCGGTGGCGAACACCACCGCATCGTAGGCCTGCCTCAGCTCCTCGTAGCCCACATCCCGCCCCACCTCCACGTTGCCGTGGAAGCGGACGTTGTCCCGCTGCAGGGTCCGCTCGAACTGGCGCACGATGTTCTTGGTGCCCTGGTGATCGGGTGCGACACCGCCGCGGACCAGGCCGAAGGGCGTCGGCAGACGCTCGATGACGTCCACCTGGGCGCCGGCCAGCCTCTTGGCCAGGACTTCCGCCAGGTACAGGCCCGCGGGCCCCGCACCGACCACGGCCACCGACTTGTGCATGGAACTCACTCCTGCGTCCTCGTTCATGCCGGCGCGGATTCGAGCCCGCCGAAGCGCTGGTAGTAATAGGGCGACGCCTCGGGCAGCGGTCCGTCCGCGGTCTCCAGCGTCGCCATCAGGTGGGCCTCGGCGGGTCCCTCGACGAGGCGGTACAGGTTACGGCACAGCAGCCTGGCCGCCGTCCCCGCCCAGTCCGCCGGGAGCAGCTGGGCCGGCAGCTGGGGATCGCGCAAAAGAACACGGCGAAAGTCATGGATGAGGAGCGTGCGTATCAGAAAACACTCCTCAGGATCGAGCTGCCGGACGCCGTTGAGCTCCCGCCACACGGGACGGAAGCGATCCAGGAACTCGCGGTACTCATCGGCCAGCTCGTCCAGGTTCCAGCAGTTGCCGATGAGCGAGCGCAGCGGTCGGCCCCTCCCGCCCGGCTCGCAGCTGGCCGCCAGTATCACCGCCTTGTCGATGATCCCGAGATCCTCCAGGACCTTGCGCGCGGCATCCATGTCCGCCGAGGGATGAGCGAAGACACCGGTGGCAATCATGCCGAAACCCTGCCAGGCCAGCTCCCGTCCCACGGCGCGCCGCTCCTCGGGACCGATGTCGTCGGTAATCAGCATGATCAGGTGCCAGCCGCCGTCCCACTCGCTCTGCACGGGGGCATAGATGCGGCGGTGCACGCTCTCGATCCGTGCCCGGCCGGTGCCGGTCAGGCTGTAGTAGCTGCGCCTGCCGATCTGCTCGGCGCCCAGCCAGCTCTCGCGGGCCAGGCGGAACACCGAGGTGCGCACCAGCCGCTGGCTCAGCCCCAGCGGCTCCAGCAGCCGGATCAGGCTGCCCAGCCACACGGTGCCGCCGTGCGGGGCGATGGCATCGCCATAGACGGTGATGATGAGCGAACCGGCGCGGATGGGCCGCTTGCTGCGAAACGACTCCACCAGCGCCTCCGCCTGGGGATGGCTTTTTCTTCTGGTCATATCCCGATCCCTTCCTCCTCGTGCCGGGGCATTCCCGGCCACCCGGGCCGGTGCTCGAACCGCCCCCAGAGACTGCCACAAAAATCGGTTGACAGCAAAATATTGATACACTAGTGTTTCTTTAACGACCTTTTTTGTGTCGCTTTAAGAACCCGATGGAGGCGCGCCGCGCCAGGAACACAAATACGCTGCGGAGGCTAAGAGATGAAGACTTACGACAAGGGCGACATCCTGCCCGAGGACTACAAGCAGGCGCTGCTGAACCTGATGTCCTTCCAGGCCGATTCCGAATATGCCGGCGGCCAGCGGGTCGCCGAAAACCTCCGCTTCGCCCCCCGCCCCGAGGAGGCCTACCGGCTCTCCAAGAAGGTGATGGAGGAGATGGGCCACGGCTACTACGTCTGGAACCTGATGCGCGACCTGGGTGTCGACGTGGATGCCAGGCTCCAGGAGCTGTGCCGGCACCCGGACGACCCGGATCGAAGCAAGGTCAATGTAATCAACGGGTTCCGCAAGGAAAACTGGTCCACCTGGTTCGAGTGCTGGGAGGACGTGGCCCTGTTTTCCACGGTGGTCACCCCGGCGGCGGTGGCCTTCCTGGGCCAGTACCGCGACTGCTCCTACCTGCCCTGGGCGCGGGTCAACGTCCGCATCCACAAGGAGGAGCACGGCCACCTCGCCTTCGGCGTCTGGGCCTCCAAGCGCTGTATCGAGTTCGGTGGCGAGAAGACCCGCGAGTTCATGCAGGCGCGGATCCCGAAATTCATGCGCATCGGGCTGGGGTTCTACGGCCGGCCGTCCGCCGGCGGCAACAAGTCCGCGATGTTCGACAAGTATTACGAATACGGGCTCAAGACCAAGCGTCCTGAAGAACTTCAGTCCGAGTACCTGGAACTGCTCGAATCGCGCCTCACGGAGATCGGCTTCGAGTTGCCCGCCGACGTGCAGCCCGACTACGAGATGCGCGTGGGCTACACGCTGGACGAGGAGTCCGTGAACGAAGTCAGGCCCCAGTAGGAGGAGCGCGACATGATCGTCCCCTCGCCCGATCAGCGGGTGGAATCGGGAGCCAGCGTGCTCGCCCGGTTCGGCTACCGGCCGAACCTGGGCGGGGAGGAGAACTGGGCGGAGATGTGGCTGCTCCTGCAGAGCGACTTCGCCACCCTCGGCCGGCCCGCGGTCCCCGCCTACGAGGAACTGCGCCCCAGCCAGCAGGAGGCTGCCCGCGTCTACATGCGCCGGCGGCTGATCGCCGACCGCCTGTGGGAGGAGTGCCGCAAGGCCCAGGCCGGCCTCTACGGCCACATCGACACCGAGGCGGTGGAGCGCTATTCCATCGCCCGCGAAGCCTACGAGGAGAGCGTCGAGGACTTCGGCCGCGCCCGCGAGCAGGTCGAGGCGCTGTTGTGACATTGGGCGGAGACTCTGTTCTCCGCCCCTATTTTTGTTATTGTTTTCCGGTGCAGATGTTGCAGCCGGCAAGGGTGGCCGAGATCACCCGGTATCACAAGCACCCATATAACCATATCAACAACACCAAGCACATCATCGGAGAGTGAGAGTCATGTTCAATAAAACCATGCGCAAGGGGCTGGCCGCCGCCACCCTGGCCGTCGCCAGCCTCGGGCTGTCCGCCGGTACCGTCCAGGCCGCCGACACCATCAAGGTCGGCTCCTTCCTCTCGGTCACCGGGCCGGCCTCCTTCCTCGGCGACCCCGAGCTCAAGACCCTGCAGATCTACATCGATCGCATCAATGCCGAGGGCGGCGTCCTGGGCAAGCAGCTGGAGCTGGTGCACTACGATGACGGCGGCGATGCCCAGAAGGCCCGCACCTTCGTCAAGCGCCTCATCGAGTCCGACGGCGTCGACATCATCGTCGGCGGCAGCACCACCGGCGCCACCATGGCCGCCGTACCGCTGGTCGAGCAGGCGGAGATCCCCTTCATCTCCCTGGCCGGCGCGGTGGTGATCATCGACCCGGTGAAGAAGTGGGTGTTCAAGACCCCCCATACCGACAAGATGGCCGCCGAGAAGATCTTCGAGGACATGCGCAAGCGCGGACTGTCCAAGGTGGCCCTCATCTCCGGCACCGGCGGCTTCGGCAAGTCCGGCCACGAGCAGTCCCTGGCGGTGGCGCCCAAGTACGGCATCGAGATCGTGGCCGACGAGACCTACGGCCCGAAAGACACCGACATGACCACCCAGCTCACCAAGATCAAGAACACCGAGGGCGTGGAGGCGGTGCTGAACTTCGACTTCGGCCAGGGTCCGGCCATCGTCACCAAGAACTACGCCCAGCTGGGCATCAAGCTGCCCCTCTACCAGTCCCACGGCGTGGCCTCCAAGAGCTACCTGGAGCTGGCCGGCGGCGCCGCCGAGGGCGTGCGCCTGCCCGCCGCGGCCCTGCTGGTGGCCGAGAGCCTGCCGGACTCCGACCCCCAGAAGCCGGTCGTGGTCGGCTACAAGACCACCTACGAGGAGTCCACCGGCTCCGATGTCTCCACCTTCGGCGGCCATGCCTACGACGGCCTGATGATCGCCGTGGACGCCATGAAGCGCGCCGGCAGCACCGACAAGGCCAAGGTGCGTGACGCCATCGAGCAGACCCGGGGCTTCATGGGCACCGCCGGGGTGGTGAACATGTCGCCCGAGGATCACCTGGGGCTGGACCTCACCGCCTTCCGCATGCTCGAAGTGCGCAACGGCAACTGGGCCCTGGCCGAGTAAGGCCTTCACCCAGCGTCGCCCGTCCCGCGCCTCCGCGCGGGACGGGCACCGTATAGAGACTGCCCGGGTCCAGGGGGGACCGCGGCGCGCTGCCCGTGGATCACCGGTGCGGGTGAACGCAACCGGAGCTCCGCACCCGGACGCCCGCCCGCCCCGACCACCCGGCCAGCCTGCAGATGGCCGCGGAAACTCCCATGTTCTCTGAATTCCTGCAGTTCCTCCTCACCGGGATCACCCTCGGTACCACCTACGCCCTGGTGGGGCTCGGTTTCTCCATCATTTTCAACGCCAGCAACGTGATCAACTTCGCCCAGGGCGAGTTCATCATGCTCGGCGGCATGACCACCGTGTTCCTGGTGGGGGCGGGCCTGCCGCTGCCGCTGGCCATCGTGCTGGCGGTCATCGCCACCGGCCTGGTGGGCATGGCGCTGGAGAAGTTCGCCGTGGAGCCCGCGGGCAATGCCGAGGTGGTGACCCTCATCATCATCACCATCGGCGCCTCCCTGTTCCTGCGCGGACTGGCGCAGGTGCTGTGGGGCAAGGGCTTCTTCGCCCTGCAGGCCTTCTCCGGCGAGGAGCCCATCAACATCCTCGGCGCAATCATCGTGCCCCAGAGCCTGTGGGTCATCGGCGTGAGCGTGGTGATCATGGCGGTGCTCTGGTACTTCTTCAGCCGCACCATGCTGGGACGGGCCATCCTCGCCACCTCCCACAACAAGGTGGCCGCCCAGCTGGTGGGCATCAACACCCGTTTCGTGCTGCTGATGAGCTTCGGCCTCTCGGCCATGCTCGGCGCCATCGCCGGCATCATCATCGCCCCCATCAGCCTCACCTCCTACGACGTGGGCATCCTGCTGGGGCTGAAGGGCTTCGCCGCCGCGGTGCTGGGCGGGCTCGGCAGCGGGGTGGGCGCCATCATCGGCGGGCTCATCCTCGGCATCGCCGAGACCATGACCGCCGGCTACCTCTCCTCCGACTACAAGGATGCGGTGCCCTTCATCATCATGCTGCTCATCCTGTTCTTCCTGCCCCGCGGACTGCTGGGCGGGCGCGGCACGGAGAGGGTCTGACCATGGGGCTGACGACACCCCGTACCGGCGGCCTGCTGGCGCTCGCGCTGGTCATCGCCCTGCTGCCGCTGGCGTTCCGGAACAACTACCACTATGACGTGGCCATCCACATCATCATCAACGCCGCGGTGGTGGTGGGCCTGAACCTGCTCATCGGCTACGCCGGGCAGATCAGCCTCGGCCATGCCGCCTTCTTCGGCCTCGGGGCCTACACCTCCGCCATCCTCACCGCCAGCCACGGCTGGCCGCCGCTGGCGGCCCTCGGCGCCGGGGCGGTCGGGGTGGGCCTGCTGGCCTTCCTCATCGGCCAGCCGATCCTCCGGCTCAAGGGCCACTACCTGGCCATGGCCACGCTGGGCTTCGGCATCATCATCTCCATCGTGCTCAACACCGAGTCGGCCCTCACCGGCGGACCCGACGGGATGGTGGTCCCCGCCTTCACCCTGTTCGGCTGGAACCTGTACGGGGAGAAGAGCTGGTACTGGGTGTTCGGCGGCCTGCTGGTGCTGGTGACCTGGCTGGCGCTGAACATCATCGACTCGCCCGTTGGACGGGCCCTGCGCGGGGTGCACGGCTCGGAGGTGGCGGCCCAGGTCTCGGGCATGAACACCAGCCACTACAAGGTGCTGATCTTCGTGGTCTCGGCCATCATCGCCAGCATCGCCGGCAGCCTGGCGGCCCACTACGCCGGCTTCATCACCCCCGGCGAATCGGGCTTCTTCCGCTCCATCGAGCTGGTCACCATGGTGGTGCTGGGCGGCATGGCCTCCACCTTCGGCGCCATCCTGGGCGCGCTGATCCTCACCCTGCTGCCACAGCTGCTGGCCGGGTTCGAGGACTACGAGATGATGATCTTCGGCGCCATCCTCATGGTCACCATGATCTTCATGCCCAAGGGCCTGCTGCCCACCCTGCTGCGCCTGCGGAGGGCCCGCTCATGAGCCTGCTGCGCATCGAGGGTCTGAGCAAGGTCTTCGGCGGCATCCACGCCATCAAGGACCTCAGCTTCGGCATCCGGGAAGGCACCATCCACTCGGTAATCGGTCCCAACGGGGCCGGCAAGACCACCCTGTTCAACCTCATCACCGGAGTCTACACGCCCACGGTGGGGCGGATCCTGCTGGAGGAGCGCGACATCTCCGCCATCGCCCCCTTCCGCCTGGCGCGCCTCGGGGTGAGCCGCACCTTCCAGAATCTCCAGATCTGCCAGAACATGTCGGCCCTGGAGAACGTGATGATGGGGCGCCACCTGCACCTCGACAGCCGTTTCCTCCCCGCCATGCTGCGCCTGCCCGGCATCGTCCGCGGCGATCGCGCCTGCCGCGACAAGGCCGCCGAGCTGATGGCCTTCGTGGGCCTGGAGAGCTACCTGGACGCCGACGCCGACTCCATGCCCTACGGCGCGCTCAAGCGCCTGGAGATCGCCCGCGCGCTGGCGGCCGAGCCGCGCCTGCTGCTGCTCGACGAGCCGGCCGCCGGGCTCAATCCGCGGGAGACCGCGCAGATCGACCAGCTGATCCAGAAGGTCGCCTCCACCGGCATGACCATCATGCTGGTGGAGCACGACATGAAGCTGGTGATGGGCATCTCCGATCACATCCTGGTGCTCGACTACGGCAAGAAGCTGGCCGAGGGCACCGCGGAGGAGATCCGCAACAACCCGGACGTCATCGCCGCCTACCTGGGCGGCTGAGAGCATCCCACACGGCTGCAACCGACCATGACCGAAGCGCTACACATCATCCGCGCCGAGCACCGCAGTCTGGACGTGCTCGTCTCCGCCCTGGACCAGCTCCGCCGCGAGGTGGCGGAGAGCAGCGCACCGCCCGACGTGGTGCTGTTCCGGTCCATCTTCCACTACATCGACACCTACACCAACCGCTTCCACCACCCCAAGGAGGACGCGTTCCTGTTCCGCGCCCTGCGCCGGCGGGCGCCGGAGGCGGAAGCGATCCTCGACGAGCTGCAGCGCGAGCATGCCCGCGAGCCCGAGTCCATGCGCCGGCTGGGCCACCTGCTGGAGACCTTCGAGCGCGATCCGGCCGCGGGGCGGGCCCCCTTCGTCGACGCCCTGGGACGCTACATAGAGGCGGCCCGCGAGCACTGCCAGAAGGAGGAGACGCGGGTCCTGCCGCTGGCCGAGGAGCACCTCACCGACGAGGACTGGCGGGTCATCGACGCGGCCTTCTCAGAGAACAGCGACCCGCTGTTCGGCGAGTCGGTGCAGGCGGAGTTCCGGGCCCTGCACAAGCAGATCGTCAACATCCTGCCCGAGCCCTTCGGCCTCGGGCTGCGCCACGCCGCGGAGTCCGCCCGCCCGGCCCCCGCGGCCGTCACCGCGCCGGTGCTGGAGATCCGCGGCCTCACCACCCACTACGGACGCATCCAGGCGCTGCACGGCATCGATCTCGAAGTGCGCGAGGGGGAGCTGGTGGCGCTGGTGGGCGGCAACGGCGCCGGCAAGACCACCCTGCTGATGACCCTCTCGGGCATCCGCCCCGCCAGCGCCGGCACCATCCGCTTCCACGGCGAGGACATCACCCGGGTCCCGGCCGAGCGGCGCACGCTGATGGGCATCAGCCAGGTGCCCGAGGGCCGGCAGGTGTTCGGCCCCATGTCGGTGGAGGACAACCTGCTGCTGGGCGCCTACAAGCGCGACCGCGACGCCGCCTGGGAGGATCTCGACCGCATGTACGAGATGTTCCCGATCCTGCGCCAGAAGCGCCGGGAAGCCGCCGGCACCCTCTCCGGCGGCCAGCAGCAGATGCTGGCCATGGCCAGGGCGCTGATGCGCAAGCCGCGCCTGCTGCTGCTCGACGAACCGAGCATGGGGCTGGCGCCGCTGCTGGTGGAGGAGATCCTCAACGCGGTCTCCGAGCTCAAGCGCCAGGGCATGACCATCTTCCTGGTGGAGCAGAACGCCAACGCGGCGCTCGCCATCGCCGACCGCGGCTACGTCATCGAGACCGGCAACATCGTGCTCTCCGACACCGGCCGCGCCCTGCTCGAGAACGAGAAGATCAAGGAAGCCTACCTCGGCATCTGAGTCGGCCGCCCTACTCGTCGGGGAAAGGAAAAAATCTGGTTTATCCACAGATTACGCAGATTACACGGATATACTGCGTCCCACCCGGAACCCGAAAGCTTGATGGGACGCTGTCGCTGCCGAGCTGCCTGCCCCAGTCGTACTGTTGGCGCGGGGGTTGTCTCGATACGCCCACCAATCCGACTCACAACAATCTGCGTAATCTGCGTAATCTGCGGATAAACCGCCTTCCCGCTGTTGTCATTGGTTACGGATGCAACTATATTGGCGGCAATCCCTTCGCCACCCGCCACCGACGCCATGGCCGCCACGCCGGACAGCCCCGCCACCGCCCCTGACGACGAACCGCGCGTCGAGCTGGAGCGGTTCCTCCCCTACCGGATCTCGGTGCTCAGCCTGGCGGTGAGCCAGTCCATCGCCCGGCTCTACTCGGAGCGCTTCGGCATCTCCATCCCCGAGTGGCGCGCCATCGCCGTGCTCGGCAACTACCAGCCCCTCACCGCCAACGAGATCTGCGAGCGCACCAGCATGGACAAGGTGCAGGTGAGCCGGGCCGTCGGCCGCCTGGTGGGCGCCGGCCTGCTGCTGCGCCAGACCGACAGGAACGACCGCCGCCGGGCCAACCTGCGCCTCAGCGCCCGGGGGCTGCGCATCTACCGCGACATCGTCCCCCTGGCCAAGGCCTGCGAGGCGCGCCTGCTCTCCGCCCTCACCCCCGCCGAGCAGAGCGAGCTCGACCGTCTCCTGCACAAGCTCCAGGCCCGCGCCCGGGACCTGTGCGGGGAAGCGTAGGGGTCAGGATGCAGGGCCGGATCCTCCGGCCAGGCAGACAATCAAACCACGACCTGCTTGTGCAGATAAATCTGCACCTACGTGCTGGCCACCGGCTACCGGCCACTGGACGCCTCCTTGCCTTTTCGTTTCATTTGCAACTATCATCTCCCCACATCCCATCCCGTAAAAAACACCACTTTTTACGGTTGCATTCGTAACCAACGGCCGCCGACCGTGGCGCCGGCCGATCCCGGAGGTGAGAGCATGAGCAAGGTCTTCGCATCCCAGGGCGACCTCGAGGAGAAGCAGGTCAGCTTCGTTGAGCTGGCCCCGGGCGCCTATGCCTACACCGCCGAGGGCGATCCCAACACCGGCGTCATCGTCGGTGACGACGGCGTGATGGTCATCGACACCCAGGCCACCCCGGCCATGGCCGAGGACGTCATCCGCCGTATCCGCGAGGTCACCGACAAGCCCGTCAAGTACGTGGTGCTCACCCACTACCACGCGGTGCGGGTGCTGGGCGCCTCGGCCTACGGCGCCGAGCACATCATCGCCAGCCGCGGCACCCTGGATCTCATCGAGGAGCGCGGCCAGCAGGACTACGAGTCGGAGGTGGGGCGCTTCCCGCGCCTGTTCCAGGGCGTGGACACGGTCCCCGGCCTGACCTGGCCGACCCTGGTGTTCGACCAGGGCATGACCCTGTGGATGGGCGGGCGCCGGGTGGAGATCCGCCACCTGGGCCGCGGCCACACCAAGGGCGACACGGTGGTCTGGCTGCCCGGGGAAAAGGTGCTCTACTCCGGCGACCTGGTGGAGTACGGCGCCACCCCCTACACCGGCGACGCCTACCTGAAGGAGTGGCCGGAGACCCTGGCCCGGCTGCGCGGGCTGGGCGCGGAGCGGCTGGTCCCCGGTCGCGGCGACGCCCTCACCACCCCCGAGACGGTGGAGGCGGCCATCGCCGGCACCCAGTCCTTCCTGACCCAGATGTACGCATCGGTGGCCGGCTCCCGCGCCGCCGGCCGCAGCCTCAAGGAGGCCTACGACGAGGCCTACGCCCTGCTGCAGCCCCAGTTCGGCGAGTGGGTGATCTTCGATCACTGCCTGCCCTTCGACATCACCCGCGCCTACGACGAGTCGGGCGACTACCCCGACCCGCGCATCTGGACCGCCGAGCGCGACACGGAGATGTGGCACTCCCTGCAGAACGGCTGAGGCGCACCCGCCGCCGGGCCGCGGGGATGCCCAGGCTGCCGGGATGAGCGGCACGCAGAGGCCGCCGTCGACGAGGATGGAGGAGTCATGCACAGCACCTACACCAACCCGGTGTACGACTACGCACCGTCGCCGGACCAGCGGGCCGCCGGGCCGGCCCACCACCCGGTGGTGGTGGTCGGGGCCGGCCCGGTCGGACTGAGCGCCGGGATCGATGCCGCCCTGCACGGCATCGACACGGTGGTGCTGGACGACAACAACACCGTGAGCGTCGGTTCCCGGGCGGTCTGCTACGCCAAGCGCGCCCTGGAGATCCTCGACCGCCTCGGCTGCGCCCAGCCCATGGTGGACAAGGGCATCACCTGGAACGTGGGCCGGGTGTTCTTCCGCGACCACCAGGTCTACGCGTTCGACCTGCTGCCCGAGGCGGGGCATCACCGCCCCGCCTTCATCAACCTGCAGCAGTACTACTTCGAGGAGTACCTGGTGAACCGGGCGCGGGAGCTGGAGCCCCTCGACCTGCGCTGGAAGAACCGGGTCACGGCAGTGCGCCCGGGCCCCGAGCGGGTGGAGCTGGAGGTGGAGACCCCGGACGGCCCCTACACCCTCACCTGCGACTACCTGATCGTGGCCGACGGCGCCAACAGCTCCGTGCGCGGCATGCTGGGCCTGGAGAGCAGGGGCCGGGTGTTCCGCGACCGCTTCCTCATCGCCGACGTGGTGATGAAGGCCGACTACCCCACCGAGCGCTGGTTCTGGTTCGACCCGCCCTTCCACCGCGGCCAGTCCACCCTGCTCCACCGCCAGGCCGACAATGTCTGGCGCATCGACTTCCAGCTCGGCTGGGACGCCGACCCGGAGGAGGAGAAGAAGCCCGAGCGCGTCATTCCGCGGGTGCGCGCCATGCTCGGCGAGGAGCGCGAGTTCGAGCTGGAGTGGGCCAGCGTCTACACCTTCCAGTGCCGGCGCATGGAGCACTTCCGCCACGGCCGGGTGCTGTTCGTGGGCGACGCCGCCCACCAGGTCTCGCCCTTCGGCGCCCGCGGCGCCAACAGCGGCATCCAGGACGTGGACAACCTGGTCTGGAAGCTCGACCTGGTGCTGCGCGGGCAGGCCCCGGAGCGCCTGCTGGACAGCTACGACAGCGAGCGGGTCGCCGCCGCCGACGAGAACATCCTCAACTCCACCCGTTCCACCGATTTCATCACGCCCAAGAACGAGATGAGCCGGGTCTTCCGCGACGCCACCCTGACCCTGGCCGAGGACTACCCCTTCGCCCGCCGGCTGGTCAACAGCGGCCGGCTGTCGGTGCCGGCGGTCCTCGACGGCTCGCCCCTCAACACGCCGGACCGCGACGACTTCACCGGGGCCATGGTGCCCGGGGCACCGGCCGCCGACGCCCCGGTGATCACCGCCGACGGGCCGGGCTGGCTGCTGGCGCAGCTCGGCGGGGTCTTCAACGGCCTCTACTTCGCCGGCCCGGAGGGGGTCCCGGAGGCCGACCACGCGCTGCTGGCGGCGCTGGCGGCGGACCCGGTGCCGGTGCACACCCGGGTCATCGCCGCGGAGCTTCCCGGGAGCGCGCCGCCCGCCGGGGTCACCGCCCTCGGCGACCCGGAGGGGCTGGCGGCCCGGCGCTACGACGCCCGGCCCGGCAGCTTCTACCTGCTGCGCCCCGATCAGCATGTCTGCGCCCGCTGGCGCCGGCTCGACGGGAAGCGGGTACGCGGCGCGCTGGAGCGCGCCCTGGGCAAGGAGGAGACAGCATGAGCGAAACGAACCGGCTGTGCGTCGAGCCGCGCCTGGCGCGGCCCGACGATTTCTACCAGGCGCTGATGGATCTGCACCGGGACCTGGACCCCGGGCGCAGCGCGCAGGCCAACGCCCAGCTCATCCTGCTGCTGGCCAACCACGTGGGCGACGAGGCGGTGCTGGAAGAGGCCATCGCCATCGTCCGCGGCAACGTCGCCGCCGGGCCGGAACCGGCGCCGCCCGCGTAGGGATCGCGGCTGCGCACAAACCAGACACCCACAGCAGCGGCCAACCGCCGCGAGCGGATGGAGCGGACACCATGAAACACTGGATCACCCACCCCCTGGTCAAGGGCCAGGCCTCCCGCCAGGCCCACTGCGACCTGCCACCGGGCACCTACGAGCGCGAGCTCGGCCGCGAGGGCTTCTTCGGCCCCGCCAGCCATGTCTACCACGCCCACAAGCCCACCGACTGGATCGGCTGGGAGGGCCCGCTGCGCCCGCGCGCCTTCGACCTCAACCGCCTCGACGCCGCCGCCGGGTCGCCCTGGGCGGCGGCGCCGGTGCTCGCCAATGCCGCGCTGAAGGTGCGCCTGTGGCGACTGGAAGGGCGCATGGACCACCTGGTGCGCAACGCCGATGGCGACGAGCTGCTGTTCATCCACCACGGCGCCGGCGATCTCTACTGCGACTACGGCCACCTGGCCTTCCGCGACGGCGACTACCTGTGCCTGCCCCGCGGCACCGCCTGGCGCATCGAGGCCCGGGAGCCGGTGACGGCGCTGCTCATGGAGGCCACCAACGACGCCTACCGGCTGCCCGACAAGGGGCTGGCGGGGCCGCACGCCATCTTCGACCCGGCCATCCTCGACACCCCGGAGCTGGACGAGGCGTTCCGCGCCCAGCAGGGCGAATCCGAGTGGCGGGTGGTCATCAAGGCCCGCGGCGCGCTCTCCACCGTCACCTACCCCTTCAACCCGCTGGACGCGGTGGGCTGGCACGGCGATCTCACCGTGGTGCGGGTGAACTGGCGCGACATCCGCCCGCTCATGAGCCACCGCTACCACCTGCCGCCCTCGGCCCACACCACCTTCCTCGCCTCGCGGTTCGTGGTCTGCACCTTCTGCCCGCGTCCCATCGAGTCGGATCCGGGCGCCCTGAAGGTGCCCTTCTTCCACAGCAACGAGGACTACGACGAGGTCATCTTCTACCACCGCGGGCAGTTCTTCAGCCGCGACAACATCGATGCCGGCATGCTCACCTTCCACCCCTGCGGCTTCCCCCACGGCCCCCATCCGAAGGCCTTCGAGGCCGGCGCGAAGCACGCCCGCAAGGAGACCGACGAGGTGGCGGTGATGATCGACACCCGCGACGCGCTGGAGGTGGCGCAGATGCCCGCAGGCGTGGAGAATCCCGACTACGTCCACTCCTGGTCGCCGCGCGAACGGGCCGCCTCCAAGTCGACAAGGACAACGAACCGATGAAGCTCGCTTCCCTCAGCCACGGCCGCGACGGCATGCTGGTCGTGGTCTCCCGCGACCTGACCCGGGCGGTGACGGTGCGCGACATCGCCCCCACCCTGCAGGCGGCCCTGGACGACTGGGATCGCGCCGCGCCCCAGCTGCGCGCGATGGCCGAGGCGCTGGAGAGCGGGGGGCTGCCCGAGGCCTTCGCCCTGGACCCGGCGCGCCTGGCCGCCCCCCTGCCGCGCGCCTACCAGTGGGCCGACGGCAGCGCCTACGTGAACCACGTGGAACTGGTCCGCCGCGCCCGCGGCGCCGAGCTGCCGGAGAGCTTCTGGACCGACCCGCTCATGTACCAGGGCGGCTCCGACACCTTCCTCGGCCCCCGCGCGCCCATCGCCCTGGAGGACGAGGCGTGGGGGCTCGACTTCGAGGCCGAGCTGGCCGTGATCACCGACGACGTCCCCATGGGCGTGAGCCCGGAGGGGGCGGCGGCGCACATCCGGCTGCTGCTGCTGGTGAACGACGTCTCCCTGCGCAACCTGATCCCGGGCGAGCTGGCCAAGGGCTTCGGCTTCTTCCAGTCCAAGCCCTCGACCGCCTTCTCGCCGGTGGCGGTGACTCCCGACGAGCTGGGTGGGGCATGGCGGGAGGGCAAGGTGCACCTGCCCCTGCGCAGCTACCTGAACGGCGTCCCCTTCGGCCGTCCCGAGGCGGGCGAGGACATGACCTTCAGCTTCCCGCGGCTGGTGGCACACGCCGCCCGCACCCGCCCCCTGGGCGCCGGCACCATCGTCGGCTCCGGCACCGTCTCCAACCGGCAGGACACCGCCCACGGCTCGGCCATCCGCGACGGCGGGGTGGGCTACTCCTGCATCGCCGAGCTGCGCATGATCGAGACCATCAACTCCGGCGGGCCGGAGACCCCGTTCATGGGCTTCGGCGACCGGATCCGGATCGAGATGGTGGATGAGTCGGGCCACTCCATCTTCGGCGCCATCGACCAGACCGTCACCCCCTACCAGCCGCCACGGTGAGCGCCATGCGCCTCTACGACTACCATCGCTCCTCCGCCGCCTACCGGGTGCGCATCGCCCTCAATCTCAAGGGGCTGCCCTACGAACACGCCGGGGTGAACCTGCTCGAGGGCGGGGATCGCGAACCGGCCTACCGGGCCCTCAACCCCCAGGGGCTGGTCCCGGCGCTGGCGGACGACGGCCGGCTGCTGACCCAGTCGCTGGCCATCTGCGAGTACCTGGAGGAGACCCACCCCCGGCCGCCGCTGCTGCCCGCCGATCCGGTCGGCCGGGCGCGGGTGCGGGCCCTGGCCCTGCTGGTGGCCTGCGACATCCACCCCCTCAACAACCTGCGCGTGCTCGGCTACCTCACCGGCCGGCTGGGGGTGGCGGAAGAGGCGAAGCTGGAGTGGTACCGGCACTGGATCCTGGAGGGCTTCGCCGCCCTGGAGCGGCTGCTGGAGGAGAGTCCCGACACCGCCACCTTCTGTCACGGCGACCGCCCCACCCTCGCCGACCTCTGCCTGGTGCCCCAGGTCTACAACGCCCGCCGCTTCGATTGCGACCTCAAGCCCTTCCCCAACATCACCCGCATCGACGCCACCTGCCGCACCCTCCCCGCCTTCCACGCCGCCCGCCCCGAGGCCCAGCCCGACGCGGGGTGATTGCGTGAATGCGTGAATGCGTGAATGCGTGAATGCGTGAATGCGTGATGCCGTTCATCCCATCACCCATAACGCATCACCCATCACCGTGGTGCGTGAGAGCACGGCCCAACCTTATCCCCTGCCCACGTTCCCTGCCCCCTGTCCTGACCTCGACTTGCGCTTAACCGCCCCTGGTTTAGCCTTATAGGACACCTGCCCGGCGCGCCCACCCGCGTCCGGGCGCCCGACGTTCCACCGCCTGCAGGGAGGCCGGAACATGTCCGCGAACACCCCCGCCCCCGCCCCGGGGCCTCTCGCGCCCGACGAACTGGCCCGCATGGACGCCTACTGGCGGGCCGCCAACTACCTCTCCGTGGGCCAGATCTACCTGCTCGACAACCCGCTGCTGCGCGAGCCGCTGCGGGCCGGGCACGTGAAGCCGCGGCTGCTGGGCCACTGGGGCACCACCCCCGGGCTCAACTTCCTCTACCTGCACCTCAACCGCATCATCCGCGCCCGCGATCTCGACCTCATCTTCATCGCCGGGCCCGGCCACGGCGGACCGGCGCTGACCGCCAACACCTGGCTCGAGGGCAGCTACAGCGAGCTCTACCCGGACGTGAGCGCCGACGCCGAGGGGATGCGCCGGCTGTTCAAGCAGTTCTCCTTCCCCGGCGGGGTGGGCAGCCACGCCACCCCCGAGACGCCCGGATCCATTCACGAGGGCGGCGAGCTGGGCTACGCCCTTTCCCACGCCTTCGGGGCGGTGTTCGACAATCCCGGCCTCGTGGCCTGCTGCGTGGTGGGCGACGGCGAGGCGGAGACCGGCCCGCTGGCCACCGCCTGGCACTCCAACAAGTTCCTCAATCCCGCCACCGACGGCGCCGTGCTGCCCATCCTCCACCTCAACGGCTACAAGATCGCCAATCCCACGCTGCTCGCGCGCATCCCCGAGGCGGAGCTGGAGAGCCTCCTGCGCGGCTACGGCTACGCCCCGCGCTTCGTCTCCGGCGACGACCCGGCGCTCATGCACCAGGCCATGGCCGCCACCCTGGACGCGGTGTTCGACGAGATCGCGGCGATCCAGGCCGCCGCCCGCGGCGGCGGGGCCGGCGCGCGTCCGCCGTGGCCCATGATCGTGCTGCGCTCCCCCAAGGGCTGGACCGGCCCGAAGGTGGTGGATGGACTGCCCGCCGAGGGCACCTGGCGCTCCCACCAGGTGCCGCTGTCCGGGATCCACACCAACCCGGAGCACCTGGCCCAGCTGGAGCAGTGGCTGGCCGGCTACCGGCCCGGAGAGCTGTTCGACGCGGAGGGCCGGCTGCGTCCGGAGCTGGCCGCCTTGGCTCCCGCCGGAGCACGACGCATGGGCGCCAATCCCCAGGCCAACGGCGGGCTGCTGCTGCGCAAGCTGCGCCTGCCCGACTTCCGCGACCACGCGGTGGAGGTCACCGTGCCCGGCGCCGCGGAGGCCGAATCCACCCGGGTCCTGGGGGGCTGGCTGCGGGAGGTGATGCGGCGCAACCTGGAGTCGCGCAACTTCCGGGTGATGGGGCCCGACGAGACCGCCTCCAACCGCCTCGGCGCCCTGTTCGAGGTGACCGGGCGCAGCTGGATGGCCGAGCGCCTGCCCGGCGACGACCACCTCGCCGCCGACGGCCGGGTGATGGAGATCCTCTCCGAGCACACCTGCCAGGGCTGGCTGGAGGGCTACCTGCTCACCGGCCGCCACGGCTTCTTCTCCTGCTACGAGGCCTTCATCCACATCGTCGACTCCATGTTCAACCAGCACGCCAAGTGGCTGAAGGTGAGCAAGGAGGTGCCCTGGCGGCGACCCATCGCCTCCCTCACCTACCTGCTCACCTCCCACGTCTGGCGCCAGGACCACAACGGCTTCTCCCACCAGGACCCGGGCTTCATCGACCTGGTGGTGAACAAGAAGGCGGACACCATCCGCGTCTACCTGCCGCCGGACGCCAACTGCCTGCTCTACGTGGCCGACCGCTGCCTGAGGAGCCGCGACTTCATCAACGTCATCGTCGCCGGCAAGCAGCCCGAGCCCCAGTGGCTCTCCATGGAGGCGGCCATCAACCACTGCAGCGCCGGCATCGGCATCTGGGAGTGGGCCAGCAGCGACCGCGGCGGCGAGCCCGACGTGGTGCTGGCGGCCGCCGGCGACGTGCCCACCCTGGAGGTGCTGGCGGCCGCGCAGCTGCTGCGCGAGCACCTGCCGGAGCTCAGGGTGCGGGTCGTCAACGTGGTGGACCTCATGACCCTGCAGCCGCGGGAGGAGCACCCCAGCGGCCTCACCGACCGGGACTTCGACAGCCTGTTCACCACCGACCGGCCCATCCTCTTCGCCTACCACGGCTACCCGTGGCTCATCCACCGCCTCACCTACCGCCGCACCAACCACCGCAACCTGCACGTGCGCGGCTACAAGGAGGAGGGCACCACCACCACCCCCTTCGACATGGTGGTGCGCAACGATCTGGACCGCTTCCACCTGGTGGGGGACGTCATCGACCGGGTGCCGGGTCTCGGCGTCCGGGCGGCCTACGTGAAGCAGCTCATGCGCGACAAGCGCACCGGGCACCGCGAGTACATCGCCCGCCACGGCGAGGACCTGCCCGAGGTGCGCAACTGGCGCTGGGGAGAGACGCCATGAGACGCTACCGCCCCCGGGCCGAGGAGCTGCCCGGGCCGCTGGCCCCGCTGGTGGACCTCATCACCGATCTGCGCTGGACCTGGAGCCACGCCGGCGACCGGCTGTGGGAGGCCATGGACCCGGACAGCTGGGCGGTCACCGAGAACCCCTACGTCATCCTCCAGAACCTTCCCCGCGGCCGCCTCGAGTCGCTGGCCGGGGATGCCCGGTTCCTGGAGCACCTGCGCTCCCTCACCGAGGCCCGCGACGCCTACTGCGCGCGCCCCGGCTGGTTCAGCGCCCAGCACGGCGACGCCGGGCTGCGGGGGGTGGCCTACTTCAGCATGGAGTTCGGGCTCGGCGAGGCCCTGCCGCTCTACGCGGGAGGGCTCGGCGTGCTGGCCGGCGATCACCTCAAGTCCGCCAGCGACCTGGGGCTGCCGCTGGTGGGCGTGGGCCTGCTCTACCAGGAGGGCTACTTCCACCAGGTGCTCGATGCCGACGGCCGCCAGCTGGAGCTCTACCCCTACAACGACACCACCACCCTGCCGGTGGAGCCGGTGGAGGGACCGGACGGCGCCTGGCTGTGGGTACCCATCCACCTGCCCGGGCGCACCCTGCGGCTGCGGGCCTGGAAGGCGCAGGTGGGGCGGATTCCCCTCTACCTGCTCGACAGCAACGACCCCCTGAACATGCCCGCCGACCGCGGCATCACCGGCAAGCTCTACGGCGGCGGCGCCGAGCAGCGGCTGCTGCAGGAGATCGCGCTCGGCATCGGCGGCTGGCGCCTCATCGAGGCCCTGGCGCTGGAGGTGGACGTCTGCCACCTGAACGAGGGCCATGCCGCCTTCGTCACCCTGGAGCGGGCGCGCGCCTTCATGGAGCGCCACGGGGTCGATCTGCGCGAGGCCCTGTGGGCCACCCGGCCCGGCAACGTCTTCACCACCCACACCCCGGTGGCGGCCGCCTTCGACACCTACGACTACGAGCTGCTGGACAAGTACGCCCGCCACTACGCCGAGCGGCTCGGCGTGCCCGCCGGCGAGCTGGCGGCGCTCGGCCGCATCGACGGCGACGACGACGGCGAGCTGTTCAACATGGCCTGGTTGGCGGCGCGCACCTGCGGCTCCATCAACGGCGTCAGCCGGCTGCACGGCGAGGTCAGCCGCGCCATCTTCCAGCCCCTCTACCCGGACTGGCCCCGGTCCGAGGTGCCGGTGGGGCATGTCACCAACGGCGTCCACGTCCCCTCCTGGGACTCGGCCTGGGCCGACGCCCTGTGGACCGAGGCCTGCGGCAAGGACCGCTGGCTCGGCCACCACGAGCCCCTGGAAGAGCCGATGGCCGCGGTGGACGACGCCACCCTGTGGGATCTGCGCGGACGCCAGCGCGCCGACCTGGTCCACCGGGCCCGGCGGCGCCTGCACCGCCAGCTGGCCCAGCGCGGCGAGGCGGACGTGGCCGTGGCCGGCGAGGTGCTGGATCCCAACATACTCACCATCGGCTTCGCCCGCCGCTTCACCGACTACAAGCGCCCCAACCTGCTGCTGCGCGACCCGGAGCGTCTCGCCCGGCTGCTCAACGACCCGGACCGTCCGGTGCAGGTCATCGTGGCCGGCAAGGCCCACCCGGAGGACGCGCTCGGCAAGCGCTACGTGCGCGCCTGGGCCCGCTTCGCCCAGCAGCCGGAAGTGCGCCGCCGGGTGGTGTTCATGGAGGACTACGACATCGCGCTGGCCCAGGAGCTGGTGCAGGGGGTGGACGTCTGGATCAATACCCCGAGGCGCCCCTGGGAGGCGAGCGGCACCAGCGGCATGAAGGTGCTGGTCAACGGCGGCCTCAACCTCTCCTCCCTGGACGGCTGGTGGGCCGAGGCGTGGGAGCCGGAGGTAGGCTGGGCCCTGGGCGACAACCGCCCCGACGTGGGCGAGGAGGAGGACGCCCGCGACGCCGAGGCCCTCTACCGGCTGCTGGAGGCGGAGGTCGTCACCGCCTTCTACGACCGCGACGAGGCCGGCATCCCCCGGGCCTGGGTGGCGCGGATGCGCGCCAGCATGGCCCGCCTCGCCCCCCGCTTCAGCACCAACCGCATGGTGCAGGAGTACGTGGAGCGCCACTACCTCCCCGCCGCGCGGGAAGTCGGCCGGCGCCGCGCCGACAACGGCGCTGCGGGGCGCAATCTCCAGGCCTGGAGCGCGGCGCTGCGCCACGACTGGGACGAGATCCACTGGGGCCAGCGCCGGGTCACCCACGTCGAGGACGGCTGGGAGATGGAGATCCAGGTCTACCTGGGCGACCTGCCGCCCGACGCCGTGGCGGTGGAGATCTACGCCGATCCCGACCCGGAGCGCGGCGCCCCCGCGGTGCGCCAGGCGCTGGAGCGCGACGGCGAGATCCCGGGGGCGAGCAACGGCTACCGCTACCGGGGGCGCATCCTCACCGACCGCCCCGCCGAACACTTCACCCCCCGCGTCGTCCCCTGGCACCCGGACGCCCGGGTACCCGCGGAACTGGGCCTGGTGCTGTGGTGGCGGGAATGAGTCACGTCGACCGGACAGTGGACGGGCAAAATGCGGCACCACCAGGGGCGTCCCGGTAGCTCCCCGCCGCCCGCCCGCATCTCCTGCCCGGCCGCCGGACTCGGGTATCATTGAGCCACGGAATCACCCGCCCCCCGCGAGCCCGCCCATGTCCAGACTCAGATCCGCGCTCGGATCCCTGCTGCCGAAGCTCCTTCCCGTCGCCTCCACGGCAATCTTCTACGCGATCTACTACCTGGTCAGCGCACTGCAGTTCGACGTGAGCATCGCCTACCGGGCGGTGCCCTACGACTTCCTGCTGCAGCTGCTGGTCGCCTACGCGCTGTTCGCGCTGTCACGCCGCAAGTGGGTGTTCGTGGTCCTGCAGGGGCTGCTGATGGCGGTGCTCTACGTGGGCAACGCGGTGAAGATTTCCTTCTTCGGCGGGCCCATCATGCCCGACGATGTCTATGCCCTGCGTTCGCTGCTGCTGATCCTGGAGGGCTGGCAGTTCCTGGCCGCGGCCCTGCCGCTGGCCATGATCACGGCGCTGCTGCTGTTCAACTTCACCCTGCGCCACTGGAGCGCCTACCTGGCCAGCATGGTCCTGATACTGCTGGGGGTGACGCTGGTCTACAAGCCCGCGGCCATACTGGAGCCGCTGGACCGGCGCTTCGGCAACTCGGTGTGGGACCAGCGCTCAAACTACCTGTACCGCGGCGCCACCCTCTACTCCCTGCAGGAGGGCGCGCGCTACTTCGCCGATGCCGACGAGCCGCCGGATCGGGACGCCGCGCTGGCCGCCGCCAACCGGCTGCTGGGCGACGACCCGCAGGCGGCCGCCGCGGACGACGGCTTCACGCCGCGCAACGTGCACATCGTGCTGCTGGAGTCGTTCTGGGACCCGACCCTGTTGGCGAAGGCCGACTACAGCCGGGACCCGCTGACACCGGAGTTCCGCCGGCTCTGGCAGCGCTCCGGCCACGCCGAGGCCATGAGCCCGGTGTTCGGCGGCTACACGGCCAACGCCGAGTTCGAGATCCTGTGCGGCTTCCCGGTGGTGAAGGACAGCGTGAAGTTCGAGCGCCGGCTGCTGAACGACGCGCCCTGCCTGCCCCACCTGCTGGCCGAGCGCGGCTACCGCACCATCGCCTCGCACCCGAACGTGCCGGTGTTCTGGAACCGCGTCAACGCCTACCGGCGCCTTGGTTTCCAGACCTACTGGTCGATCCAGGACTTCCGGCGCGACGACATGAACCGCGAGTTCCTCTCCGACGCCTCCCTCTACCGCCAGGTGCTGGAGAAGATCGCCGCGCCGCTCGAGGCCGGGCAGCCCGTGCTCGACTACATCGTGACCTACTTCGGCCACTGGAATTATCCCCTGAGCGTCTCCCGCCCCGGTCTCATCACCTCGCCGTCCCGGGTCGAGGAGGTGAGCACCTACGCCAACGCGGTCTACTACAAGTCCCGCGAGCTGATGGAGTTCCTCGACGCGCTGCAGAAACGCGATCCGGACGGCATCATCGTGGTGTTCGGCGATCACCTGCCCTACATGGGCGAGAACTTCTCCGGCTACGTGGACTCGGGCGTGCTCGCGTCGAAGCGCAGCGACTTCACCGCGGAGATGTTCCGGTTCTACGCCAGCACGCCGATGATCGTCATCGACGGCCCGCGCGGGCCGGTGCGGACCGGCGACCTGCCCATCTACGAGGTGCCGGCGCTGCTGCTCGGGCTGCTCGGCTACGACGAGCCGACCATCATGGACTACACCCGCGCCCCGGAGGGCATGCGGGTGCGCCCCCTGCCGGGGCTGCACTACGACCTGCTCGACGACGGCCGGGTCGAGGTCTGCAAGGAGCCGCCCTTCACGCCCGCCTGCGAGCGATCCTCGCGCTGGCTGCGGGACGTGCTGACGGTCAACGACGATCTGTTCGTCGGCGGGCAGCACACGCGCCAGTAGGAGCCCGTCGCTCAGGGCCTGCGCCGCCGCCCGAGCAGGTCGCGCAGCTTCACCTCGCCCAGCGGCGCCTCGCCGCCCCGGATGGAGAGGCTCTCCCGGAGCTCGCGGGCGAAGCCGGGATCGTAGCGCCAGTGCACCAGGGCCACGATTCCCATCGCCAGAACGGCGCCCGCCCCCGCCAGCAGCATGTCCTTCTGGGCATCCCAGATGTCGCCCTGGGTGCCCAGGAACGCCAGGCCGGCCTCCGGGTCCACCCGGGCGGCCACCAGCCACTCGATGATCTCGTAGCCGGCGGAGAAGGCCAGCACCAGCTCGATGGGCAGCCAGAGGCCCCACACCCCCCGCGTCCTGGCGATGCGCAGGAACATCTCGCGCAGGGGATAGGCCAGCAGCAGCCCGAAGGAGAAGTGGACCAGCCGGTCGTACATGTTGCGGCCCGCCCCCAGCCACTGCTGCAGGTCGTAGCCGAAGGGCACCTCGGCGTAGGTGTAGTGGGAGCCGACCACGTGCAGCGCCATGAACAGGGTGATGAGGGTGTAGGAGAGATCGGACAGGCGGAAATAGCGGCTGACCAGCAGGATGAGGGGGACGAAGATGAAGACCAGGTAGTTCTCCAGCAGCCAGTCGTGGGGATACTTCGGACCGATGGCGGCCCAGGTCCAGACCGCGGCGAAGAACAGCAGCAGAAACTTGTGGTAACGGGTCATCGCACCTGGCTCCCTGTGGTTGTGGTCGTACCGCCCTCAGCCGCGGACCTCGACGCGGCGCAGCCATCCGCCCCGGTCCAGGACCCGGCGCAGCGCCGGATAATCCACCTTCGCATTGTGCCGCGCGTCGACCGGGAGGCGCCGCACCAGCACGACGGCCTCCACCCCGGCCCAGGCGAGCGGCCCGAGGAGATCGGGCACGTCCACGACCGCCCCCCGGCGCGGCTCCAGCACCAGCAGCCGCTCGCCGCCGTGGGAGAGGAAGGCGCTGCGGGCGATGCCGGGATGGCGCGACAGCCCCGCCTCCACGGCGTAGGGGTAGAGGATACCGCGGCTGTCCTCGATGCGCGCGGAGCAGCGGCCCAGCAGCCACAGCCGACCCTGCCCGTCGATCCGGCCGGCGTCGCCGGTGCGGTGCCACGTGCGCCCCGCCATGGCGAGCTTGGTCTCCCCGTCGCCCTCGCCGCCGAGATAGCCCGGTACCACGTGGGGTCCCGCCACCACGATCTCGCCCGGCTGCCCGGGCGCCGCCTCCTCCGGCTCCCCGGGCGGGGATCGGGCCCCGGTTTCGCGCAGGATCCGCAGTTCGATCTCCGGGATCGGACGCCCCACCAGCAGTCCCCCACCCCGCACCATCTGCGCCATCTCCGCCTCCCCCAGCTCCACGTCCTGGACCAGGGCGATGGGCTCGGCCTCGGTGGAGCCGTAGAGCACCCGGACCCCGGCCCGGGGCGCGGCCAGGCGCAGCTTCTCCAGCAGCCCCGGGAAGACCGGCGCCCCGCCGACGAAGATCTCCCGCAACCCGTCGATGCGGTGGCCGCGCCGGAGGCAGTAATCCGCGATCCGCTCCAGCAGGGCCGGCGAGGCGACGGCGCTGCGCGCCTGCCAGCGCTCCAGCTGTGCGGTCAGGCGGCCGGGATCGACCGCACCCGGGCGGCGCAGGTCCACGTCCGGGATCAGGCTCGTCGCCCCGCGGGCGAGGTTGCTCAGGGTGAACACCGGCAGCGTCGCCAGCGCGACCTCGCCGCGCCCGGGGCGCACATGGGCGGAGAGCACCGCGTGGGTGGCCCGCAGCAGCCCGTGGGTGCGCAGCATCCCCTTGGGCCGGCCGGTGCTGCCGCTGGTGAAGGCGACCATGGCCGGGGAGTCGTCCGTGCAGGGATGGGTCTCCCCATGGGGCGGCAGGCGCCGCGCCGCGCCCAGGGAGCGCGCGCCCGGAAAAAAGGGGCCGGCGACGAAGGCGGCGGGAATCTCCCGCAGCGCCCGGGTGGCGAGCCGCAGCAGGCAGGCCGCGGGGGTGCCCACGAAGGCGCGCAGGGGATAGCGGCGGGCGCACTCCGCCAGCCGCCTCCCGCCGGCCGCGGGGTCCATGAACACGGGCACCAGCCCCAGCCGCCAGGCCGCCGCGATGACCGTGTAGAGCGTCGCCGACATGGGCAGCATGACCGCCATTCCGTCGCCGGCCCGCAGCCCGGCCGCGGCGAAGAGGCTCGCCAGGCGGCGCGAGCGGCGCTCGAGGTCGGCGTAGGTGGTGACCCGCTCGCGGCCGGCGGGCCCGTCGATGAACGCCGGGGTGCCGGGGGCGGCCCGGGCGGCCCGGTCCAGCAGCTCCACGAGGTTCACAGCCGCCTCCCGTAGAGGGTGTAGCGGCGGAAGTCCCGCAGCAGGCCGCTCCCGATTTTCCGGGACGGGTTGTCCTCGTGCATCAGCGCATGGATGCTCCGGCGCATGCCGAGCCGCAGCGCGGCCGCGCCGGCCCGGGCGATCAGCGCGCTCCCCAGACCCCGACCCCGCCACTCGGGCAGCACCGCCACGGTCTTGATGATGACGGTGTCCACCGCTTCGCCGCGCAGGGCCTGCAGCCGGTCGGGGAGCGCGAAGCAGAAACCGGCCGCCTCGCCGTCGCGCTCCGCGAACAGCACCAGCTCGGGCCGCACCAGCGGCAGCAGCCGCCGGTACATGGCGTGGAACTCCGTCTCCCCGATGGGGGTGTAGAGAAAATTGTCGCTGAAGGCGCGGATCGACACCCGCCACAGCCGGCGCAGCTCCGGGTCGATGCGCCCGGGCGCGAGCGGCCGGAAGGAGAACGCCTCCGCGGCCGGGGACGCCGTCCACGGCCGGCGGAGATCCCCGTTCAGGGCGGAGACGTAGCGGGCCAGGGGGGTGAAGCCCTGGCTCTCGAACTGCCGCGGCCAGTCGTCCGGGTTGTCGGGCTCCAGGAAGAAGGGCGGCTCCCCGCCGCGATCGGTGAGCAGGCGGTAGCGCCGCCAGGTGCTGCCATCCATGGGGCCCACCGCCAGGGTGCAGCCGCGGCGGGCGAGCTCGGCGCAGGCGGCGGCGAGGACGGCCGCCGCGGCCTGCGCATCGGCCGCGGCGTAGTGGCCGATGAGCCCGATCCGCTCGCCGGGATACGGCGGCACGCGACGCCACCACAGGGAGGCGCGGGCGTCCGGCGCCCCCGCGCCGGCGGCCAGGATCAGGGCGTCGGGCCCATGGCTGCGGACCTGCCCGGGATCGGGCCCGTCGGGCGCGGACAGGGAACAGAACCGCGCCAGGTCGGCGTCACGGAGGCTGGCCAGGGTGAGGGTCACGGGCCCAGCTCCCAGGGCAGTCCCAGGTGGGGCAGCAGCACGAGCGCCGAGCCGCCGGTGGTGACCAGGGCCTGGCGCAGCCAGCGGGCGGTGCCGACGGGGTAGTCGGCGAGCGCGGGCTGCAGCAGCGCGAAGGCGGCCGTCGAGATCACCACGGCCACGGTGCCGACCAGCAGGTTGACGGCCGCCGCCGGCGTCACGCCGTCCACCAGGAGCAGGGAGGGGGCGAGCAGCAGCGCGCCCTTGCCGATGGCGGCCAGCAGCGCCCACGGCCACGGCGCCCCGGGGTCGGCGTGACGGTTGCGCACCAGGGCGATGATGGCGAGATTGGCGGCAAAGGCGGTGGCGAAGGGGTAGAAGTAGAATCCGTCCGCCAGCCCCGAGGCCCGGTAGAGCAGCAGCCACAGCAGGCCGGCGGTGATGTTGGCCAGCACCACGGGGAAGTTGAAGGCCCGGAAGTGGTCGTGGGGGGTGCGCCGGGTGACGGCCGTGTAGGTCAGGATGACCAGCAGCGGCGGGACGACCCAGCGCCAGTCCGCCAGCGCCCAGGCCCCGTAGCCCCAGAGCGAGACGCCGAACAGGGCGTCGTCGGCCAGCGTGGTCCGGGAGCGCCAGAGGCGGACGAACAGGGAGATGGCCAGCAGGAAGGCCAGGTGCCCGGCCAGCTGCACCGCCTCCATGGGCAGGAATATCTTCAGCAGGGCGAAGCCGAACAGGGGGATGACGAGATTGTCCAGCCCCCACCAGGCCGCAGCCTCGGCCATCATCACCATCAGGGCCAGGTTCACCCCGATGAACAGGCTCTCCAGCCGCGGGGTGTCGGTGAACAGCCGCAGCGGGAGCCAGACGCACAGGAAGGCCGCCAGGAAGAAGGCCGCCGAGCCCTCCAGGCTCTTGCGGCCCTTCCAGGTCCGGAACCGGGAGATGCCGTACTCCGCACCGACCAGGGCGGCGAAGGTGTCGGCCACCGCCAGCACCAGCAACGGCACGGCGTAGAGGAGGCGATCCCCCCGCGCCAGCCAGAACAGCAGGCAGAAGCTGGCGACGAAGCAGAACTCGCCGACGCTCCTGCGCCGGACGCCGGCCAGCACCTGGCCGGGCCCGTCCCGGAGCGCGGGCACGGTCCGCAGGGCGGCGAACAGGCCCGTCATCGCGGCGGCCAGCGCCAGCACCGGCGCCAGCGCGTCGAACAGCCAGGGCAGCGACAGCCCGAACAGGCCGCCTGACAGGTGGAAGAGCTTGCGCGCCAGCTCGGGCCGGGGGCGCGCGCGCACCTGGTAGACCCGCAGCGCGCCGAGCAGCGCCAGCGCCAGGCCGAAGGTGAGCGCCGCCACCAGCCAGGGATTGAGCACCGCGGACAGGATCATGTCAGCTCGTCCACCCAGAACGCCCGGTAGAAGCAGCCCCGGTCCCGCTCGTGCAGCTGCCGCCCCAGCACCTCGAGGGTCCGGAAGCGCGCCGCGAGCCGCGCGGGGGGGCGCCGCTGCGCCAGCATGTTCCAGTAGGCGACCCGCCCCCCCGGCCGGCCCGCCCGGGCGACGGCCTCGAACAGGGCGTCGGAGCCGGCCGGCGGGAGATATTCGAACACGTCGGAGAGGTTGAAGCGGCTGAACGATCCCGGCCCGGCCTCGGCCAGGATCCGCTCCACCGGCGCGAGGCGCGGCTCGAGGCGGTCGATGCGCTCGCGGATGGGCTCGAAATTCTCCGCCCGCAGGGCATGGGGCAGCGCCGAGACGAAGCGGCCGTAGGCAATCCACTGCAGGTAGGGATTGTCCGCCGGATCGAGCTCCGCGAGCCCGTGCCGGACCTGCACCATGATGCGCCGGGCGACGCTGCCCTCGATGTAGCGGAAGAAGCGGGGATCGCGCCCGAGGCGGCTGATGACCGCCCGGGAGAAGAACAGCCGGAACAGCAGGCGCCAACGGCGGTTGTTCCACACCGTGTCGTAGAAGTGCCGCCGCGCCTCCGGCGCGCGGGGCTGGAACAGGGCGTCCGTCGCGGCCCGGGAGTGGATGAGCGGCAGGACATGGCGCCGGAACAGGGCGAAATAGCGCTCGAAGCGGCCGGCCCCACCGACGCCCCCCGCGATGGCGGCGGGCCGGGCGTCCCAGAACGCCCGAGCGGAGGAAGAGAGCGCCCCGCGCACCCGGGCGTAGAGGGCGGCCCTGCGGTCGCTGGGCACGGCCCCCACCAGTTCCAGCAGCTCCGGGTGCGCCAGGCACCGGAAGCCCGCCGCCTTGAGCTCCAGGCAGGCGATCTGGGCCGGCTCCATGTCGACCGCGACCACCCGCGCCGGGTCGCGGGTGAGCAGGGAGAGGGAGTTCTCGCCCCCGGAGCCGATGGAGAGGCAGGCCTCGCCGGGCTGCACCGCCAGGGCGTCGAGCAGCACGTCGGCGTCCTCCCAGCACTGGGCGTAGCGGATGAGGGAGGCTTCAGTCGCCGCCATCGTCGGCACCTCCCGGCGGGCGCGCGGGCAGGCGGGTCACCCGGCCGCTGGCGCCGTCCATCTCCACCCAGTCGCCGTCCGCGAGCCACCGGGTCACCCCGGCCAGCGCCACGATGGTGGGCAGCCCCATCTCCCGGGCGACGATGGCGGAGTGGGACAGCAGGCTGCCGCGCTCCACCAGCAGGCCGGCCGCGGCCGGGAAGATCATGACCCAGCCCGGGTCGGTGCGCTCGGTGACGATGATTTCGCCGCGGGCGAGGACGGCCCGGCGGGGATCGCGGATCACCCGCACCGGCCCCCGCACCACCCCGGCGCAGCAGCCGAGGCCCTGCAGGGTCTCGCCCGTGGGCGGGGGGCGCGGCGCTTCCGGCGCGAACGCGTGCCCCACGTAGGCCACGCCCCGGGTCTCGAAGCGATCGGCGGGCGCGGGTTCGGCGCGGTGGCGCTCGAACTCCGCCCGGCGCAGGGCCGCCAGCCCCTTCAGGTCGGTGGTCGTGGCGCGGCCCTCGACGAAGGCGAGGATCTCGTCCAGCTCGAGCTGGAAGACATCCCGGGGATCGTCGAGGCGATCCAGGGCCGCCAGGCGCCGGCCGATCTCCACGAGGATCAGGCGCGCGCGGCCGAACACCCGGGTGCGCTCGAAGCGCAGGTTCTCCCGATCCCGCACCCGCGCCCGCGCCGCCGCCAGGACCCGGGCGAAGAGGACCCGCCGGAGGGGCCGATCCGCCAGCGCGCCGCGGACCTTCGCCTCCGCCTCGCCACGCGGGCCGGCGTCGGTAGCGGCCGGCGGCGCCCCGCCCCCGTCGCGCAGCACCCGGGCGGTCTGGCCGACCGAGCGGAGCAGGGGCAGCGGGTCGTCGAACAGCGTCGGGCTCTCCAGCTTGAGCTCCTCCATGCAGCGGTCGCCGAACCGGTCGAGATAGGCCTCGTACTCCCGCGCGAACTGCGGCTGGGCGGACATCCCGCGGCGGATGGCCGCCAGGCTGCCCTCGCACAAGGCGTCGACGAGCGGCCCGGAAGCCATGGCGAGCGCGGCCATCCGCCGTACCCGCCCGGCCGGCTCGCTGCTGATCATGCCCCGCTCCGCGCCCAGCAGGTCGTTCACCAGGGCACCCCCGGGATCGCCCGCCCAGGCGCCGGTGAGCCGGCGCAGCAGCCCGTGGAAGAACATGGTGGCGAAATCGTTGACGATGGGCGCATCCCAGTGCAGCAGCAGCCGCTGCTCGATGCGGCGGTAACAGGCCGCCAGCTCCTCGGGGCGCAGGCCGGAGAGATCCGGCCGGCCCGGCCCGAGGGTCTCGTCGATGCGGCGGTGGAAGCGCCGGACGCTGCGGTTGATCCCGGCGTAGGCGCGCAGCAGCCCCCACAGCATCGCCAGCAGGCGCAGTCCGTCCCGCAGCCGTGCCCCCGCCGCCGGACGGGCCGGCGGCGATCCGGACTCGAGGGCCCGGGCGGTCTCCTCCGCCAGGCTCTCGGGCACGCCCATCATCTGCTCCATGAACTTCCGGTTGAAGGCGTAGCCCGGCAGCACCGCCACCAGGCGGTACCAGTTGAACAGGTTGTAGTAGACCCGGCCGCGGATCAGTCCCAGCATGCAGCAGAACATGTCGGCCCGGGACTCGATGGCCGCCTCGTCCACCCGCAACAGGCGGCAGAACTGGCGGTAGACATGCTCGTAGGCGCGCCGCGCGAAGGAGAAGGTCAGCGGCGTGGTGATCCCGCTGTAGCTCTCGGCGATGTTGGAGTTGTCCCAGATGGCCCGCACCCCGTCGGGATCCGGCCGCGCGGCGAGCCCGGTGATGGGGCGGCTCTGCAGCAGGTAGAGCCGGCCGTCGCCGAGGGTCCACTCGATGTCCTGGGGGCGGCCGAAGAAGGCGGCGGCCCGGCGCGCCAGCGCGGCGATCCCGGCCACCTGCGCCGCGTCGAGGGTCGGCCGTGAAGCCGCCTCCCCCTCCAGCGCGACAGTGGCCACGCCATCCGGCGCCTCCGGGTCGCGGCGCTGGACGACCTGCTTGACGGCGATGGCCGCCTCCACGATGGCCCCCGCGCGATCCACCCGCCAGGTGTCCGCGTCGGTGGCGCCCGACACCACCGCCCCGCCCAGGCCGGGCGCGGCCGTCACCACGGCGATGCCGCGCCGCCCCGACACGGGATCGGCGCTGAAGGCGACCCCCGATGCCGAGCCCGCGATCACCGCCTGGATGATCACCGCCGGCGCCCGCGGCGGGAGCGGCAGGCCGGCCTCCTTCCGGTAGGCGATCAGCCGCTCGCCGAAACCGGACCGCCAGACCCGCGCCACGTACTCCGCCGCCGCTTCGGGCCGGACGAAGAGGTAGCTCTCCAGCTGCCCGGCGAAGGAGTGCTCGGCGCTGTCCTCCCCGCTGGCCGAGGAGCGCACGGCGAGCTCCCCGCCGCCGGCGATGTCGGCCGCGGCCCGCCGGATCGCCTCCGCCACCGGCGCGGAGGGCGCCACCGCTCCCACCACCGCGCGCACCTCCCCGGCGTCCTTCGCGGCGTGAAGCGCGGCCGCCTGCGCCGGCGTGAGGCTGGCGGCGAAGGCCTCCGGCAGGACGACCAGCCACGGCGGAATGGGCAGCTCCGCCCGCTGCAGCCCGGCCAGCGCCCGGGCCTTGCCGCCCACCGGGCTGTCCGCCTCGATCGCCTCGGGCAGGAGCAGCCAGCTCATGACGCCACCCCGCTGCCGGGCAGCCAGGGGGCGAGCCCCGGCACCAGGAACATGCCCAGCATCCAGATCCCGGACAGGAGCTGGAACCGCCCGCCCCGTCCGGGCCGGGGATGGCGCAGGAACGCCACGCCGACGCCCAGCGCCGCCGCCAGCAGCAGCGCGGCGAAAACCGCGGTGAGGCCCGGCACGCCGACCACGCGGCCGGCGCCCACCGCCAGCGCCCCCGTCAGGGCCATGGCCGCCAGCCAGGCACCGACCGCGCCGCGCCGGCCCCAGAGGGCGCTGTAGGTCTCCACGCCCGCCTCCTCGTCCGCCGGCGCGCGGATCTTGCGCCCGATCTCGATGACGCAGAAGCCGCAGTAGCTCATCGCCAGCAGCCAGCCGAGCCGCCCGTCCGGGGCGCCCCGGGGCAGCCAGTCGAAGGCGGTGATGAACAGGGTGATCATGGGCACGATGACCATGTGCGAGGCCATGTAGGCCACGGGGCGGGCCTTGAGCCAGTCGCGGACGAAGAACTCCACCCCCATCAGCCCGGCGTAGATCCAGATCGCCACCAGCGGCAGGGCCAGCCGCGGGTCGAACAGGAGCGCCAGCGCGAGCTGCACCGCCGCCGCGCCCACCCCCAGCCGGCCCAGGGCGCGCAGGGTCACGATCCCCCGCGGCACCGGCCGGTAGGGCCGCCAGCGGGCATCGTCCCCGCAGTCCTTGAACTCGTCCAGGATGCGCAGCTGCAGAAAGAGGAGGAACGTGACGGCGAAGGCGCCCAGGAGGGGCAGCGGCCCGGGAAAATCGGGACGGCCGTGCAGGCGGGCGCTGAAGGCCAGCGCGCCGATCACGTAGGCCGCGATCAGCACGCCATGCTGCAGGGGCGGAAAACGCTCGGAGAAGTAGATGCGCCAGCGTGCGGTGAAGCCCGGTTCCGTCTCCAGCCCGCCGGCCATCGCGCTACTCCCGGGCGCCGCGCGCCAGGCGCGCATGGGCCCGGGTGAACTCGCCGGCGCAGATGGCGCCGACGATGGAGATCTCGCCGGCGAGGCACAGCGCCGCCGCCACCTCGGCCAGGGCGCGCCCGTGACCCGTGCCGGCGAGGCCCATGAGGCCGAGGCAGGCCTGCTGGCTGGGCAGCCGGGTGCCGCCGCCGACGCTGCCGACGATCAGGTTCGGCAGGGTGACCGAGACGTACAGCTCGCCCTCCCCGGTCATCTCCATGCGGGTGTTGCCCACGGCCGCCTCCGCCACGCAGGCGGCGTCCTGGCCGCAGGCGATGAACATCGCCGCCAGCCCGTTGGCGTAGTGGCCCTCGATGCCGAGCGTGCCCGACATGACCCCGCCCACGGTGGCGAAGCGGCCGTAGTCGACCATCGCCTCGACGCTGGTGTGCAGGCGCCTGCGCACCAGCTCGGCCGGGATCCGGACCTCGGCGGTCACCTTCCTGCCCCGCACCGACTGCAGCGACTGCACGCTCGCCTTCTTGTCCCCGGAGAAGTTCGCCTCGATGTAGGCCGCCCGCGGCGGCACCGGCGTGTGCTCCCGGATCCAGGCGACGGCCGCCTCGGTGGCGATGGTGGCCATGTTCTGGCCGGCCGCGTCCCCGGTGGTGTAGACCAGCACCAGGTAGACGTGGTTGCCCTCGATGCTGATCCGGAGGTCGACCAGCCTGCCGAAGCGGGTGGTCGCCTCGGCCGCCTGGCGGATCGACTCCTGCTCGCCGAGCAGCCACGCCACGAACCGGCCCAGCTCCTCGAGGGAGGCGAAGGCGAAGGCGGGCGAGCGGCTGACGCCCTCGTTGAGCAGCATCGCGCTGGCGCCCCCCACCTCGCTGATGAGCATGGCCCCGCGGCTGTAGGAGGCGACCAGCGCCGCCTCCGTGGTGGCCAGCGGCACGTAGAAGTCGCCCTGGGCGAACAGGCCACGCACGCGTAGCGGCCCCGCGATGCCGACCGGCAGCTTCACGGTGCCGATGAAGTTCTCGATGTTGTGCCCGTAGAGGGCCATCTGCTGCCGGGTGCGGGCATCGAGCAGATCCTCCCGCTCGATGGACGGGGGCAGGATCTGCCAGCGCCGCTCCACCGCCTCCGGGGTGACGAGGGCGGCGCCCGGCACATGGGGGGACGGCGGGCCCGTGTCCGGCCTCAGGCGCGCGGCGAGTTCGTCCAGGTCGCTCTCCGCCAGCAGGCTGGAGAGATAGTCGGCGGCGCGCCGGTAGCCAGTCGTCATGGCAATCTCCAACGGATGAAAGCGCGGGCAATCCCAGCCATTCCACGGTATCAGGCAAAACCAGAACCAATACCCGGCCGACGGGTTGTGAAGCCGGGAGGCGGCCGTTCGGGTCTCAATGAAAAGTGTGGACGCAGGCCGGTGCCGAGGCAAACCCGGGAGTGATATTTCCGGGCCGGAAGTTGCGTTCCGGAGCCGTCGAAGCCGGCGCGCCCGATCAGGAGGCGGGCACACGGTACGGAAGTGAAGTATCCGCCGGATTCCGGCATCACCATCCCCTCTTCAGGTTCATTTAAGCGCAATCTGGTACAAAGTGAATGGTTATCGGGGCGCCCACCGATCCGTGCGCCGCATTGGAGTAGAAAGCAATCATGTCGACCGGAACCCTGGCGTTGATCATCCTCGCCGCGATCCTCGCGCAGGTCGCCGCCGCGGTACTGATAGGGTTTCGCCGCCGTCGGAAGGAGCACCAGGAGCCTGGCGTCCGCGGGGCACCGCCGGCCATTTCTCCGCACACACCCCCGACGGCGGCCACCCGGACGCCTGCCGCCCTGCCCGCCTGGGAGGGCTTCAGGGAGTTCACGGTCCAGCGCCGCGAGTACGAGGACGCCAACCGGACCGTCTGCTCCTTCTACCTGGCCCCGGTCGACGGCAAGCCGCTGCCGCCCTTCCGGCCGGGACAGTTCCTGACCTTCAGGCTGTCCGTCGAGGATCCGGAAACCCGGGAGCTGGGAACCGTGATCCGCTGCTACTCCCTCTCCGACGCCCCCCGGCCGGACCACTACCGGGTCTCGATCAAGCGGGTCCCCGCGCCCCCCGGCCACCCCGACGCTCCCCCCGGCCTGGCGTCCGGATTCTTCCATGATCGGGTGCACGAGGGCAGCCGCCTCCTGGTCAGGGCACCCTCCGGTCATTTCCACCTGCAGGAGGACGAACCGCTGCCCATCGTGCTGATTGGGGGCGGCATCGGCATCACCCCCATGCTGAGCATCCTCGACTACGTGCTCGGGCAAGGCGACAGGCGCGAGGTGTGGCTCTACTACGGTGTGCGCAACGGCAACGAGCACATCATGAAGGAGCGGCTGCTGGGACTGGCCGGGACGCACGCCGGATTTCACCTGCACGTCTGCTACAGCGCGCCCCGCGAAAACGATGTGGAGGGGGTCGACTACCAGCACTGCGGCCGGATCGACATGGCGCTGCTGCGCAACACCCTCAAGCTCATGCGCTATCAGTTCTACGTCTGCGGTCCCAGGCCGCTGATGGAGAGCCTGGTGCCGGCCCTGGAGGCGTGGGGCGTGGACAGCGGCGACATCCACTACGAATCCTTCGGCCCCGCCGCACTGCCGAAGCACGGGAAAACTGCACCGGTGGCGGCTCCCTCCGCCGGGCCCGCGACCATCACCTTCAGCCGCTCCGGCCGGCGTATCGACTGGGATCCGGCCGCCGGCTCCCTGCTGGGGCTGGCCGAGGCCAACGGCATCGAGGTGATGTCCGGCTGCCGCGTCGGAAGCTGCGGCTCCTGCCAGACGGCGCTGAGTGCCGGCGAGGTGGAATACAGCCAGGATCCCGACGCCGAGATAGCACCGGGGCACTGCCTGCCATGCATCGCCACGCCCAGGGGCGATCTCACCCTGGAAGCATAGGGTACCGGAGACACGTACATGCAACGATCGCTCATCCGCAAAGAAGTCGTCCCGTTCCTGGTGATGTTCGGTTCGCTCATCGTGGCTACCTTCATCATCGATGCCCTGCTGCACCAGTTCGACCTGGTCTGGGTCGGCCGCTACCTGGGCATACCCGGCGCGATCCTGATCCTGCTGTCGTTCTTCTACTCGATGCGCAAGCGCAAGCTGATCGGCTTCGGCAAGCCCAAAACCCTGCTCACCCTCCACGAAACCCTCACCTGGCTGGGGTCGCTTATGGTCCTGGTGCACGCGGGCATCCATGTCTACGCCATCCTGCCATGGCTGGCGCTCATCGCCATGCTGGTGAACGTCATCAGCGGCATGACCGGAAAGTACCTCCTGGATCGTTCGCGCCGCTTCATCGCCGCAAAGAAGGAGATCTATTCAAGCCAGGGCCTGGCCGGGGACGAGATCGACAGGCGCCTGTTCTGGGACGCCACCACCTTCGACCTGATGAAGCGCTGGCGCGCGGTCCACCTGCCGATCACCCTGGCCTTCGCCGTGCTCGGCATCACTCACATCCTCAGCATCTTCCTGTTCTGGCAATGGAAATGAAAAAAAGCGCGATCACCCTCGTCATTGCCGTCAACCTGGCCATCCTGGTACTGCTGGCGATCTTCATGCCACAGCCGATGATCAGCCCGGGCAGGAACATCGATGCCCACGCCGGGTTCTCCAGCGACTGCTTCGCCTGCCACACCCCGTTCATCGGCAGCTCCCCGGAGAAGTGCATGGCCTGCCACAAGGTGGCTGAGATCGGACTGAAGACCACCAAGGGCGAACCCATCGCCGGCGAAAAGAAGAACGTGGCCTTCCACCAGGAGCTGCTGGAGGATGACTGTGTGGCCTGCCACAGCGACCACAAGGGGGTGCAGGCCTTCCGTCCCATCAGCCAGTTCTCCCACGGCCTGCTGCGGCCTGCCCTGCAGGAGCAGTGCGACAGCTGCCACGCGAATCCCGGTGATTCCCTGCACCGGAAGATCCGGGGCAACTGCGGCCTGTGCCACACCCAGCAGGGCTGGTCGCCGGCGACCTTCGATCACGACCAATACTTCCGCTTCGACCGCCACCACGAGACCGCGTGCGAAACCTGCCACGTGGACAACGACTACGCCGGCTACACCTGCTACGGCTGTCACGAGCACTCCCGCTCGAAGATCCGCGAGGAGCACCTGGAGGAGGGGATCCGCGACTACGAGAACTGCGTGGAGTGCCATCGCAGCGGCGACGAGGACGAGGCCGAGCGCATCTGGCGCTCCAAGCGGTACGGCGGGGACCGTATGGGCCCGGCAACCGGGTACGGGAGCCGGGAGCGGGGTCGCCGGGACGGCCATGACGGGGAGGATGACGACGACTGAAGCCGGCCGTCGCCGTCTTCGGCTCAGATGATGAACTTGCCGCTCTGCAGGCGCTGGGCCTCCATCAGCTCCAGCTCGCGGGCGCCGGAGACCACCACCTCCGCTGCGGGCACGAAATCGAGGCCCGGGTCGCGGCGCTCGTAGGGCACGGTGTTGAGGATCGCCTTGATGGCGTTGAGCCGGGCCTTCACCTTGTCGTCGGAGCGGATGATGGTCCAGGGGGCATGGGTGGAGTTGGTGCGCTTCAGCATCTCGTACTTCATGTTGGTGAACTCGTCCCAGCGATCCTGGGCCTGCAGGTCCACCTCGGAGAGTTTCCACTGCCGCAGCGGGTCGTCCTTGCGGCGCTGGAAGCGGCGCGCCTGCTCCTCCCGGGTCACGCTGAAGTAGAGCTTCACCAGCACCGTGCCCTGGCGCACCAGGTCGCGCTCGAAGCCCACCACCCCGCGCATGAAATCCTGGTATTCGCGGTCGGTGCAGAAACCGAACACCGGTTCCACCATGGCGCGGTTGTACCAGCTGCGGTCGAACAGGACCATCTCCCCGCCGCGGGGAAACGCGGTGACGTACTTCTGGAAGAACCACTGGGTGCGCTGCTCCTCGGTGGGCCTGCCGAGCGCCACCACCCGGTAGTGCTTCTCGTTCATGTAGCGGGTGACCCGGCGGATGGTGCCGCCCTTGCCCGCCGCGTCGCGGCCCTCGAACAGGATGATCATCCGGGTCTTGGTCTGCTCCAGGTGCTCCTGCAGCCGGATCAGCTCGGCCTGGTAGGGCTTGAGGATCTCCTCGGCGCGGAGCTTGCGCGCGCTCCTGCGCAGCGCGGCCTTGAGGGCGCGGTTCTCCTCGCTCAGCCGCCGCAGACGCTCCTCCGGGCTGTTGCCCTCCTCCGGTCTCCTACCCTCCGCCAGCGCGCCTGCCTGCTCCGGGGCCCGCTTCGCCGCGGTGCGTTTCGCCGTGGTGCGTTTCGCAGCGGGTTTCGCCGCCGCGGTCCGGCCGGCGCCCGGTCTGGTTTTCGTGGCCATGACTCCCCCCTCGGTGCCTGCCGCGCAGTGGCGGAGCTACACGCCCGGCGCGGGTAAAGCGAGATTGATAATTGGCTGCTTATATACCTTAACCGCACGCCCGCCCCGACGATTGTCACATTTCGTGGCGATCCCGGCGCGGCGTGTGCGCCACGGACGCCCGTGACCCGGCGCGCCCGCACCAGGCTGGTGCGTCATCCGGCCGGCGGATCGGCCATGGCGGGGAAATGCGGGGGGATTTCGGCCGCTGCCGGGATTGGCACCGGGATTGCTATGACTTTACCGCGGCAACCGGAGCGCGATCGCGGGCAGCCGGGCGCAACGGAGGCGGCGCCTCAGCCCTGCCCTCCGGCCGTCCAGCCCGGGACCGGCTGCGCCTGGCCGCCGCCGTCCGCCGGGGTCTCCGCGGACAGCGCCTGCTGCGGTTCGGGGGCCGCCGGCGTGCCGGCCATGGGCTGCTGGTCCTTCAGGGTCGCCTCGGCAGGCGCCCCGGCGGCTGTTTCACCGCCCGCGGCAGGCGCCTGGAGCAGCTCCCAGTCGAACCGGGGCAGGCCGTCGAAGGCGTTGCGGATGCCCTGGTTCCAGCTCTGCTGCACGGACTGGAGGTAGGGATCGTTGGCCTCGTACTTCCGGTAGTGGCTCAGCTGCATGGCGTCCCGGGGGCAGATAGCCAGTTCGAAGGGCGGGCCGACGGTGAGGTTGGAGCGCGTGGTGGCATCCAGCGAGACCAGCAGCAGGCGGGCGCCGTCGTCGAGGCTCATGCGGGTGTCCACGATGCGGTCGACGGAGGGCTTGCCGTACTTGTTCTCGCCGATCTGGAGATAGGGGGTCTCGGGTGTGGCGGCGAAATAGTTGCCCTGGGGGTAGATCATGTACAGGCCCGGATCCTGGCCCTGGATCTGGCCGCCCAGGATCAGGGTGGTCTCGGCGTTCACGCCGCTGGCCTGCAGGGCCGGGCCGTGGTCGCGCTGCACGCTGAGGCTGATCTTGCCCACGTAGTCGGCGGCCTCGAACATGTAGCGGGCGGTGAGCAGGCTGCCCACCTCGGAGGGGTGCTCGAGATCCCGCTGAATGCGGTTCATCACCTCCTGGGTCGTGGCGAGGTTGCCCGCGGAGAGCAGGATGAAGATCCGATCCGGGGCCGGGGTGTAGACGTGCATCTTGCTGAAGGTGGTCACGTAGTCCACCCCCGCGTTGGTGCGCGAGTCAGAGGCCATCACCAGGCCATGTTCGAGTACGAGACCGACACAATATGTCATGAAGCGATAACCCCGGGGAGCCAACGACCGGCTACATTTACAGTGGATTGTAAGCGCTGGTGCGGTCCAGGCACAGGGTATTGTACGCCCCCCGCCCGCACCCACCGACAAGAATTGCACAGGCCGACCCGTCCTCAACGGGCTCAATGACTTAGGGGCCCACATGTCCATCCGGATCGCCATCCACCACCGCACCGAGTACCACTACGATCGGCCGGTTGCCCTCTCGCCCCACCTGGTGCGGCTGCGCCCCGCCCCCCACACCCGCACGCCGGTGCACCGCTACAGCCTGCGGGTGGAGCCGGGGGATCACTTCGTGAACTGGCAGCAGGACGCCTTCGGCAACCACGTGGCCCGCTTCGTCTTCCCCGGCAAGACCGAGCGGCTGGTCATCGAGGTGGACCTGGTGGCGGAGCTGGTGACCATCAACCCCTTCGACTTCTTCGTCGAGAGCTACGCCGACGACTGGCCCTTCGAGTACGACGCCCAGCTGCGCAAGGACCTGGCGCCCTACTTCGCGGTGACCGAGGACGGCCCGCGGCTGCGGGAGTGGCTCGCCGGGGTGGAGCGGGAGCCGAAGAACACGGTGAACTTCCTGGTGGCGCTGAACCAGCGCCTGCAGCAGGACATCGGCTACGTCATCCGCCTCGAGCCCGGTATCCAGCCCTGCGAGGAGACCCTCGAGCGGGCCCGGGGCTCGTGCCGCGACTCGGGCTGGCTGCTGGTCCAGATCCTGCGCCACCTGGGGCTGGCCGCCCGCTTCGTCTCCGGCTACCTGGTGCAGCTCAGGCCGGACATGAAGTCCCTGGACGGCCCCTCCGGCGCCGAGGAGGACTTCACCGACCTGCACGCCTGGGCCGAGGTGTTCGTCCCGGGCGCGGGCTGGATCGGCCTGGACCCCACCTCGGGCCTGTTCGCCGGCGAGGGACACATCCCGCTCGCCTGCACGCCCGAGGCGGTCAGCGCCGCCCCGGTCACCGGCGCCACCGACCGCTGCGAGGTGAGCTTCCGCTACGAGAACCGCGTGACCCGGATCCGCGAGACCCCGCGGGTCACCTTCCCCTACGCCGAGGCGCAGTGGGCGGAGGTGATGGCCATGGGCGCCCGGGTGGACGCGGCGCTGGAGGCCGGCGACGTGCGCCTGACCCTGGGCGGGGAGCCCACCTTCGTCTCCATCGACGACATGGACGGCGCCGAGTGGAACACCGCCGCCCTCGGCCCCCACAAGCGCGAGCGGGCCGAAGTGCTGCTGCGCCGGCTGTGGCAGCGCCACGCCCCCGGCGGGCTGCTGCATCACGGCCAGGGCAAGTGGTACCCCGGCGAGCCCCTGCCGCGCTGGGCGCTCGGCTGCTTCTGGCGCGGCGACGGCCAGCCCGTCTGGCAGGACCCACGCTGGCTGGCCGACCCGGTGCGGGACGCCGGCCTGGGCGAGGCCGATGCGCGCCTCTTCAGCCGGGCGCTGGCGCGCCGGCTCGGCCTGCCCGCCGATCACGCCCTGCCCGCCTACGAGGACGTCCAGTACTACCTGTGGAAGGAGGGCACCCTGCCGGAGAACGTGAACGTGCTCGACGCGAAGGTGGGCCACCCGCTGGAGCGGGCGCGCCTGCGGCGGCTGTTCGAGCACGGGCTGGAACGGGTGGTGGGCTACGCCCTGCCCCTGGCCCGGGACGGGGAGGCCGGGCGCTGGGTCTCGAGCCGCTGGCGCTTCCGCCGCGAGCACCTGTTCCTGGTGCCCGGCGACTCGCCCATGGGGCTGCGCCTGCCCCTCGACTCCCTGCAGTGGGAGCCGGTGGAGAGGCGCCAGCCGCTCATCGCCCGCGACCCCTTCGCCCCGAAGCCGGTGCTGCCGGCGGAATTCGGCGAGGTGCACGCCCGCTACGCCGCGCCGGTGGCGGAACAGGCCCCGCGGGAGGATCTGCGCGAGCAGGGCTACGCCGACCTGGAGGGCGGCGAACCGGGCTACCTGGTGCGCACCGCCCTGTGCGTGGAGCCGCGCGGCGGCAACCTGCACCTGTTCATTCCCCCGCTCACCCACCTGGAACACTGGCTGGAGTTCATCGCCGCGGTGGAGGCCACGGCCCGGGAGCTGGAACTGCCGGTGGTGCTGGAGGGCTACGAGCCGCCCCACGACGAGCGGCTCACGCGCCTGCACATCACCCCCGACCCCGGCGTCATCGAGGTGAACGTGCCGCCGGTGACGGGCTGGGACGAGCTGACCCGCCAGACCGAGAGCCTCTACGAGGAGGCGCGGCTGGCCCGCCTCGGCACCGAGAAGTTCATGCTCGACGGCCGCCACACCGGCACCGGCGGCGGCAACCATGTCACCCTGGGCGGGGCCACCCCGGCCGACTCGCCGATCCTGCGCCGCCCCCACCTGCTGGGCAGCCTGGTGACCTACTGGCAGCACCACCCGAGCCTCTCCTACCTCTTCTCCGGCCTGTTCATCGGCCCCACCTCCCAGGCGCCACGCGCCGACGAGGCCCGCGACGACGCCATGTACGAGCTGGAGATCGCCCTGCAGCAGCTGCCCTCCGGCGAGGTGCCCGCCCCGTGGCTGGTGGACCGGGTGCTGCGCAACCTGCTGGTGGACGTGACCGGCAACACCCACCGCGCCGAGTTCTGCATCGACAAGCTCTACTCGCCCGACTCCCCGGTCGGCCGCCGCGGACTGGTGGAGTTCCGCGGCTTCGAGATGCCGCCCCACTGGCAGATGAGCGCGGTGCAGATGCTCCTGATCCGCGCCCTCGTGGCGCGCTTCTGGGACCATCCCTACGACCTCGCCCCGGTGCGCTGGGGCACCGAGCTGCACGACCGCTTCATGCTGCCCCACTTCGTGGAGACCGACTTCCGCGGCGTCATCGCCGACCTGAACCGCTGGGGCCACCCGTTCCGGGCGGAGTGGTTCGATCCCTTCCTCGAGTTCCGCTTCCCCCACTACGGCGCCGTGCAGGTGGGGGACGTGGAGCTCGAGCTGCGCTTCGCCATCGAGCCCTGGCACGTGCTCGGCGAGGAGGTCACCGCCCAGGGCACCGCCCGCTTCGTGGACAGCTCGGTGGAGCGGCTGCAGCTGAAGGTGCGCGGCCTGACCGAGGGCCGGCACGTGGTCACCTGCAACGGCCGGCGCGTCCCCCTGCGCCGCACCGGCACCCGCGGCGAGCAGGTGGCCGGGGTGCGCTACAAGGCCTGGTCGCCCCCCTCCGGGCTGCATCCCACCATCGCCGCGCACGCCCCGCTGGTGTTCGACCTGGTGGACAGCTGGAACCGCCACGCCCTCGGCGGCTGCACCTACCACGTGGCCCATCCCGGCGGACGCAACTACGAGACCTTCCCGGTCAATGCCAACGAGGCGGAGGCGCGGCGGCTGGCCCGCTTCTGGGACCACGGCCACACCCCCGGCCCCGTCGACCCGCCGCCCGAGACGCCCGCCGGCGATCATCCCTACACCCTGGATCTCCGCCACCGTGCGGAGCCTGCCTGACGAGGCCCCCCATGCCGATCGACTGGAAGCAGTACCGCAGCGAAGGGTTCTACGACGAGATCATCGGACCGCGCGGCGGACCCCGGCGCTCCGCCCGGCACCTGGCCCGGCACCTGGCGCAGATGGACGCCGCCGAGCTGACCGCGCGCCAGGCGGCGGCCGATCTCGCCATCACCGAGATGGGCATCACCTTCACCGTCTACTGCGACGAGAGCGGCGGCGCCATCGACCGGGCCTGGCCCTTCGACATCATCCCCCGCATCATCCCGGAATCCGAGTGGCGCCGGGTGGAGGAGGGACTGAAGCAGCGGGTCACCGCCCTGAACCTGTTCATCGACGATCTCTACCACGAGCAGAAGGTGGTGCGGGACGGGGTCTTCCCCGAGGCGGTGCTGAAGAGCTCCAGCAACTTCCGGCCCCAGTGCGTGGGCGTCGATCCGCCCTACGGGGTGTGGGCCCACATCTGCGGCTCCGACCTGGTGCGCGACGCCGACGGGACCTTCTACGTGCTGGAGGACAACCTGCGGGTCCCCTCGGGGGTCTCCTACATGCTGGAGAACCGGCTGGTGACCAAGCGCGTCTTCCCGGAGCTGTTCGAGGACTATGCGCCGCTGCCGGTGGACGACTACCCGAGCCAGCTGTTCGACACCCTGGCCACCCTCTCGCCGCGCCCGGCGGACTATCCCGAGGTGGTGGTGCTCACCCCGGGCATCTACAACTCCGCCTACTTCGAGCACGCCTACCTGGCCCAGCAGATGGGCTGCGAGCTGGTGGAGGGACGGGACCTGTTCGTGGACGACGACGACTGCGTCTACATGCGCACCGTCGACGGCCCGGCCCGGGTGGACGTCATCTACCGCCGCGTCGACGACCTGTTCCTCGACCCGGAGGCGTTCCGGCCCGACTCCATGCTCGGCGTGCCGGGGCTGCTGCGGGCCTGGAAGGCGGGCAACGTGGGGCTGGCCAACGCCCCCGGCGCGGGCGTGGCCGACGACAAGGTGGTCTACTCCTACGTGCCCGAGCTCATCCGCTACTACCTGGACCAGGATCCCGTCATCCCCAACGTGCCGACCCTGCGCTGCATGGAGCCGGAGGTGCTGAAGCACGTGCTGACCAACCTGGACACGCTGGTGGTCAAGCCCGCCAACGAGTCGGGCGGCTACGGCATGATCGTCGGGCCCGCCTCCACCCAGAAGGAGCGCGAGGCCTTCGCCGTGCAGCTGCGCAAGGATCCGCGCAACTACATCGCCCAGCCCACTCTGCGGCTCTCGACGGTGCCCACCGTGGTGGACAGCCAGGTGGAACCGCGCCACGTGGACCTGCGGCCCTTCATCCTCAGCGCCGACCGGCAGTACGTGACCACCGGCGGCCTGACCCGCGTCGCCCTGCGCAGGGGCTCCCTGGTGGTGAACTCCTCCCAGGGCGGCGGCAGCAAGGATACCTGGATCGTCCCCCAGGGGGAGGAGTGACCATGCTCTCGAGAGTGGCTGAGAACATCTACTGGATGGCCCGTTACGTGGAGCGGGCCGAGAACACCGCGCGGGTGGTGATGGTGAACGCCAACCTGCTGCTGGATCTGCCCCGGGGCGTGGCGCCCGGCTGGGAGCCGCTCATCTGGATCACCGGCTCCACCGAGCTGTTCGAGGCCCGCTACAAGAGCTACGGCGAGCGCCAGGTGGTGAAGTTCCTGCTCGGCGACGAGGACAGCGCCTGTTCCATCATCAGCTACCTGCGCCAGGCCCGGGAGAACGCCCGCGCCATCCGCGACATCATTCCGCGGGAGTCCTGGGAGCAGCTCAACGCCCTGGTGCTCGGCACCCGCGCGAGCCTCCAGCAGGGGCTCACCAAGGGCGGGCGCTACGCCTACCTGAAGAGCGTCATCCACGGCTGCCAGGGGCTGACCGGCATGCTGGCCGGCACCATGAACCACGACCAGGGCTACCACTTCCTGCGCATCGGCCGCAACCTGGAGCGCGCCGACATGACCACCCGCATCATCGACGTGCGCTCCGCCGACCTGCTGCCGGGCGAATCGGAGCTGCGGCCCTTCGAGACCATCCAGTGGGTGAGCGTGCTGAAATCCCTGACCGCCTACCAGATGTACCGCCGCAGCCGGCAGTTGCGCGTCACCCGCCCCGACGTGCTGCGCTTCCTGTTCCAGAGCGACGAGTTCCCGCGCGCGGTCTACCACTGCATGGAGGCGGTGGAGGCGAGCATCGCGCCGCTGCCGCGCAGCGACAGCGCACTGCGCCTCATCGGCCGCATCAAGCGCCAGCTCCAGGAGGCGGACGTGGGCAGCCTCCGGCAGGACGATCTGCACACCTACATCGATGCCCTGCAGCTGATCTTCGGGGATCTGCACGGCGAAATCGCCACCACCTGGTTCCTGCCGCAGGCGCAGGTCCAGGCCCAGTCGGCCTGAGCGCGGCCGCATCCGGCACAGAGCAGGGGGAGCCCCGGAACCATGACCTACTGCGTCGCCCTGATACTGGATCAGGGCATGGTGTTCGCGTCCGACTCGCGTACCAACGCGGGCGTGGACTACGTCTCCAGCTTCAGCAAGATGAAGGTGTTCGAGCGCCCGGGCGACCGGGTCATCGTGATCCTCAGCTCCGGCAATCTCGCCATCACCCAGGGGGTGATGGAGCTGCTGGAGCGCCGGATCCATGACCAGTCGCCCAACCTGATGGAGGTGGAGAGCCTCTACGACGCCGCCCTGCTGGTGGGCGGTGCGCTGCGCGAGATGCAGGGCCGCGACGGCCAGGTGCTGGCCCAGTACAACATCGACTACGGCGCCTCGTTCCTGGTGGGCGGACAGATTGCCGGCGAGGCGCCGCGGCTGTTCAACGTCTACTCCCAGGGCAACTTCATCGAGGCCACCCTCGACACCCCCTACTTCCAGATCGGCGAGAGCAAGTACGGCAAGCCGATCCTGGACCGGGTCATCACCCGCGAGACCCCGCTGGACGACGCGGTCAAGTGCGTCCTCATCTCCTTCGACTCCACCATCCGCAGCAACATCTCGGTGGGGCCGCCCATCGACCTGCTCTGCTACCGGCACAACGCCGTTCGGGTGGATCGCCGGCTGCGCATCGCCGAGGACGATCCCTACTTCCAGACCCTGCGCCGGCTGTGGAGCGAGGGGCTGCGGGGCGTGTTCGCCACCCTGCCCGCGCCGCCCTGAAAAAGAACGGCCCGCCAGGTGGCGGGCCGTGGGCGGGGACAGACCCGGTCAGGACTTCGGCCGCTTGTCGATGACGCGCCTGGCCTTGCCCTGGGAGCGTTCGATGGCGCCCGTCTCCACCACCCGCACGTTGGTGGTGATGCCGATGTAGGACTTGATGTGGTGCTGCAGCTCCTTCGCCGCCTGGGACTTGGTGGCCTCGGAGGCGCCGGACTGCTCGGCGCGCATCTCCACCAGCACGTCGATGCTGTCCAGGTGCCGCTCGCGGTAGACCTCCAGCACGTAGTGGGGCGAGAGACCCGCCACCCGCAGGATCTGCTCCTCGATCTGGCTCGGGAAGACGTTGACGCCGCGGATGATGAGCATGTCGTCGGAGCGGCCGGTGATCTTGCCCATGCGGCGCATGGTGCGCGCGGAGCCGGGCAGCAGCCGGGTGATGTCCCGGGTGCGGTAGCGGATGACCGGCATCGCCTCCTTGGTGAGCGAGGTGAAGACCAGCTCGCCCTCCTCGCCCTCGGGCACCACCTCACCGGTCTCGGGATTGATGATCTCGGGGAAGAAGTGGTCCTCCCAGATGTGGGGCCCGTCCTTGGTCTCGATGCACTCGTTGGCCACGCCGGGGCCGATCACCTCCGACAGGCCGTAGATGTCGATGGCGTCGATGCCGAACCGCTCCTCGATTTCCAGGCGCATGGAGTCGGTCCAGGGCTCGGCGCCGAAGATGCCGATGCGCAGCGAGCAGTTGCGCGGGTCGATGCCCTGGCGCTCGAACTCGTCGGCGATGTTGAGCATGTAGGAGGGGGTGACCATGATGATGTCCGGCTCGAAGTCCTGGATCAGCTGCACCTGCTTCTCGGTCTGGCCGCCGGACATGGGAATCACGGTGCAGCCCAGGCGCTCGGCGCCGTAATGGGCCCCCAGGCCGCCGGTGAACAGGCCGTAGCCGTAGGAGACGTGCACCTTGTCGTTGCGGTGGCCGCCGGCGGCGCGGATGGAGCGCGCCATCATGTCCGCCCACATGTCGATGTCGCCCTGGGTGTAGCCCACCACGGTGGGCTTGCCGGTGGTGCCCGAGGAGGCGTGCACGCGCACCACCTCGCTCATGGGCACGGCGAACATCCCGAAGGGATAGTTCTCGCGCAGGTCCTGCTTGGTGGTGAAGGGAAACTTCGCCAGGTCCGCCAGCTCATTCAGGTCGTGGGGGTGGACGCCCGCCGCGTCGAACTTGCGCCGGTAGTGGGCCACGTTCTGGTAGGCGTGGTTGAGCGACCAGCGCAGCCGCTCGATCTGCAGCGCGACCAGCTCGTCGCGGCTGGCGGTTTCAATCGGGTCGAGATCTCCCCGCAGTGGCGCATCGAGTTTCACGGCGCTTCCCCCTTGGTCATATCTTTTCGGCATCATTTTCGTGGCTATGCGGCTAAACGGTCCTTTTTACAACCGTTCGATGACAGTGGCAATGCCCTGCCCCACCCCGATGCACATGGTGCACAGGGCGTAGCGTCCGCCGCTGCGCTCCAGCTGGTAGAGCGCGGTGGTCAGCAGCCGCGCCCCGCTCATCCCCAGCGGATGGCCCAGGGCGATGGCGCCGCCGTTGGGATTCACCTGCGCGGCGTCGTCCGGCAGCCCGAGCTCCCGCAGCACCGCCAGCGCCTGGGCCGCGAACGCCTCGTTCAGCTCGATGACGTCCATCTGCCCGATCTCCAGCCCCAGCCGCTGCAGCAGCCGCCGGCTGGCCGGCGCCGGGCCCACGCCCATGATGCGCGGCGCAACGCCCGCCGCGGCCATGCCCAGCACCCGCGCCCGCGGCGTCAGGCCGTGGCGCTCCACGGCGGCGGGCGAGGCCAGCAGCAGCGCGCAGGCGCCGTCGTTGACCCCCGAGGCGTTGCCCGCGGTCACCGTGCCCTCGGGCCTGACCACGCCCTTGAGCCGGGCGAGGGTCTCAAGGGTGGTCTCCGGGCGCGGGTGCTCGTCCTCCGTCACCACCCGCGGCTCGCCCCGGCGCTGGGGAATGGTCACCGGCACGATCTCCTGGGCCAGCACTCCCGCATCCCGGGCCGCGGCCGTCCGCTGCTGGCTGCGCAGCGCGAAGGCGTCCTGGTCGGCGCGGCCGATGCCGAACTCCCCGGCCACGTTCTCGGCCGTCTCGGGCATGGAATCCACCCCGTGGAGCTCGCGCATGAGCGGGTTCACGAACCGCCAGCCGATGGTGGTGTCGTGGATCGCCGCCTGGCGCGAGAAGGCGCGCTCGGCCTTGCCCATCACGAACGGCGCCCGCGACATGCTCTCCACGCCCCCGGCGATGAGCAGGTCCGCCTCGCCGGCGCGGATGGCCCGCGCGGCGGAGCCCACCGCATCCATGCCCGAGCCGCACAGCCGGTTGATCGTGCTCCCCGGCACCTCCACCGGCAGCCCCGCCAGCAGCGCCGACATGCGCGCCACGTTGCGGTTGTCCTCGCCGGCCTGGTTGGCGCAGCCGAACAGCACATCCTCCACCGCCGACCAGTCCACCCCGGGGTTGCGCTCCATCAGCGCCCGGATCACCACCGCGCCCAGGTCGTCGGGCCGCACGGCCGCGAGCGCGCCGCCGTAGCGGCCGATGGGCGTGCGGATGGCGTCGCAGATATAGGCTTCGATCATCGCTCCTGTCCTCGGGCCGGGTTTCCCGCCGGCCATCGTCATGCCTGTTCAGACCGTGCTGACGGGGCACGGTGATGCGCCGCCCGGCCCGGGCGGTCCGCCACACCCATCCCCTGCGCCCCCTGTGGCCGACAACGCCCGGCCATATTCAGTCCGCCATCGTTTCCGGCGCGGTCGCGGCGCCGATCACCTCGCCGCGGATGCGGTAGGACTTGCCCCGGAACAGGGCCACCACCTCGCCGTTCTGGCGCGAGACGGTGATGTCGTAGACCCCGGTGCGGCCGCTGAGGGAGCGCTCCACCGCCTCGGCGGTGAGGATGTCGCCCAGGAACGCCGGGGCCAGGTACTCGATGCTGCAGCCGGAGGCGACGGTGGCCCGGTTGTAGGCGTTGCAGGCGTAGGCGAACAGGGTGTCGGCCAGGGCGAAGGTCATGCCGCCATGGCAGATGCGGTGGCTGTTCACCATGTCCTTGCGCACCTCCATCCGGCCCAGGGCGTAGCCCGGCCCCACCCGCTCGATGCTGATTCCCATGGCCTGGGCGGTGTAGTCGTCGCGGTACATCGCCTCCCGGCACGCCTCGGCCAGCTGCTGGGCGTCGTGCTGCTCCCTGATCTCACTGTTGTCCATGAAAGCTCCCCCTGCTCCAGACCTTGCGCCGCAGCAGCGGCGAGACCCGGTAGCGATCCAGTCCGTAGGTGGCCCCCAGGTGCTCCAGCACCCGCACCACCCAGTCCGCGCCCAGGGCGTCGCACCACGCCAGCGGGCCGCGGGGATAGTTGACCCCGCCGCCCATGGCCGCGTCCACACCCGCGGCGTCCGCCACCCCCTGGTTCACCGTGTCCGCCGCCTCGTTGGCCAGCATCGCCACCGTACGCGCCACGATGAGCCCGGGCACGTCGTCCAGCCCGCTCACCGCGAGCCCCGCCGCCTGGAACAGCCCGGCCGCCCGCGCCTGCGCCGCCGGGTCGGCCTGGTCCGCGGTCGCGATGCCGATGCGCGTGGCCCGGCCGTAGTCCAGCGCCAGGTCGAACAGCACCAGGGCCGGGCGACCCTCGGCGACCGCCCGCTGGGTGGCCATGCGCCCGTCGGTGAGCGCCACGGCCACGCCGTCCACCTCCAGCCAGCCGGCGCCGGCCGACCCGGTGCGCCGCAGCCGCAGGCCGGCGGACTCCAGCCGCTGTACCAGGCCCGCCGCCGGGCCGGGGTCGCCGTGCACGGTGACGCTCTCCGGGCGCGGCCCCGGCGCCAGGGTGGCCGGCTCCGGCCGCACCGCCCCCTCGGCGTAGTCGTAGAACCCGCGCCCGCTCTTACGGCCCAGGAAGCCGCCGGCCACCAGCTCCTGCTGGATCAGCGAGGGCAGGAAGCGCGGATCCTGGTAGTAGGCGGCATAGACCGAGCCGGTCACCGCGAAATTGACGTCGTGGCCGATGAGATCCATCAGCTCGAAGGGGCCCATGCGGAAGCCGCCGGCCTCGCGCAGCAGGGCGTCGAGGGTCTCCGGCGCGCCGCCGCCCTCCTCCAGCACCCGCAGCGCCTCGGCGTAGAAGGGCCGCGCCACCCGGTTGACGATGAAGCCGGGCGTGGATTTCACCGCCACCGCGTCCTTGCCCCAGCCCGCGGCGGTGGCGCGCACGCACCCGGCCGCGGCGGGATCGGTTGCCAGCCCCCGCACCACCTCCACCAGCCGCATCACCGGCACCGGGTTGAAGAAGTGCATCCCCACCACCCGCTCCGGGTGGTCGAGCCCGGCGGCCAGCGCGGTGATGGAGAGCGAGGAGGTGTTGCTGGCGAGAATCGTCTCCGCCGCGCAGATACCCTCCAGCTCCCGCAGCAGCCCGCGCTTGACCTCCAGGTCCTCGACGATGGCCTCCACCACCAGCGCGCAGGGCGCCAGCAGCTCCAGGCGGCCCACGGCGGTGATGCGCCCGAGCAGGGCGTCGCGGTCATCCGCCGTCATCCTCCCCCGCGCCACCTGGCGATCCAGCCCCCGGCGCAGGCGGTCGATGCCCTCCTCCGCGGCCCCCTCGCGGGCGTCGAACAGCCGCACCGGGTGGCCAGCCGCAGCCGCCACCTGGGCGATGCCCGCGCCCATGGTGCCGGCCCCCGCCACCCCGATGACCGCCTCCGGCGGCAGTGCTCCGGTCGGGATCGCCATCTCAGCGCCCCGCGAAGCGCGGCGGGCGCTTCTCCAGGAAGGCCGCGACCCCCTCGCGGTAGTCGGCCGTGCCGCCCGCCTCCCGCTGCAGATCCCGCTCGAGATCGAGCTGGGCGTCCAGGTCGTTGGACCAGGATGCCTGCAGGGCCCGCTTGACGAGGGCCAGGCCCCGGGTGGGCTGCTGCGCCAGGTGGCCGCACAGCGCCTCCGTCTCGCTCTCCAGCGCCGCGTCATCCACGCAGCGCCAGATGAGCCCCCAGGACTCCGCCTGCTCGGCGCTCAGCTTGTCGCCCAGCAGCGCCAGGCCCGCCGCCCGCGCCGCCCCCACCCGCCGCGGCAGGAACCAGGTGCCGCCTGAGTCGGGGATCAGGCCGATCCGGCAGAAGGCCTGGATGAAGCTCGCCGAACGCGCCGCCAGCACCAGGTCGCAGGCCAGCGCCAGGTTGGCGCCGGCGCCCGCCGCCACCCCGTTCACCGCGCACACCACCGGCAGCTCCAGGTCGCGCAGGCCGCGGATGAGGGGGTTGTAGTTGCGCTCGATGGACGCGCCCAGGTCCGGCGCCTCCGACCCGGGCGCCACGGCCCGGTCGGAGAGGTCCTGGCCGGCGCAGAAGCCGCGCCCGGCGCCGGTGATGAGCAGCACCCGCACCGAGTCGTCCGCGCGCACCGCCGCCAGGGCGTCGCGCAACTCCTCGTGCATGCGGGTGTTGAAGCTGTTGAGCCGCTCCGGCCGGTTGAGGGTGATGCGCGCCACCCCCCCGGCAACGGCGTAGTCGATGGTTTCGTAGTCCATGGTGTGTCCGGCTGTCCGTTCGTTTGTGTTTGATGGTGTGGGCGGGGCGGGTTCAGCGGCCGCTGAACGCGGGAGCGCGCTTCTCCAGGAAGGCCGCGATGCCCTCGCGCCGGTCGTCGCTGGCCGCCAGCAGGCAGAACGCCCGCCGCTCCAGGTCGAGCCCGGTGGAGAGCGGCGTCTCCCAGGCCGCCAGCACCGCCTCCTTGGCCAGCCGCAGCGCCAGCGGCGACTTCTCCGCCACCTTCCGCGCCAGCGCGCGGGCCCGTTCCGGCACCTCGGCGTCGGCCACCACCTCGCTCACCAGCCCCGCCGCCTGCGCCTCCGCGGCGCCCAGCATCTCGCCGCCCAGCACCAGCTTCATCGCCAGCGCCTTGCCCACCGCCCGGGTCAGGCGCTGGGTGCCGCCGGCGCCCGGGATGACGCCGAGGTTGATCTCCGGCTGGCCCAGCCGCGCCCCCGCCCCCGCCACGACGATGTCGGCGTGCATCATCAGCTCGCAGCCGCCGCCCAGCGCGTAGCCGCGCACCGCCGCCACCAGCGGCTTGGGGAACTCGCGGATGGCCTTCCAGTGACGGGGACGCTCGTCGAGCAGCGCGCCGACTGCATCCAGGGCCGCCATCTCCCGCACGTCCGCCCCCGCGGCGAAGGCCCGCTCGTCGCCCCCGATCAGCACCACCCGGACGGCGTCATCGGCCGCCGCCGCTTCCAGCACGGCCGCCAGCTCCGCCAGCGTCCGGGTGCGCAGGGCGTTGCGCACCTCGGGCCGCGCCAGCGTCACCTCCAGCACCCCCGCCTCGGGAGGGCCGACGTGGATGTCCTCGAAGCGGTTTTCGCCTTCGTCACTCATGGCAGGCAATGTTTCCACGCGGGCTGATCCGGGTCGACATGACCCCGGAGGATATGACACACAATTTAATGATTCAAATATTTTACTGTAAGCCTTTTTACGGGTAGGGTTATTGGGCCGGCCCGGCGTCGCCGGGCACCGTCAGCCCCAGCCGCCCCAGGCGGTCCCCGATCTCCCCCTCCCAGGCCGCCAGCAGCCCGGCGTTGCTGTGGCGGCGCAGGCCGTAGCGGCGGTAGAGATCGAAGCGGTCGGAATCGGTGCGCCCGAAGGTGTCGGCCACCCGCGGGTACCAGTAGTCCACCAGGGACTGGACGCCGTTCACCGAGGTACCGCGCTCCAGCGCCTCGCGCAGCCCGTTCTCGCCCAGCTGGGCGTGGCGGGACTCCTGCGGAACGATGGCGCCCATGGCCTCCGCGAGCGGCCCGTAGCTGCACTCCCGCAGCTCCCGCAGCTGGGCGGCGGAGGCGGTGCCCATGAGCATGTTCATGACCAGCGCGTCGTTCCACCCCTCCAGCGGATAGTGGAACACGTTCAACCGCTTGTCGCCGCCGACGCGGCGCACGCCCAGGTCCGCCTCGCGGTCCAGGCGGGCATCCCAGGCGTGGGAGCGGACATAGAGCCGCGGATTGACCCCGAAGGGGGTCAGCAGCGTCAGCACCCGCTCGGCATGGCCGAACTTCTCGCTGACGATGCGCGCCGCCACCATCCGCTCCTTGAGCCCCGGCCCCCGGTTGACCTGCCCCACGAAGCCGCTGGCTCCGGCCAGCTCGGAGTCCACGAACACCACCATGAGCCGCATCAGCTCGCCCCGGTACCCCGGCGGCAGCGTCTCTTCGGCGCCCACCTTGCCACCCGCCCCCACGTGGGCGATCAATGCCTTGTCGTCCATCTGACACTCCCGTGAACGGTTGCCTGCTGTTTCGGAGGCCGTCCCAATCCTTCCCAAAGGGATACAGATTGATTTGCGCCTTCCACCTTCCAGTATCAGAAAAGTTGTTGTATCTTTACTAACACAAAATTCGGCGGATGACTAGGAGTCCGGTATCACAAAGCGGCTGCCCACGGCCCGCTCCGGAGTCCGTGAAACGGCCGCGAAGGCCCATGCCCGCCAGGTTCCAACACGAGAATCGGTCCGACAGGCTATGACGACTATCGCGATACTGGTAGGCACCGAGTCCGGCAACGCCCAGATGGTGGCCGAGTGCCTCGAGGACGAGCTGGGCCGCCAGGGGCACACGGTCGAGGTGATCGCCGACCCCGATCCGGACAGCGCGGCGCTGGAGTCCCGGGAGATCGTGCTCATCTGCACCTCCACCCACGGCTCGGGCGAGCTGCCGGACAACATCATCCCCCTCTACGAGGGACTGCAGGAGAGCCGGCCGGATCTCTCCCACATCCGCTACGGCGTCATCGCCCTCGGCGACCAGACCTACACCGATACCTTCTGCAACGCCGGCAAGCTGATGGACCGGCTGTTCGGCGAGCTCGGCGCCGGCAAGGTGGGCGAGCGGCTCGAGATCGACGCCTGTACCCAGCCCCTGCCCGACGAGGAGGCGCTGGCCTGGGCCGCGGAGTGGCTCGAACAGTTATAGGACAACCGGAGGAGCACATGAGCACCGATTTATTCGCCCGTCACCGCGAGACCCTGGAACAGGCGCTGCGGGCCATCCGCACCCGGGAGTACTGGAGCGCCTATCCCGAGGCGCCGAGCGGCCGCATCTACGGCGAGACCGCCAACGCCGATGGCCAGGCGGCCTTCGAGGCGCGGCTCAACCGCCCCTTCCCCATCGACCAGCCCGGCACCGTGGGCCAGGCGGGCGCCGAGACCTCCCCCTACGGCATGGCGCTCGGCATCACCTACCCGCAGGTGGACCCGGCGGCGCTCCTGCCGGCCATGCAGGCGGCCATGCCCGCCTGGCGCGAGGCCGGGCCGGACGTCCGCGCGGGGGTGTGCCTGGAGATCCTCCACCGGCTCAACCGGCGCAGCTTCGAGCTCGCCCATGCCGTGATGCACACCACCGGCCAGGGCTTCGTGATGGCCTTCCAGGCCGGCGGCCCCCACGCCCAGGATCGGGGCCTGGAGGCGCTGGCCTACGCCTACGAGGAGATGAAGCGGGTGCCGGAGACGGCGCTGTGGACCAAGCCCCAGGGCAAGGCCGAACCCATCGCCATGGCCAAGACCTACCACCTGGTGCCCCGCGGCGTCGGCCTGGTCATCGGCTGTTCCACCTTTCCCACCTGGAACAGCTACCCCGGGCTGTTCGCCAGCCTGGTGACCGGCAACGCCGTGGTCATGAAGCCCCACTCGGGCGCCATCCTGCCCGCGGCCATCACCGTGGAGGTGGCCCGCGAGGTGCTCGCCGAGGCCGGCTTCGAGCCCAACCTGGTCGCCCTGGCCGCGGAGACCGTCGGCGAGCAGCGCGCGGCGGCGGAGCTGGCCCTGCGCCCGGAGGTGAAAATCATCGACTTCACCGGCTCCAGCCGGTTCGGCGACTGGCTGGAGGAGAACGCCAGGCAGGCGGATGTCTACACCGAGAAAGCGGGGGTGAACTGCATCGTCATCGACAGCGTCGCGGACATGAAGGCGGTCGCCCGCAACCTCGCCTTCACCCTCTCCCTCTACTCGGGCCAGATGTGCACCACCGCCCAGAACATCTTCATCCCCCGCGACGGCATCCCCGCCGGGGAGGGGCGGCTGACCTTCGACGAGGTGGCCGGCGCCATCGCCGGGGGGGTGCGGAAATTCCTCTCCGATCCGGAGCGGGCGGCGGAGGTGCTGGGCGCCATCCAGTGCGAGGCCACCGCCGAGCGGACGGACCGGGCCGCGGAGCTGGGCGAGGTGGTGCTGGCGCCCGAGGTGCGCGAGCATCCCCGCTTCCCCGCGGCGCGCATGCGCTCGCCGGCCATCCTGCGGGTGGACGCCCGCGAGGCGCCCACCTACGGCCGGGAGCTGTTCGGCCCCATCGCCTTCCTGGTGGCCACCGACTCCACCGCCGAGAGCATCGAGCGGGTGCGCGCCACGGTGCGCGAGCACGGCGCCATCACCCTGGCGGTCTACAGCACCGACGACGCCGTGCTCGCCGCCGCCGAGGCGCTGGCCATGGAGGTGGGCGTGGCCCTGTCGGTGAACCTCACCGACGGCGTCTTCGTCAACCAGTCCGCCGCCTTCAGCGACTACCACGCCACCGGCGCCAACCCCGCCGCCAACGCCTGCCTCACCGACAGCGCCTTCGTCGCGAAGCGCTTCCGTGTGGTGCAGTCCCGGCGGCATGTCTGAAGACGGTAATGGACAGGATGGACAGGATGGACAGGATGGACAGGATGGACAGGATGGACAGGATTTATATTATCCGCAGATTACGCCGATTACGCAGATAGTGTGGTTACATGGAGGCTGGCCGAAGCCGGCGCGATCGCATTCGCCAGTACCCGCCGTGCAGGACGCCGACCCGGGAAACAAAATCTGCGTAATCTGCGTAATCTGCGGATAAACAGTCTTTTTGTCCCAATCCTGTCCATCCTGTAAATCCTGTCCATTCCGTCTTTGAAAGGAGCTATCCGAATGCCCAAGGTCTACGCCATTGACGGTATCGTGCCGGTGGTGCACCCGGAGGCCTTCGTGCACCCGAGCGCGGTGCTGATCGGGGACGTGATCGTGGGGGCCGGGTGTTACATCGGGCCGTGCGCGTCGCTGCGCGGGGACTTCGGGCGCATCATCCTGGAGGCGGGGGCCAACCTGCAGGACACCTGCGTCATGCACGGTTTTCCCGGTACCGACACGGTGGTGGAGCCCGACGGCCACATCGGCCACGGCGCGGTGCTGCACGGCTGCCGGGTGGGCGCCAACGCCATGGTGGGCATGAACGCGGTGATCATGGACAACGTGACCATCGGCGAGTCGAGCATCATCGCCGCCATGGCCTTCGTGAAGGCCAACCTGGAGATCCCGCCCCGCAGCCTGGTGGCCGGCGTGCCGGGGCGCATCCTGCGCGAGCTGACCGACGAGGAGATCGCCTGGAAGCGCGAGGGCACCGCCTGCTACCAGCGCCTCTCCGTGCGCAGTCTCGGGACCATGCGCGAGACCGAGGCCCTGACCGAACCCGAGCCCGATCGCCCCCGCATAACCGCCGAGGACGTCGAACCCCTCTACCGGCTGCGGGAGCAGCAGGGGAAGGATCAATAGACAGGATTGGGACGAAAGGACTGTTTATCCGCAGATTACGCAGATTACGCAGATTACGCAGATTTTTTACTTGCCGGGCCGGCGTCCTGCCCGCCGGGTACTGGCGCATGCAATCGCGCCGGCTTCGGCCAGCCTCCATGTAACCACACTATCTGCGTAATCGGCGTAATCTGCGGACAATATAAATCCTGTCCATCCTGTAAATCCTGTCTATTCAACAACAAAGGACAGAGAACCATGAGCTACGAGCATATCCGGGTGGAGACCCGCGGGGCGGTGGGGCTGGTGACCCTGGACCGGCCGGAGGCGATGAACGCGCTCTGCGACGGGCTGCTGCGGGAGGTGAGCGCGGCCGTGCGGGCGTTCGCGGCCGACGACGGGGTGGGGGCGGTGGTGCTCACCGGCGGCGATGAAGTGTTCGCCGCCGGGGCGGACATCAAGGAGATGCAGGGCCGGCCGTTCGTTGACCTGTTCCTGGGCGACTTCCCCAACAGCCACCAGGAGGTGTGGGTCACGCTGGAGCAGTGCCGCAAGCCGGTCATCGCCGCGGTGGCGGGCTACGCGCTGGGCGGCGGCTGCGAACTGGCCATGGCCTGCGACTTCATCCTCGCCGCGGAGACGGCGAAGTTCGGCCAGCCGGAGGTGAAGATCGGCGCCCTGCCGGGCGCCGGCGGCACCCAGCGCCTGACCCGCCTGGTGGGCAAGTCGAAGGCCATGGAGATGTGCCTCACCGGGCGGCTGATGGACGCCGCCGAGGCCGAGCGGGTCGGGCTGGTGAGCCGCGTGCTGCCGGTGGAACGGCTGCTGGATGAGGCGCTGGCGGTGGCCGGGCGCATCGCCGAACTCTCCCGCCCGGCGGTCTTCATGGCGAAGGAGGCGGTGAAGGTGGCCGATGAGACCACCCTGCAGGAGGGGCTGCGCTTCGAGCGCCGGCTGTTCGAGGCGGCCTTCGCCACCGCCGACTGCGCCGAGGGCATGGCCGCCTTCGCCGGGAAGCGCAAGCCGGCGTTCCGCAACCGCTGACGGCGGCGCGCCGCCCTGCCGCAACGCACAAAGGCTTCGCCTTTTCCTCAACTTCTGGGGTATTATTTTTCGTTCGAAATTCAGACTCGGACACAGGAGCGCGGTCACCCTCCCACGGACGGGCGCGGGGTCGTGTGCCGCCGCCTGGCCGGTTAACAGAGGTATGACCATGAACGCTGTCGTCCAGGCGGTCGCCGAGACCCGTCACCTGCTCTCCGGCAACGAGGCCGTCGCCCGCGCGGTGTGGGAGGCCGGCGTCAAGGTCGCCGCCGCCTATCCCGGCACCCCCTCCACCGAGATCCTCGAGAACATCGCCCTCTACCCGGACGTCTACTCCGAATGGGCGGTGAACGAGAAGGTCTCCATCGAGGTGGCCATCGGCGCCTCCATCATGGGCGCGCGCGCCTTCTGCGCCATGAAGCACGTGGGCATGAACGTCGCCTCCGACGCCTTCATGACCCAGACGCTGGCCGGCGTGGTGGGCGGCCTGGTCATCGTGGTCACCGACGACGTGGGCCTCTCCTCCTCCCAGAACGAGCAGGACTCCCGCTACTGGGGCCGCTTCGGCCACATGCCGATCCTGGAGCCGGCCGACTCCCAGGAGGCCTACGAGATGGTCAAGGGCGCCTTCGCCCTCTCCGAGGAGCTGAACAGCCCGGTCATCGTGCGCATGACCACCCGGGTCTGCCACGTCAAGGCGATGGTGACCGTGGGCGAGCGCGAGACCCACGAGCCCGCGGGCTTCGAGAAGGATCCCGCCCGCTGGGTGCTCACCCCGGCCGCGGCGCGGGCGCGCATCCCGTGGATGTTCGAGCGCGACGGCAAACTACGCGAATTCGCCGAGGCCAGCGCGCTGAACCGGATCGTGGAAGGCGGCGACCGGCGGGTGGGCTTCCTGACCTCCGGCCCGGCCGCCATGCACGTGCAGGAGGCCTTCCCCGACGCCCCGCTGTTCAAGCTGGGCTTCAGCTGCCCCGCCCCCATCGGGCGCATCCGGGCCTTCGCCGGCACCGTGGAGCGGCTGGTGGTGGTGGAGGAGGGCGAGCCGCTGCTGGAGCAGGAGCTCAAGGCCGCCGGCATCGACTGCCACGGCAAGGACATCCTGCCGCGGATGGGCGAGATGGGTCCCGACGTGCTCCTGCCGGCGGTGAAGCCCCTGCTCGGCGAGCCCTGGGAGGCACCGGTCGGCCACCGGCGGCAGAGCCTGTTCCCGCGCCCGCCCACCATGTGCGTGGCCTGCCCCCATCTCGGCCCCTACTTCACCCTCTCGCGGCTGCGCAACGTCATCATCTCCGGCGACATCGGCTGCTACACCCTCGGCGCCGGCCATCCCTGGAACGCGCTCGACACCACCATCTCCATGGGCGCCTCCATGGGCGTGGCGCTGGGCATGGACAAGGGCCGCGGCGCCACCGACGGAAAGAAGGCGGTGGTGGCCGTCATCGGCGACTCCACCTTCCTGCACATGGGCATGCAGGGGCTGCTGGACATCACCTACAACCGCGGCAACGTCACCGTGCTGCTGCTGGACAACCGCGCCGTGGGCATGACCGGCGGCCAGGACCACGCCGGCACCGGGCGCGACATCCACGGCGAGGAGGCCCCGCGGGTGGACTTCGTGAAGCTGGTGCAGGCCCTGGGCGTCAAGCCCGAGCGCACCCACGTGGTGGACCCCTACGAGCTGCCCACCCTGTTCAAGGTGCTACGCCAGGAGACCAAAATCGAAGAGCCCTCGGTGATCATCACCAACCAGCCCTGCGTGCTCATCGACGACTACGAGAAGCACCAGCCCTACAAGGTGGTGGACGAGGCCTGCACCGGCTGCGGCAACTGCCTCGACGTGGGCTGCCCGGCCATCTTCGTCACCCGCCGCGACAAGGCGGTGAAGCCGAGCGGCAAGGAGGTGGACCTCGCCTTCGTGCGCATCGAAACCGCCGCCTGCACCGGCTGCAACCTGTGCGTGGAGACCTGCGCGCCCGACGCCATCGTCCACGCCGCCCCGACCCATTCCGTGAAGTTCCAGTGAGCCGAGCCGTGACCGACAAAGACGTGACCAACATCCTGGTGGTGGGCATCGGCGGCCAGGGTGTCATGACCGCCGCCGAGATCCTCGCCCAGACCGCCATCGTCCAGGGCTTCGACGTGAAGAAGACCGAGGTGGCCGGCATGGCCCAGCGCGGCGGCGTGGTGAGCTCCCACGTGCGCTTCGGGCCGAAGGTGCTCTCGCCCAAGATCGTGACCGGCACCGCCGACATCCTGGTGGGCTTCGAGGCCGCCGAGGCCATGCGCTGGTCCGACCACCTGCGCCCCGAGGGCGTGGCCATGGTCAACACCCTGCGCCTGGAGCCGCCGGTAGTGTCGCTGGGCCTCTACGACTATCCCGAGGACCCCATCGGCGCCATGCGCGAGGCCGGGGTGAACGTCTACGCCTTCGACGCCGGCGCCATCGCCCTGGAGCTCGGCGATCTGCGCCTGGTGAACACCGTCATGCTGGGCGCCATCGCCGACCACCTGCCCTTCCCCGCCGAGGTGCTGGAGGAGCAGATCGTGGCCCGCTTCCGCGCCCGCAAGCCGAAGCTGGTCACCGCCAACGAGCAGGCCTTCGCCCGCGGCCGGGCCGCCGCCCGCGCCGCCGGGCGGGCCGAGGCCGCCACGGCCTGAACCCGGACATGGCGACACCCGCCCGCCACCCCTTCGCCCCCACGGTGGACCCGTCCCGGGTCGACCGCTGCGTGGAGCAGCTGGCCCACGAGGGCTGCCGGGCGGTGCACGGCATCATCGAGCGGCTGGAACGGGGCGAGGCCTACGGCTGCACCGCCACCCTCAGCGCCGCCGAGCGCCGCGCGGTGATCAGTGAGCTGAAATCGGTGATGGCCCTCTACCGGAGCTGCCGCACCGGCTGAGCCGGGGCGCCCCGTTCGCCCCCGGGGCCATGACGCGGGGCGGAGCGCGGGCAACCTACCGTTCCGACTCGGCGCCACTCCCCGGCATTTGCAGTTCCGGCCCCGCCAGCGTGCGGCCGGTCCCCACCACCGCCTTCCCGTGTTCCAGGAGCAGCCAGAGACCGAGCAGCGGCAGCAGGTTCACCCCCAGCAACACCCCTGACAGCTCCAGCTTCAAACCGAGACTCAGCCCATGGGTGAAGGCGTACTGCCAGGTGCCGACACCGGCGATGGGCAGGGCCGCCATGAAATAGTACCCACTCCAGCGCAGGGCTCCCGGCACCTGGATGAGAACGAAGTGCCCGATGATCGCCGCGACGCAGGGGATGACGACGTTGACGAGGCCGAACGCAATCCGGTTGGGAATCTCCGGTTGCTGGACAACCAGCCACACCGCCAGCGCCAGTCCGTAGAGCCCGTTCACCATCAGGTAGCCCCCGACAATCCAGGAGTAGGGGGTGTGCTCCGGTGCTTCCTTCATTACCTCGACCTCCCTGTCCATCGCCCGGCTCCGGCCCTCGAACCGCGATTGCCCGTCTATCCCGCGCATCCGCCTTCCCGGAAGGCCGGGCCGCGTTTTCACTCCCCCATGATCAACAGGCCTGCCCCGGTAATCCGGTAGCGGGGCACGAAAAGATTACGCCCGGAGAGGGAATTCGGGAAGGGCCTGCCGGCGAGATCGTAGCGGATGTCGTGGCAGGGATCGTAGAAACCTCCCGTCCAGCCCTGACCGAGTTCCACCCGCTCTCCGTTCGGCCAACGGTTGTCATCGCCCGGGGGGAAGTAGCTTATGTAGCAGCCGTAGTGCGGTCCCACGCTGAGCATGACGAAGTATTCCGGATCCGGTGAGCGGTGGAGGCTCTGCGCATAGCCGTCCGGCTTGATGCATTCATGGCACCCGAGGGAAGTCATGATTGCATGCGGCGCCCCGCCCTCGGAGCCCGCCTCGGTTGCGGGGCTCCTCCTCAGCCGCTCCAGATCCTGGCCGGTCCGTCTGACGACACGGAACGGATAGCCTCGCCACTGGAACTCCAGGGACCCGTGAGGCGGCAGGTTCCCGACCTCGACCGCGCGGACGACCACCGGCAACCCGGCGGGGTCGGGGGTGCCGCTCCGGTCCGCGCGCTCCCCGGCCCACACCGGCATCACGCACACCAGTGCGATCAAAGAAAAAACAATCAGCCTCATATTTACTGCTGCGTTCCAGGCGCAACGCCAGGTTGACCCACGGGAAACATCCCGCATGACAGCGTCGCAGCGAAAAGTCACCGATGGCCATACCCGCCGGATCGGTCTCCGGCTGGGACTGACCCGCCAATGTGCCTTCAAGCACGGACGAGCAGGGAGCACGGCTTGCGCCGCGGCATAGGATGTGACCACAGCCCGCCGGATGGAGGCTGTCGGAATATCAGGTGGGTATGCCGGTATTGCCACGACGGGTCCTCTCCCTGGCCCTGTCGCCGAACATAAACCCCTTCCGTCGTGGCTGTAAAGGCTGCGCCTCCGTCAGCTCCAGGTGCCCTCCAGCCCCGCGCCCGCATCGCCCGCCAGCACCCGCGGCAGCGCCGCGCGGGCGTCCGGGCCCAGGAGCCGCACCGGCACGCCGGCGGCGCGGGCGTAGCCCTCCAGGCGGGGGTCCACCAGGCCCTCGGCACAGAGCCCGGCCAGGGGGCGGCTGCCGCTCTCCGGCAGGGGCGCCGACTTCACCAGCGCCAGCCCCCGGGCGCCCAGCCTGCCGGCGAGCCAGGCGGCCAGGGCGTCGGAGGTCACCGACCAGTCCCGGGGAATGTCCGGGTCGGCGAGGGCCATGGCCGCCGGCAGCCACACGGCCCTGCGCCCCGCGGCGCGGGCGGCGTGCAGGGTTTCCGGGGTGTCGGCCGGCACCAATTCCGGGGCCAGGGCGCAGAGCATGCGCCCGTACTGCTCCATGGCCAGCAGCGCCAGGTGGTGGGCGTCGGCGTCGCCGAACCCCCAGCGGGCCTGGGCGGCGCGCACGGCGTCGGCGAAGGGGCCGCCGCCGGGCACCACCACCAACGGCGCGGCGGCGGCGGTGATCGCCTCCAGCCAGGCCGGCAGCGCCCCGCCAGCCGCCAGGCTGCCGCCCAGCTTAACGACCCACATCGCGCAGCTCCGCGCCCTCCAGCAGCCGCAGCAGGGCCGCGGCCTTGTGGAAGGTCTCCCGGTACTCGGCCTCGGCCTCCGAGTCGGCGACGATGCCGCCCCCGGCCCAGAAGCTGACCCGGCCGCGCGCCTGCACCAGGGTGCGGATGACGATATTGGTGTCCATGGCGCCGTCGAAGCCGAGGTAGCCGATGGCGCCGCAGTAGATGCCGCGCCGGTGGGTCTCCAGCTCCTCGATGATCTCCATGGCGCGCAGCTTGGGGGCGCCGGTGATGGAGCCGCCGGGAAAGCAGCCCCGCAGCAGCGCCAGCGCGTCCCGGCCCGGGGCCAGGCGGCCGGTGACGGTGCTCACCAGGTGGTGCACGGTGGCGTAGCGCTCCACCTCGAACAGCGCCGGGACCCGGACGCTGCCGAGCGCGCAGTTCCGGCCCAGGTCGTTGCGCAGGAGGTCCACGATCATCAGGTTCTCCGCCCGGTCCTTGGGGCTCGCCGCCAACTCCGCGGCCAGCGCCGCGTCCCCGGCTGCGTCCGCCCCGCGCGGGCGGGTCCCCTTGATGGGCCGGGTCTCCACCGCGCCGTCGCGCACCTCCAGAAAGCGCTCGGGGGAGGCGCTGAGCACCCGGGCGTGGGGGGTGTTCAGGTAGGCGGCGAAGGGGGCCGGGTTGATGCGCCGCAGGCGCCGGTAGGCGCTCCAGGGGTCCCCCGCCACCGGGGCGGAGAAGCGCTGGGCGAAGTTCACCTGGTAGCAGTCGCCGGCGCGGATGTAGCGCTGGATGCGCTCGAAGGCGGCGCGGTAGTCCGCCGGTTCCAGGTTCGAGGCCACCGGCGCCCGCACCCGGAAGGGCGCGCGGGACGGCCCCGGGCGCGGGCGGCCCAGGAGCGCCGCCAGTTCCGGCCAGCGCCGGGCGGTGGCCGGGTCGCGCCCCTGCCCCGCCAGCCAGCTGCGCCGCTCGGCGTGGTCCACCACCAGGGCCCAGTCGTAGAGGCCCACGGCCATCTCCGGCAGCCCCTCGTCGTCCAGGGTCCGGACCGGCAAGCGTTCCAGGCGCCGCGCCAGGTCGTAGCCGAACCAGCCGATGGCGCCGCCGGCGAAGGGCAGCCCGGCGGGCGTCCCGCCGCGCGGGCCGAGCAGCCGGCGCAGCAGGTCGAAGGGATCGTCGGGCAGCAGCGCCACGCCGTCGGGGCCGCGCACCTCGGTGACCCCGCCCCGGGTCACCAGGGTGGCCATGGGATCGGCGGCCAGGATGTCGTAGCGGCCCCCCTCGCAGCCGGGACGGCCGCTGTCCAGGAACACCGACCAGGGACGATCGGCCAGGGCCTCGAACAGCGCGCCGCTGTCCGGGTGGTAGTCCAGCTCCTGGACCCTGCCGCACTGTTCGCTCATGCCGCCTCCAGGGTCGCCAGCACCGCCACCGCCGCGGCCGGGGCGCAGTCGGAGGCCGCCGCGCCCGCGCCGCCCAGCGGCAGCAGGGTCTCGAAATCCACCCACGGCCGCTCCAGCCGCCCGGCCAGGCGCCGCACCAGGAAGCGCCCCGTGCCGGCGCCCACCAGGGGCGCGTCGGGCGCCAGTTCGCCGCGGGAGAGCAGCCGTCCGCAGGCCTGCTCCAGCCGGTCCAGCTGGCGGCCGCGCAGGTAGGCGGCGAGCCCGTCCCAGGCCTCCGCACCGGCATCCTCCCCGTCCAGCCCCACCATCCGCGCCAGCCGCCGGCGGCTGCCGGCGCGGCTCTTGTCGCCGCCGTCGGCGGCCGGATGCTGGTCGGCGCCCTCGGGCAGCTCGCCGGTGAGGCGGTAGACATCGGCGGTGGTGGCGAAGTGCTCGGCCGCCAGCCCCGTCCACTCCCCGCCCACCGGCGCCTCCCGGCACAGGGCCATCACCGGGGTGCGCGCCACCCCGGCGTAGATCAGCTCGCCGCGGGCCTGCCGCTCATGGTCGGTGTAGCCGCGGGCCAGGACCGCTCCCCCGGCGAAGGGCAGCAGGTCCGAGGTGGTGCTGCCCACGTCGACGAGCAGCCCGGCCGGCAGCCGCCGGGCCGCCAGCGCGGCGCTGGCGTGCCAGTTGGCCGAGGCCACCAGGCGGGTGCGCACCACGGCGGCGGCGGGGGCGAGGAAGCCCTCCGGGCCGGCATAGACCCGCAGCGACTCCGTCGGCAGGCGCCCGGCCATCAGCGCCACCAGCCGGCGCACCCCCTCGGCCCGCCCGGGGTAGAGGTCCACCAGCTCGCCGGTCATGGTCAGGGCATGCAGCGCCACCCCCGCCCCCAGGCGCTCCAGCGCCTCGGCGACCGCCGCCTCCAGGTGCGGCTCCCCCCGCCACAGGGGACAGGGCAGCTGCAGGGCGCCCTCCACGCCGCGGGCGTTGCTCCAGCGCACCACCTTCAGGTGCGCCCCGCCCAGGTCCCAGCCCAGCACCGCGGCCTCAGGCGACACAGGGATACTCCAGGTCCACGTCCACCCGCGTGCCGCCGCGGGCGGACCGGGGCAGGGCCCGGCCGGGATCCAGCAGGTCCAGCACCAGCGCCGCCGGGTTCTCCCCCAGCGCCCGGTGCAGCCCGGCGTAGGAGGTGGTCAGGCGCGGGTTCACCTCCAGCACCCGGGGGCCGTGGGGGGTCACCACCAGGTCCACCCCGAAGCAGCCCCACAGGCCCGGCAGCGCCGCCGCCACGGCCTCGGCCAGGGCGGCGTAGACCGGGTCGCCGCCCTCCTCCAGGCCGTTGACCACGCAGCCGAGCAGGGCGAAGCCCTCGTTCACCAGCGCCACCCGCTGCAGGTTGACGCTCAACAGCCGGGCGGCGCCGTCGCGGGCGAGCACGCAGAGGCTGGCGGGCGTGCCGGGCACGAACGGCTGCGCCACCAGCCGCGCCCGTTCGCTCCCGGTGAGCGTCGCCAGCCAGGCCTCCAGCGCCGCGGCGCCGCCCACGATGCGGGTTCCCAGGCAGCCGGCGCCGTCATCGGGCTTCACCACCCAGCAGCCGTCGTGGGCGGGCAATGGCCCTTCCAGCGAATGGGTGGGCACCACCGGCACCCCGCGGGCCGCGAGGCTGCGCACCGTGGCCAGCTTGCTGGCCGCCACGCCGACCGCCTCGGGGCGGCAGCCGAGCAGCAGCCGGCCGGCGGCCTGCACCGCCCGGCCGATGCGCTCCAGGACACCACCGGACTCGGGGGCCACCGGCCACACCGCGTCGGCCTCCCCCACGCAGCGGGCCCAGGCCGCGGGGAAATCGCCGGGCCCGTCCAGGGACACCACCTCCGCCGGCAGGGGCGGGGGACGCTCCAGGCGGGCGTCGCGGGTCACCACCAGCTCCACGCCCGGAACCGCCGCCAGGTCCTCCACCAGGGCGCGCAGCATCAGGTCGCCCTCGTCCACCAGGGAGGGCGGCGGGTATTCAGCCAGCATCCCGCCACCGGTAACATACTCGAACACGAAAATGCGCACGGCCAGCCGTCCCTTGATAATCGTCCCAGTCATCGACCTCATGCACGGCGTGGTGGTCCACGCCCGCCGCGGCGAACGGGCCGCCTACCGGCCCCTGGAGAGCCCCCTGTGCCCCGGCAGCAGCGATCCGCTGGCCGTGGTGGAGGCGCTGCTCCGGCTCCATCCCTTTCCGGCCCTCTACGTGGCCGACCTCGACGCCATCACCGGCGGCGCGGCCCAGCACGGCGTCCTCCGCTCCCTGCGGCGCCGCTTCCCGGCGCTGGCGCTGTGGGTGGACGCGGGCTTCCGCACCCGGGCCCAGCTGGCGCGCTTCCGTGACCGCGGCCCGGGCCGGGCGGTGCTCGGCTCCGAGACCCTGGCCCTGCCCTTCCCGCCCGCCGCGACCGGGGCCGCGATCCTCTCCCTGGACTGGCGCGGCGGCGGCTTCCTCGGCCCCCGGCCCCTCGACCGCGCGCCGGCCCTGTGGCCGCCGGAGGTGATTCTCATGACCCTGGGCCGGGTGGGCGCCGGGCGCGGACCGGACCTTGATCGCCTGCGCCGCTACCGGCGCCTCTCGCCCGCCACCCGCTTCTACGCCGCCGGCGGCGTGCGCGGCCCCGCCGACCTGCGGCGCCTGGCGGCCGCGGGCGCGGCCGGGGCGCTGGTGGCCAGCGCGCTGCACGACGGGCGCATCGGCCCCGCGACCCTGCGCCGCTTCGCGTGCGCGCCCCTCAGCTGAGCGCCTCCCCCACCACCCGCAGCCGCGCGCCCGGCTCCGCCGCCAGCGCCCGCAGCGGCGAGCGGCCCAGGGCCGGATCGCGGAAGTGGCCGAGCAGCGCCGCCTCGCCCTCGGCCTGGAACCGGGCCAGGTCCGGCCCCCGGTAGGTGCACCAGGACTGGGGCGTCTCGTAGAGGGTGAGGGCCCGCAGCCCGGGCAGGTAGTCGATGAGCCGCTCCCAGATGTGGATGCAGAGCAGCTCGGTGCTGGAGCGCCAGGCCAGCGCCCCGTCGGCGTAGTTCAGGGTGTGGTGATCGAACCGCTCCACCACCTGCCGCGTCACCACCCGCTTCAGGTAGCCGTAGTCCACCACGCAGCCGGTGACCGGGTCCACGCGGCCGTGGATCTCCACGTGCAGGCGGTAGCGGCCGCCGTGCAGGTTGGAGCACTTGGCCGGGTGATCGGTGATGAAGTGGGCGGCGTCGAACACCAGCTCCTTGGCCACGGCGAGCTCCGGGGTGGCGTCGGTGAACCGCTCCCAGGCGCCGGGCATCTCCCGCAGGCGCGACTCCAGCAGCCCCAGCAGGCGCTCGCCGTCGGCGCGGGCGCGGGTGCGCAGCAGCACGCCCCCGGGGTGATCGGCGGCATCCAGCCGCACCAGCGCCACGCCGTGGGCGCGCTGCAGGGTCTCGGCCACCGACTCGCCGTCGCGGGCGTCGGGGAAGGGCAGGAACAGGTAGCCCGCCTGCGGCTCGGCGGCATGGGCCAGGTAGACCGCCAGGCTGTCGCGGAAACCCGGCGGCGGCACCGGCGAGAGTTGCACGGCCCGGGGCCGGCGCAGGTTCGCGGCCGGGGCCTTGAGCCGGTTGCGGGCCATCACCCGGTGCCCCTCGTAGTGGTACTCCTGGCGGAAACGGAAGCCGAAATCCCGCAGCCAGGCGAGATCCCAGAACAGCAGGTCGAGGCGCCGCACCTCGCCCGGAATCACGGCGAAGGCGCCCTCGGTGCGTAACAGGCCGGCCCAGCGCAGGCCCTGCAGCACCGCCCGGGCATGCTCCCGGGGCGGGGCCACGGGGCCGGTCCAGGCCGCCGGATCGTCCTCCGCCCCCACCTGGTCCGGGGCCAGCAGCAGCTCCAGCGGCCGGTGGTGGCGCAGGGCGTACTCCTGCAGGGTCAGCCCGCAGCAGCCGAGCAGGTGTTCGCTGTCGAGCCGCTCCAGCCGGGCATGGCATTCAAGGCATTGCATGTGACGTCTCCCGCCGGGCCCGGGGCGGCGGACGCCGCCCCGGGGTTTACCCGGACCCTCAGCCGTGGGCCGCGAAGGGGTGCTGCTCGACGCTCTTGCGGGCCACCACGTCGGCCGCCTTCGGCTCCCCGGCGACGGCGCGCTGGATGGAGAGCTTGGTGGCCTCGTAGTTGTAGTCCTGGATCTTGTTGTCGTCCTCGGCCAGCCAGTGGATGAACACGCCCACGCTGATGAACAGGTCGTCGGCCTCGTCCATGGGGATGGTGCCGTCCTCGACGCAGTCGGCCACGGCCATGGCCACGCCGCGCTGGGCCGGGCCGAACATCTGCACCGCCTGCTTGGCGCCCTTCATGGTGACCTTGTTGAACATCATGGTGTTGGGCTTGCAGGGCAGGTTCGGCGCCACCACCGCCAGCAGGCTGGTGAAGCCGTCCTTGTTGTTGACCAGACCGTTGCAGAAGGCCGTCTCGGCGGCCGAGCCGCGCGGGCCGATGATGAGGTCGATGTGGGCCACCTCGTTGCCGTCGCCCACCAGGGCCTCGCCCACCATCGTGCGGTTGATCACTGCCATTGTCTTGCTCCTCTTTCGTTCAGGGGTCGTGGTACTGCCGGTGCCGGGACCTCCCCGGGTTCCCGGCCAGGGATCGGGATCGGTTGCCGGCGGCCCGACGTGAGCCGCTCCGCCAGCAGGGTCGCCACGGTCAGATCGGCCGTGGTGCCCGGGTTGATCCCGCGTTTCTTCAGGGTTCGATCCAGCGCCAGCAGGCGGGCGCGCCGCGCCGCGGGCCGGGTGCTCGCCGCCAGCGCCCGGGCGTGGGGGGCCATCCGCCGGCGCAGCCGCTCGGCCGCCGCCGCGCCATGACGGCGCGCCACGTGGCTGTCGGGGTAGCGGCCGAGCAGGTCCAGGTAGAGGGCGCTGGCCGCCCAGGCCCGGTCGCCCCAGCGCGCCAGGTGGCGGCGCAGGCGCGGCAGGGCGTAGCCGAACAGGTCGGCGAAGCCGGTGGCGTACTGGCGGGCGATGCGGTCGCGGGCGGCGGCGGCGGCCATGGCCGTCACCAGCCCGGTGCGCGCCGGCCCGTGCACGTCATGGCGCGGGCTGCGGCCGAGGCCGCCCGGCGCCGCCTGGCGGATGGCGCGGTAGACCGCCTCGCACTCGGCCACCCCGCAGCGCGCCAGCGCCGCCTGCAGGCGCCGGCGCAGCTGCTCCGGCCCCTCCGCCGGCCCCGCCTCCAGCAGCGGCGCGCAGAGCAGGAGGATGCCGAGGTTGGTGTTGCACCCCACCGCCGCGCGGGTGGCCGCCACCGCCGCCTCGATGCGCCCCCCGAGCCCGGCGCCGGCGCGGGTGAGCGCCGCGGCGCTCACCCGCGCGCTGAGCAGAAAGTCCCGCGGCGCCATGCCGTGGCCGGGGGCGTGCCAGCCCACGTTGCCCGGCTTCAGGGCGGCCAGGTCCAGCCGGCACGCCTCGAGGTAGGCCGCCCGCAGGCGCCGGGCGCTCACGGCAGCGCCTCCAGCGCCGCCGGCGCGCCGGCGCAGCGGCGCAGGCAGTGGTCCGCCAGCGCCGCTGCGATATCCAGGCTGCAGACCGACTGCAGCCCTTTCCAGGCCGGCACGCTGTTCACCTCCAGCACCCAGGCCCGGCCGTCGGCGTCGCGGATGATGTCCACCCCGGCGTAGTCCATCTCCAGCGCGGCCACCGCCCCCTCGGCCAGGGAGCGCAGGGTGTCGTCCAGCAGCGCCGCCTCGCAGCGCCCGCCGCGGGCCACGTTGCTCACCCAGCCCTCGCCCTCGCGGCGCATGGCGGCCACCGCGCGGCCGCCGATGACGAACACCCGCCAGTCGTGGCAGCGCCCGGCGACGGGGACGAACCGCTGCAGGTACCAGACGCCCCGGCACGCCGCGGCCGGGGGCAGCTGATCCGGCTCCGTCACCCGCACCACGCCCTCGCCCTGGGAGCCGAACAGGGGCTTGCACACCAGTTCGCCGCCCCGCGCCCGCGCCTCCAGCACCCGCCGGCGCGCCTCCCCGGCCCCGGTCACCACCGCCGCCGGGGGGGTCGCGATCCCGGCCCGGTGCAGCAGCAGGCTGGTCATGCCCTTGTCCACCGTGCGCTCGATGGCGCGGGCGTCGTTCACCACCGGCACGCCGAGCTCGCGCAGGCCGTGCAGGATATCGAGATAAAACACCACCTCCTCCAGGCTGCCGCCCGGCACCCCGCGCACGAACACCCCGTCGGGCAGCCGCCCGCCGAAGCCCGGCAGCCACACCCCGGGCGCGCCCGGCCCGGTCTCCAGGCGGCACTCGCGCAGGGAGACCAGGCGCACCGCGCAGCCGCGGGCGGCGAACGCCGCCCGCAGCCGGGCCCCGTGCCAGCCCGGGTCGTCGGTGACGATGGCGATGCGCAGGCTCATGCCCCGCCCCCGAAGCTCGCCGCCAGCAGCTCCGGCGCCAGGGCGCCGCCGCGGTGGGTGCGGCCGCTGGCGAGCACGCTCACCAGCACCTGCGCGGGGCTGAACAGCAGCGGATCGATGCGGAAGAAGTCGTGGTCGTAGTCGCGGAACACCTCGGCGAAGGGGCGGCCGTAGTCCCGCGAGGCGCTGCTCGGCAGGCGTTCGGCCAGCTCGCCCGCGGCCTCCTCGTCGCCGTCCACGTAGAGCTGCACCCGGCCGCCGAACAGGATGGCGTCGTTGGTGCGGCCCATGGCGGTCAAAAAATCCGGGGCGGGCGGCGGAAGCGGGGCCGCCCCCGCCCCGTCAACGACCGCGGGGAGCGGGAAACCGAGTTCATGGGCCTTGTGCAGGGCCACTTCCAGCACCCGCGCCACCACCTGCACGGTGCCGGCCAGGCTGCGGGTGGGGGTGAGGATCAGGGTGAGCCCCCCGGGGGCGACGCCGCAGTCGCGGGCGATGCGCGCCACCAGCTCCGGCGGCGGCTCGCGGTCGGTCTCCAGCACCAGGCAGGTGCGCTCCGCGGCATCCGCGTAGCCGAGCTCGGCGAACAGGGGCTCCTTGCGGGCCAGCGCCCGCCCGGGGCCGGAGCCGAGGGCGTGGAAGGCGCCGCGGCCCTCGCCATGGGCCAGGCTCCAGCCGGCATACTGGCTCGCCAGGCAGGCAAGCACCGGCTGGGCGGTATGCACGTGCACGCCCAGGGGCCAGTCGCCGGCGCCGTCGGACAGCAGGCTGACCCGGCCGAGCCCGCCAAGGCAGATCTCGGCGATGCGGCGGCCCGCCTCGAGTCCGCCCGGCACGCGGATGCCCGCGTCCACCAGGGTGGCGCCGTCCGCCAGGCGGCGCACGCCCAGGCGCAGGGCCGCGGCGTCCGCCACCAGGGACTCCACCAGCGGCGCGCTCAGGGCGTTGACGCTGGGCGCCGGCTGCGACTGCAGGGGCTGAACGCTCATGCCGCCCTCCTGCACCCGGCGTGCCCCAGCAGGCGCCGCAGCCGCGCGACCCGCCGGGCGCCCTGGTGCCGCGCGGCGCCCGCGGTGGGCGCCTCGGCCAGCACGCTGCACACCGGCTCGCCGGCGGCGACGGCGCTCCCCGGCCGCGGCAGGTCCGCGCACCATTCCGGCCAGTGGAAATCCGGGGGGATCCGCGTCTCCACGGCGGCGTAGAGCACCCGCTGCGCCCGCGCCGGGCCCGGCGGCGTACGCCCCGCCACCGGCAGCCGACCGCCGCAGGCGCCCACGTGCGCCCGCAGCAGCCCGCCCGGCCAGTCGGCGTCGTAGAGGGCGAAGCTGGCACCCGGGCGCGGGTTGAGCTCCAGCAGCCGCACCCGGGCGCCGGCGACGATGAAATCGATGCCGTTCAGCCCCACCAGGCCCAGCGCCCGGACCAGGCGCCGGGCGTGGCGCAGGGCCGCCCCGCGCAGGTGGGCCGGCGGGGCGGCGCGCCCGCAGGCGCCGGCGTAGGCATAGGGATGGCCGTGGTCGATGCGGCAGGCGTCGAGCCGGTTCCAGCCCACCACCTGCAGCCGCTCGCCGTCGGCCAGGAACAGCAGGGAGTGGACCGGACCGTTGAGCCGGCGCTGCCAGTAGCGCCCCGCGGGACAGCCGGCCTGCACCCGGGCCGGGCCCACGCCCATCCCGCCGCAGCCGCCCGCGTCCTTGCACAGCCAGCCGTCGAGGCGCCGCGGCGGCCGGAAGCGCACCTCCGGGTGGGGGATGCGCAGCAGCGCGAAGAGTTCGAACAGCGCCCGGGGCTCGCCCAACCGCTCCAGCACCTCCGGCGCGTTGCCGTACAGCCGCCGCCCCGCGGCCAGCGCCCGCAGCGACTCCGCCGCCCCCTCGAAGCCGGCGCCGTAGACCAGCGCCGCGGCCGGGTCCAGCGCCCGGCCGAGGCGGGCCAGCGCCACGGCCCCGGCCGTCTCCGGCCACAGGGCGAAGCCGTCCGCGGCGGCGCGGGTGTCCAGGTCGCCGAAACGATCCAGCACCCGCACCGCGAAGCCGCCGCGACGGGCGGACTGGGCCAGGGCGCGGGCGCTGGTGGCCGCCAGCAGCAGCGGCGCGTTGTCAGTCGCACAGCCCACGGGCCACCTCCAGCGCCTGCCCGAAGTGGAGGTCCACCGCCTCCCCGCCACGCAGGCGCTGCAGCAGCGCCTGCTGGGTGCGGTACTTGATGTTGCCCACCGCCAGGGCGCCGAGGCCGGCGGCCCCGCGCGGGGTGCCCGCCAGCGGCTCGCCGTCGGCGCCGGCCGCCACCCCGGCGATGCCCGCCGGCGGCACCGCGTTCACGTCACAGGCCACCTCCAGCCGTCCGGCGCCGGCGAGCAGCCCGGAGTCGAGCACCTGCACGCCCGCGCGGGCGGCGCTGAAGACCACCTCGGCATCCGCCAGCAGCGCCGCGATGGCGTCCGCGCCGCTCCCGTCGCCGCCCTGCAGCCGCACCCCGTAGCGCTCGCAGCGTGCCGCCGCGGCCTGCGCCGGACCCGCGCCCTCGTGGCTCACCAGGCGCACGTGCGCCCCCGCCCCGGCCGCCAGGATCCCGACGCTGGTGCCCACCGGGCCGGTGCCGCCGAACACCCGCACCTCCCGTCCCGCCAGGCCGTCCAGGCCGCGCTGCCGCAGCGCCCGCTCGGCGCAGGCCACCATGGCCGCGGCGGTGGTGAAGGCGCCGCTGGGATCGGCCAGCACGGCCACAGTGAACGGCGGCACCATGGCGGCCCGGGCCCGCTCCAGCATCTCCATGGCCAGGTGCACGTCCCGGCCGCCCAGGAACAGGCCCGTGCGCGCCACCCCCTTGGGGCCGCGGGAGAAGATGGCGTCCTGCACCAGCCCGGGCACCTCCTCCAGGGCGACCCCGGTATAGGGAATGCAGTGATTCCAGCCGGCGTCGAGGGCCATGTTCACGTCGAACGGGCTCGGGTTCTTCGCCGGGGTCAGCAGGTGCAGCAGGTACGGCTTCTCCATCGGGGTGGCAGCTCCTCTCAGGTCACGCGGCGCAGCCGCTCCGGCCGCGCCCCCACATCGATGCGGCCGCCGTGGTTGCGGGCCGCCACCAGCCGGCAGCGCAGCGGGCCGAGCTCGCCGAAGCGCCGGCGCAGCCCCGCCACCAGCCGCGAACCGGTATCGGCGTCGGGCACCAGCACGAAGCCGGTGGGTCCCCACGAGCTCTGGCCCACGCCGTACAGCCCCCGGGCCTCGCACCAGGCCAGCGCCGCGGCCACCGCCGGGCTGGTGAAGCGCCCGCCCTGGGCCGGGGCGAAGTGATCGCCCACCGTGCGCTGCAGCTCGCCCACCCCGCGGGCGAAGGGCTCGAAATCGGCTTCCGCCAGCGCCGGCAGGATTCCCAGCAGCACCAGGCGGCCGAGATGGGCGGCCCGCTCCGCCGGGAACTCGGGCAGCGCGCGGAACGCCGCCGCCTCGGCCGGCCCGTGCAGACCGCCGCCGCGCGCGTCCAGCAGCAGCACCACCCGCCATGCCTCCGGGAACGGGTGGCGGGCGATGACCGGCGGCAGCCCGTCACCGGCGCCGCGCCCGCCGTCCACCAGGAAGCCGCCCTGGTCGAAGGCGCCGATGCCGATGCCGGAGCGGGCGCCGCGCTCGGCGATCCGGGCCACGCCACGGGTGCCGAGGCCGAGCCCGAACAGCCGGTCCACCGCGCATCCCACCGCCAGGCCGAGCTGGGTGCCCGACCCGAGCCCCTGGTGGGCGGGCACGGTGGACTCCACCCGCACCCGCACCGCGCCGGCATGGCCGGCGGCCTCCAGCACCCGCCGGGCATAGGCCAGGGCGCGCCCGGCCTCTGGCCCCTCGGCGCCGTCCCGCGCCGCCGGCGCCACCCGGACCCGGGTGGCGTAGCCGTCGATGGTCAGGCCGAGGCTGCCGAAGCGGCGCCCCAGCCCGCCGTTGAGGTCCACGAAGCCGAGGTGCAGCCGGGTGGGGGTCTCCACCCGGACGCCGCCGGCCATCTCTGTATGCGCTCCGCTGTCCATGCCGCCCACCATCGCAACGACCATGCCAACCGCCGCAAGCCCGGGATTCACCACGCCGCCCCGGCCCCGTGCGGCGCACCGCTGCCACCGGGCTGGGGCACACTGTCACGGTCCCTGCGCACACGGGACACCGCCACCGTCCCGGTCCGGCCCCCATCCGCCCGGTTCCATGGCCCCGGCGGCGCTGGCACGGACCCTGCTATCGGGAGAAGACACCGCGCCGGCATACCGCCGGCCGCCCCGGAGCCGAAGAGGAGCGCCGTGCACCTGAACGGAGTCGAGATCGAGGACACCTTCGCCGAGGCCTTCGGCATGCAGGCCACGCGGGTGATCATCACCGCCATCAGCGCCCGCTGGGCCCGGACCGCCGCCGAGACCATGACCGGGTTCGCCACCTCGGTGATCGGCTGCGGCGTGGAGGCGGGCATCGAGGCGGAGCTGGCGCCGGCGCAGACACCCGACGGCCGCCCGGGCGTGAGCGTGCTGCTGTTCGCCATGTCGGGCGACGACCTGGCCAAGCACCTCGAGCGGCGCGCCGGCCAGTGCGTGCTCACCTGCCCCACCACCGCCCTCTTCGCCGGGATGGAAGCCGGGCCGGAGGGCGGCAAGCCGGTCCCCCTCGGCCAGCGGCTGCGCTTCTTCGGCGACGGCCACCAGGCCAGCAAGCTCATCGACGGGCGGCGCTACTGGCGCATCCCGGTGATGGACGGGGAGTTCCTGTGCGCGGAGCTGAGCGCCCGGGTGAAGGCGGTGGGGGGCGGCAACTTCCTGGTGCTGGCCACCGGGGTGGAGGCGGCGCTCGCGGCCTGCGAGGCGGCCGTGACGGCCATGCGCCGGCTGCCCAACGTGGTACTCCCCTTCCCGGGCGGCGTGGTGCGCTCCGGCTCCAAGGTGGGCTCCAAGTACAAGGCCCTGCCCGCCTCCACCAACGACGCCTACTGCCCCACCCTGCGGGGACTGGTGGAATCGCGCCTGGCGCCGGAGATCCGGGCGGTGCTGGAGATCGTGGTCAACGGCCTGACCGACGCCGACGTGCGCGGCGCCCTGCGCGCCGGCATCGGGGCGGCCTGCGCCGGCGGCCCGGAGAGCGGGGTGCGCCGCATCTCGGCGGGCAATTACGGCGGCCGGCTCGGCCAGTTCCACTACCCCCTGCGGGAGGTGCTGGCATGAGCGCCCTGACCCTGGAGCTGAGGCAGCCACTCCCCGGCCGGGTGGATCTCTCCGGCCTCCGCCCGGACCGGCTCGCCGGGCTCGGCGCGGGGGCCATCGAACGGCTGGCGCTGCCCTGCGGCCGGACGCCGGTGGCCCTCGGCGAGCTGTTCCGCGTGCGCCCCGGCGACCCGGCCGAGCTGCGCATCCTCGGCGGCGATCCCCGCCTCGACGGCGTGGCGGCGGGACTCGACGGCGGCCGGGTGCTGGTGGAGGGGGACGTGGGCTGGTACGCCGGCGAGGGGCTGCGCGGCGGGGTGCTGGAGATCCGCGGCAGCAGCGGGCCCTTCACCGGCAGCGCCATGGCCGGCGGGGAGATCCGCGTCCACGGCGATGCCGGCGAGCGTCCCGGCGCCCCCCGCGCCGGGGAGCGGCGCGGCATGACCGGCGGGGTGCTGCACGTGGCCGGCAACGCCGGCGCCCGCGCCGGGGAGCGGATGCGCCGCGGCCTGCTGCTGGTGGACGGCGACGCCGGGGAGTGCTGCGCGGCGCGGATCATCGCCGGGACCGTGGCGGTGCTGGGCCGGGCCGGCGCGCTGGCCGGCACCGGCATGCGCCGGGGAACGCTGCTGCTGGGCACACCGGCGCAAGGGCTGCCGCCCACCTTCAACGCCACCGGCGCCTGGCGTCCGGGCTTTCTCGAGCTGCTCATCCCGGTGCTGGCCCGCCACCAGCCGGCCTGGGCGGAACGGCTGCGGGGAGACCCGCTGCAGCGCTGGGTGGGCGACCTGGCCACGGACGGCAGGGGAGAGCTCTTCGCGCCGGACTGAGCACCGATGACCCACGCCGCTCTCATCAGCGCACTCGCCGCCGGGCTCGCCGCGGGCGGCGGCGCCGCCTGGCTGGGCCTGCGGCGGCAGGCGCGGCGGCGTGGCGCCCGGGGCGACGACCTGTTGTTCCGGACCCTGTTCGAGGCCGCCCCGGAGTGCGTCAAGCTGCAATCGCGGGAGGGCATCGTCGAGCGGATGAACGCCGCCGGGCTGGCGCTGCTGGAGGCCAGCCGTCCGGGACGCATCGTCGGCCGCTCCGTCTACGGCGTCATCGCCCCCGAACACCACGCCGCCTACCGGGCCCTCACCGAGGCGGTGTTCAGGGGCGAGCCCGGCACCATGGAGTTCGAGCTGCTCACCTTCCGCGGCCGGCGGCGCTGGCTGGAGACCCACGCCGTGCCCCTGCGCGCCGCCCCCGGCGGTGCCGTGACGGGACTGCTGGCCATCACCCGCGACATCACCGAGCGCAAGTGGATGACGCGGCAGCTGGAGGAGCAGCGCAACCGCCTGCGGACCATCATCGAGTCCGAGCCCGAGTGCGTGAAGCTGCACGACCGGCAGGGCGTCATCCTGGAGATCAACCCGGCCGGCCGCGCCCTGCTCGACGCCGTCTCCTCCGGGCAGGTGGTGGGCCGCACCGTCTACGATTTCCTGGTCCCCGATTATCACGCGGCCTACCGGGCCCTCACCCGGCGGGTCTTCGCCGGCGAGCGCGCCACCCTGGCCTTCGAGGTGACGGGCCTCGGCGGCCGGCGCCGCTGGCTCGAGACCCACGCCACGCCGCTGCGCGACGGCGAGGGGCATATCGACGCCCTGCTGGCCATCACCCGGGACATCGACCAGCGCAAGCGTGCCGAGGCCAAGCTGCGCCAGCAGCAGGCCGAGCTGGCGCACGTCTGCCGGCTGAGCACCCTGAGCGAACTGGCCTCGGGGCTGGCCCACGAACTGAGCCAGCCCCTGTGCGCCATCTCCAGCTACGCGGAATCGGCCGCCGCGCTGCCCGGCGCCGACGGCGAGGTGCGGAACCTGCTGGAGCGCGTGGTGGAACAGTCGGGCCGCGCCGCGACCATCATCGGCCGGCTGCGCGACTTCGTGCGCAAGCGCGCCCCGCGGCCGGCGGCCACCCCGCCGCAGGTCATCGTCGACAACGTGCTGCATTTCACCGCCGCGGAGCTGCGCCACCACGGCGTGATCCTGCACAGCTCCGTCACGCCCGACCTACCGCCGGTACGCGCCGACCGGGTGCAGATCGAGCAGGTGCTGATCAACCTCATCACCAACGCCATCCAGGCCCTGGCCCGGGTCCCCGCCGGCGAGCGCCGCATCAACCTGGAGGCGGCGCTCGAGGACGGGGCGACCATCGCCTTCCAGGTCTGTGACAATGGCTGCGGCATCAGCCCGCAGCACTGCACCCGGCTGTTCACCCCCTTCTTCACCACCCGCAGCGGCGGTCTCGGCCTGGGGCTGTCCATCAGCCGCACCATCGTGGAGGACCACGGCGGGCGCATCGCCTGCACCGTGGAGGACGGGGAGACCCGCTTCCGCTTCACCCTGCCGGTGGCCGGCCCATGACCTCCGCCCCCGCCGGGACCGTGTACGTGGTGGACGACGATCCCGCCATCCGCGAGGCCATCGCCGTGCTGGCGCGCTCGGTCCACCTGCCGGCGCGGGAGTTCGACTCCGCCCTCGCCTTCCTTGAAGCCTACACACCCGCCGGCCCCGCCTGCCTGGTCACCGACGTCTGCCTGCCCGGCATGGACGGCCTGGAACTGCAGCAGGCCCTGGCCGAACGGGATCCCGGCCTGCCCGTCATCGTCGTCTCCGGCCACGGCGACATCGCCATGGCGGTGGAGATGATGCGCCGGGGCGCGCTGGACTTCATCGAGAAGCCGTTCCGCAACCACGTCCTGCTCGCGCGCATCCGCGAGGCCCTGGAGCGGGACGCGGAGCGCTGGAGACGGCAGCGGGCCGAGGCCGGGGCGGCGCTGCGCCTGGCCCGGCTCACCCCGCGGGAGACGGAGGTGGCGCACCACCTCGCCCGGGGCGAGTCCAACAAGCAGGTGGCGCGCGCCTTCGCGCTCAGCCCGCGCACCGTGGAGGCCCACCGGGCCAGTATCCTGCGCAAGCTCGAGGTGCGCTCGGTGGCCGGGCTGGCCACCCTGCTCCTCGCCGCCGGGGCCGGCGCGGCAGCCGCGCCGGCCCCGGAACCCTGTAGTTCTACGGAGTCCCCACCGTAGTCGCGCGAATTTCCCCCCGCCGACTTTCCTCCCAGCATTGAACTGCGGGCGCTGACGCGCCCGCACCGTCGCGGCACTGCACCGCGGCGGACCTATACAGAATCCTGCGAGGAGGAAATACCCATGTCCCAGGAAAATGTCCGGGCCGCGCTGCTCAAGACCATCGGGAACATCCAGAACAACCCCAGCCAGTCGAACGTGGTTTTCCGCGCCAGCAGCGTGCTCGAGGAGGATGTCCGCTGCCGCGTCCAGATACGCGAATTCCCCTCCTTCACCATCGACGAGCCGCCGGAGCTGGGCGGCCAGGACTCGGCCCCCAACCCGGTGGAGCTGGTGCTCGCCGCCCTCGGCACCTGCCAGGAGATCATGTACTCGGCCTACGCCTCGGTGATGGGTGTCGAGCTGACCTCGGTGGAGGTGAGCGCGCGCGGCTACCTCGACCTCAAGGGTCTTTTCGGCCTCGACGCCGAGGTGCCCCCCGGCTACAAGCGCATCACCTTCGACACCCGCATCGAGAGCCAGGCCGACGAGGAGACCCTGGCCCGGCTCATCGAAACGGTGGAGAGCCACTGCCCGGTGCTGGACATCCTCAGCCGCGCCATCCCCGTCAGCGGGACGGCAAGTGTCAACGGCCGGCAGCTGCGCAGCCTGCAGACCAGCGCCGCCTGAGCCCGGAGACACCCCGATGCGGATATTTCGTGCAACCCCCCTGGCCGCCGCTCTCGCGGCGGCCGGGCTCACCCTTCCGGCCTGGGTCGGCGCCGCCAACTACGGCACCGACCTCAACCTCACCATGATGCCCGCCGCCGGCGGCATGGGCGGCGTGGGCGTCGCCCGGCCCCAGGATGTGGGTTCGGCCGTGTTCGGCAACCCCGCCACCCTGGGGCAACTGGACGGTACCCGGTTCATGTTCGGCGCCACCTTCTACACCCCCCGCGTGGAGGCCCGCCACGACGGCAGCACCACCGGCAGCGCCTGGTCGGGCGACTCCGGGGCCGGTCCCTATCTGGTGCCCAACGTGGCCATCAGCCAACCGCTGGGGCCGGACACCACCCTGGGGCTCGGCCTGAGCGTCATCGCCGGGGTCGGCTCCGACTTCCGCGGCATCGCGGGCAGCCTGGATCCCCTGGCGGAAATTCTGGTGTTCGGCGCCAACGCGGCCCTGAGCCGGCGCATCACCGACCGCCTCAGCCTCGGAGCCGCCGCCACGGTGGCCATGGGGCTGGGACAGGCCGGCCTCAACGGCAATACTGCCTCCACCAGCAACTTCGGCATCCGCGGCACACTCGGCGCCACCTACACCGCCGGCGGACTGACCCTGGGCGGCTACTACCGCACTCCGCTGTCCATCGAGTACGAGAACATGGTCCAGTACGGGGCATCGAGCTACCACAGCCCCACCTTCGAGCAGCCCCGGGAAGTGGGGCTCGGCATCGCGATGGACAGCCTGCTGGGCGGGCGCCTGCTGCTGGGCGCGGACCTGGTCTGGAAGGACTGGGAGAGCGCCGAGGCCTACAGCGACCTCTACAAGAACCAGCTCATCGCCGCGATCGGGGCCCAGCTCGGCCGCGGTCCCCTGCGCTGGCGCATCGGCTACAGCCATGCCGACAGTCCCATCCGCGACGACGTGGGCTCCGCGGTCGGCGACATCGACTCCCTGTGGCTCGGTGGCGGCACGGTGCCGCTCAACCCGGCCCTGGTCCAGTACGTCCAGGCCACCAACGCCGAGGTGATCTGGGAGGACCAGGTGACCCTTGGGCTGGGCTGGGACATCAACGCCGGACTGACCCTCGACGCCCATGCCGGCGTGGCGCTGAAGAACGAAGAGGCCATCGGCGCCACCGAGGTGGAGGCGGGCGCCTGGCAGCTCGGCGCGGCTCTCACCTGGCGCTTCTGAACCAAGGAGGCAAGCATTGATGACATCGTTCCAGGATCACCGGGGGCAGCGCCCCCACATCGGCATCATCGGCGGCGGTCCGGCGGGCTACGTGGCGGCTCTCCGGGCTGCCGCCCTCGGCGCCCGGGTCACCCTCGCCGAGGCCGCGGGGCTCGGCGGCACCTGCCTGCACCGCGGCTGCATCCCCACCAAGCGCCTCGCCACCACCGGCCACCTGCTCGACCGGCTGCGCGACGCGGCCCGCTACGGCATCGCGCTGGAGGGTGCGGCCACGCCCCGCTGGCCGGAGATGGCGGCGGGCATCTCCCGCCTCACCGGTGGCCTCGCCAAGGGCATCCACGGCCTGTTCGGCGACCGCGGTATCGAGCTCATCCCGGCCCGGGCCCGGCCGGAGCGCGAGCGCGGTCCCGCCCTGCGCTTCGACGACGGCCGCCGTATCCGGGTCGACCACCTGCTCCTGTGCACCGGATCCCGGCCCCATGTCCCGGGCGGCATCCCCCTCGACGGCGACCGCGTCTGCACCAGCGACGAGGTACTGGGCTGGCGTGACCTGCCCGCCTCCCTGCTCATCGTCGGCGGCGGCGTGATCGCCTGCGAGTTCGCCTTCATTTTCGCCGCCCTGGGCGTGGAGGTGACCCTGGCCGGACGTGCCGGGACGCCCCTGCCCGGACTCGACCCCGACGTGTCGCGGCTCATCGCCCGGGAGCTGAAGCGGCGTCGCATCCGCTTCCTCGGTGGCCGCGGCATCGACCGGGTGGAAGAGGAAGGCGGCACCCTGCGGGCCTGCCACGGCGAAACGGAGCTGGGGCGGGCGGAGCGCATCCTGGTCTGCACGGGCCGCGTCCCCAACACCGGCGACCTGCTCCCCGGGCTGGGACTCGAACCGGGGCCACGCGGGGAGATTGCCGTGGACTCCTGGATGCGCACCGCGGTGCCCGGCATCTATGCGGCGGGCGACGTCACCGGCGGCGCCATGCTGGCCCATGCCGCCTCGGCCCAGGCCCGGGTGGCCGTGGAGCACATGCTGCGGGGCGGGGGCCGCACCTACACCGCGGACCACGTGCCGCTGGCCGTCTTCACCCAGCCCGAGGTGGGCTGCGTGGGACTGACCGAGCCGGAAGCCCGAGCCCGGGGAGGGGCGGTGGCCTGCAGCCGCTTCGAGCTGCGCACCCTCGGTCGCGCCCAGGCCATGGGCGAGACCAGCGGCTTCGTGAAGCTGGTGGCCGACCGCCGGACCCGCACCCTGCTCGGCGCCCACATCGTCGGCCCCTGCGCCAGCGAGCTGGTGCACGAGGCGGCGGTGGTGCTCCGCCGCGGCGGCAGCGTCGAGGAGCTGGCCGGGACCGTGCATGCCCACCCGACCCTGTCCGAAGGCATCCAGGAGGCCGCCGAGGACCTGTTCGGCCAGGCCGACCACACGCCCCTGCGCCACGACCTGGAGGTGGATCATGTCCCCGCCCCCTGACCGCCGCTACAGCACCGCGCATCTGTGGGTGGAGAGCATCGGGGAGCGCTGCCGGATCGGCGTCACCCACCATGCCCAGGAAACCCTGGGCGAGCTGGAGTTCGTGGATCTTCCGGAAGCAGGCGCACGGCTGGCGGCCGGAGAGCCGTTCGGCGCCCTGGAGTCCAGCAAGGCTATCTCGGACCTCATCGCGCCGCTGGCGGGCGTCGTGGTGGCCAGCAACGGCGCTCTCGCCGAGACGCCCGGAACGGTCAACGCCGCCCCCTATCACGAGGGCTGGCTGATCGAGCTGGAACCCGCCGACCCGGACGCCCTGGCCGACCTGCTGGACGCGTCGGCCTACGCGGCGCTGACGGTATGACGCGAACACCGGCCGCGGGTCCTGGGCGCCCGCGCCGCAACTGAATTCCCAACCCGCGCTCCGGGACCGGTGCGGCACAAGCCATGGAGAAGCCCTATTTCCACACTGATGCAGGGGCAAAACAGACTGTTGTCCCGACTGTTCCATTTCTGGCGCAGGTCGATACGGCGCGGCCATCCGGGTCCGGTTCCACCGCCCGGCCGGAACCGGACCCGCCCCACCGGTGTTGATAATCAGGGGCATTTTCACTCGCTTCCGTACCCCAGCGCCCGAATATCCGAAAAACCCGCCCGCGCCATTTTCACGCCACCCCCGACGGGCGCGGCTACGGCCGGAACCGGCGCCCCACCTGGTTTCGGCGCATTTTCATCGCCCCGATTAATCAATATCCGACAGCGCCCGGATTGATAATTTATTTATTTTATTAACCGATGCTTAATTGATGTATATCAAATACCGGATTGACCCATTCAAAACCCGGGCGGTTTTCCGGCGATTTTCATTACAACGATATTATCGCCGCCAATAAAGTGGCATACAGTATGCTTCTTTGTACATGACGACGAGCGGGCCCGCGTGGATATTCCACCGCGACAGGTGTCCGGCACCCCGATCTCGTCGCACACGCTGACAGGCAACCGGCGGGCATTGGCTGAAGGGTTGCAGCCATGAGTGGCCAGACCGATGACGATGCAGCCGTCCACCAACCAGAAGGTGACCGACCATGCTTGATTTCCTGTACCAGTCCGGCTGGGGGGCATTCACGATAATGCTCCTGCTGCAGATCCCCTTCGTGATTGTCTTTCTCTCCATCGTCTACAAGAAGGCATTTGTCGATTCCGCCCCCAGCGCCACCCATCCGAAAAAGTTCTCGCGGGTGGAGGTGACCTGGCTGGCGTTCGCCGGCGCGGTTTTCCTGCTGGTCAACATCCTGAGCATCAGCTACATGCCGATGGTCTCCACCGCCCACGCCGCCAAATCCGGGCAGGCGATCCAGGAGGTGGACGTCACGGCGCGCTCCTGGAGCTACGACATATCGGAGCGGACCATCGAGGCGGGAGTGCCGGTGCGCTTCTCCGCCAAGAGCGCGGACACCATGCACAGCTTCTCGGTCTACCACCCGGACGGGAGAGTCCTGTTCACCATGCAGCTGCTCCCCGGGCTGAAACAGGCCGCCTCGACGATTTACACCTTCACCGAGCCGGGACGCTACACGGTCCGCTGCCTGGAGTACTGCGGCATCGTGCACCACGGCATGCGGGATGAACTGGTCGTCGTCGACGCCAGGGGCTGACAGGGCTTCCGAAAAGCGAGGATAGAGAAAATGTTGAACGCAACCGCAATCGTCCAGAACACCCCGCTGTTCGGCAGGATGTTCAACGTCGACAGGAGCACCGGGCTCGAGGACATCAACGCCTGGCCGAGCCTGATGGTCATGACCTCCTTCGTGTGGCTGATCGCCGCCGCGCTGCTGGGGATCCTGATGCCCGTGGCCCAACTGCTCGGGCTGAACACCAATGTCTTCTACACCGCCATCACCGCCCACGGCGCGGCCCTGGCGTTTCCCTTCACCTTCCAGCTCATGGTGGGCGTGAGCCTGCACCGGGCCGGCGGCTGCCTCGGAAAGAAGGCCTCGGGAAAACTTCCGGCGCTGATCTACTACTGCATGAACATCGGCGGGCTGCTGCTCACCGCCGCCGTCTTCTCCGGGCTCAAGATCAGCTACGCGGTGATGTATCCCCTGCCCATCGTCGGCGTGCAGACGGGACAGTGGAGCATGGGGCTGGTGGTGCTCGGCTTCACCGGCATCGCCCTGGTCCTGACCTCGGTGATCTTCCTCTACCCGCTGCAGCTCCTGCGCATGACCTTCTTCTCCAGGGAGCACGAGGAGCTGGTGCTCTCCCGGCGCACCATCAAGGACCCGGGGATGGTGGGCATGATCATGGCGGCCCTGGTGCTGCTGATCACCGGCACGCCGCTGATGATCATCGCCGGCACCATCCTGCTCGGCCTGTACGGGATCCTGCCCATGTCGGCCATCGCCTGGGCCGCGGAGCCGGTGGTGTTCCAGTTCGCCTTCTACATCTTCGCCCACAACCTCATGGAGGCGATGGCGATCATGGTCATCAGCGCCGTGTACGCCACCCTCCCGCTCTACCTCGCCGACGGCACCCGCAAGCTCTACAGCGACAAGCTGGCCAACGTGGCGCTGTGGATCCTGCTGGTCACCTCCGTCACCTCCTTCTTCCACCACTTCTACAACATGTTTCCCGCCCTGCCCTCGGCGCTGGCCTACCACGGCAACATCATGAGCTGGGGCACCGGCATCGGCGCGGCGTTCTCCATCTTCACCATCCTCGCCACCATCTGGAAACACGGCATCCGGGCCGAGCCCGGGCTGATGGCGATCCTGATGGGCTTCGTCATCTACATCTTCGACGGCGTCACCGCGATGGTCATCGCCAACGTGGCGGTGAACGCCCAGCTGCACGCGACCATGTCCGTCAGCGGCCACACCATGTCGGTGCTGACGGCCATGGCGCTGATGTGGATGGGCGTCTTCTACCACCACTACCCGGTAATCACCGGTCGCCGCCTCGACCGCACCCTGGGCAACCGCTTCGTCGCCCTCTACAGCATCGGCGCCATGGGGCTGCTCTACACCTTCCAGGCCGGGGGCGCGGCGGGGATGCCGCGTCGCTTCGCCGACTGGGCCCAGGGCGGCTGGATGGGCTACGGGGTGGCGATCCTGATCTTCGGCCTCATCCTCAGCACGGCCTTCGTGGTCTACCTCGTCAACCTGCAGCGGGCCCGGGAGATCTCGCCCCTCGGGGATCTCGCCGCGGAAACGGCGACCTGAGGGACCGGGCAGCTGATGCTCTTCAACCGGGCAACGAGCGGGGCGGCCGTGCCGGCCGCCCCGCTCCGCGACCGGAGGCAGTGGGTACGCACCACCCGGTGCAGTGCGGTATCGGTCCAGGCGGAGGTTCCAGGCGGCATGGTCAGACAACTCGGCAACCTGTTCAAGCTGCGCATCGGCATCATCATGACCCTGACCGCGGTGGTCGCCATGCTGGCGACCCCCGGCCGGCAGATGACGGCGTGGGAGACCGCCATCCTGGCCCTCACGGTCCTGGTGGCCGCCGCCAGCGCGGGCGCATTCAACCAGTACTACGAAACCGACCTGGATGCGCGCATGAAGCGCACGCGCAACCGGCCCTTCGTGACCGGCGCCTTCCACAAGAGCGCCGCCTGGCTGCTGGTGATCACCGGCATGCTGGCGGCGAGCGTGGCGGTGGCGGTCGTCGTGCTCAACGCCCAGGCGGCCCTCCACATCTTCCTCGGCGCCTTTTTCTACGCCGTGGTCTACACGGTGTGGCTGAAGCGGCGCACCTGGCTGAACATCGTCATCGGCGGCGCCTCCGGCAGCTTCGCCGTGCTGGCCGGCGCCGCGGCCGTCGACCCCGCCATCGGGCCGGTGCCCCTGCAGCTGGCGCTGGTCCTGTTCTTCTGGACCCCGTCCCATTTCTGGAGCCTCGCCATCGCCCAGCGGCAGGACTACGCGGCGGCCGGCATTCCGATGCTGCCCGTGGTGGCCGGCAACCGGACCGCCGCCCGGGCGGTCCTCGCCAACACGGTGATCCTCGTCGCCGTCTCCATCCTGCCGTTCTTCTACGGGCTCGGCTGGATCTACCTGGCCGGCGCCGTGGCGGGCGGGGGCTATTTCATCCACCGCAACCTGCTGCTGCTGCGCGACACCTCGCCGAAGTGCGCGATGAGGAGCTTCTTCGCCTCCCTCGCCCAGCTCAGCCTGCTGCTGGCCGGAACGGTGCTCGATGTCTGCATCCCCCTCTGACCCGGCCACGCCGGCGCGGGACGGCCGCGCGCCGGACGCCGCGGGCTGCGCGCTGTGCGGCGCGCCCACTCCCGCGCCACCCGTCATGGACGGCGGCCGCGGCTTCTGCTGCCACGGCTGCAGCACGGTGTTCCGCACCTTCGGCAGCGCAATTCTCGCGGCGGCGGCGCGGCCCGCGGCCAACGCCGCATCGCCGCCGCCCCAGGGCGCCGAGGCGTTCCTCCGCATCGAGGGAATGCACTGCTCCTCCTGCGAAATCCTGATCGAGCGCTGCGCGGCGGGCATCGAGGGCATCCACTCGGTCAGCTCGAGCTACGCCACCTCCACCGCCCGGGTCGTCTACGATCCCGGGCGCATCCGGGAGGCGGACCTGCCCCGGGCGATCGGCCGCGCCGGCTACCGGGCCAGCCTGCGCACCGGGGGGCCCGCCGCGGAGAGCGACGACTCGCGCTCCCTGCTGCGGGTCATCACCGGGGCGGCGCTGGCGGCCACGGTGATGATGCTCTACCTCGCGTTCTTCTACCCCACCCACCTCGGCCTCGTGGCGCCGGGGGACCTGGAGCCGGTGGGCTGGCTCGCCTTCACCGCCGCGCCGCGGGCCATGCTGGTGCTCACCACGCTGCTGGTCTTCCTGGTGGGGGCGCCGATCCTGCGCGGCGCCTGGATCGGGTTCCGGGCGCGGGTGCTCAACATGGACAACCTGCTGGCGATCGCCATCCTGGCCGCCTATGGCTACAGCGCCGCCCGGCTCTTCACCGGCTCGCTGGATCTCTATTTCGACGTGGCCGCCGTGATCGTGGCGGTGGTGACCACCGGCCGCTACTTCGAGCAGGGCGCGAAGGCGGACGCCACCCGCGAGCTGGCCCGGCTCACCGAGGCCTGGGCGCCGGCCGCCCGCACCCGGCGGGACGGCGGGCTCCGGAGCCTCCCCCTCGGCGAACTGCGCCCCGGCGACCGGGTCCTCATCCGCGCCGGGGAGCCGGTGCCGGTGGACGGCCGCGTCGTGCTGGGACAGGGCGCGGTGGACGAGTCCCTGATGACCGGCGAGCCGTTTCCCGCGGCCCGGGGGCCGGGCGAGGCCGTCCTCGGCGGAACGCGGCTGGTGGAGGGCGGACTGGAGATCGAGGTGGGCGCGGCGGTCTCCAGCCAGGTCGAGAACCTGGCCCGGGTGCTCTGGAGCGTCCAGGGCTCGACCGCGGGGGTGCGGGGGTTCGCCGATCGCATCGCGCGGGTCTTCGTACCGGCGGTGCTCGCACTGGCCGCGCTGGTCTCCGGCTGGCTGCTGCTGGAGGGGGCGCAGCCGGGCGCGGCGCTGCTGGCCGGCCTGGCGACGCTGATTGTCTCCTGTCCCTGCACCTTCGGCCTGGCGGTGCCCCTCACCACCGCCACCGCCGTCGGCGCGGCCCTGCGCCACGGCATCCTCGTGACCAGCGCCGACACCTTCGCCAAGCCGCCGCGGTTCGACATCTTCGCCCTGGACAAGACCGGCACCCTCTCCACCGGCAGGATGTCCGTGGTGGAGGTCCTGGGACCACCGGTGGTGGCCGCCCGCGCCGCCGCCGTGGAACGCCTTTCCAGCCACCCCATCGCGGCGGCCATCGCCGGGCTGGACGCCAGCCTGGCCGCCACCGACCTCCGGCTCCACCCCGGCAAGGGTGCCGAGGCCTCGGTGGAGGGGCGGCGGGTGGTGGTGGGCGGCCGGGCGCTGTACGCCACCCTCGGCTGGGAGATTCCCGCCCGCCTCGCCGCCGCGGCCGCCGCCCGCCTGCCGGGCGAGGGGGTGATCTCCTACGTGGGCTGGGAGGGCCGCGCCCGGGGCGCCATCGTCACCCGGGACCGCCAGCGCCCGGAGTGGGAGGCCGTCATCGACCGGCTGCGGGAGAACGGACGCGTGATCCTGCTCACGGGCGCGGAGCATCCGAGCGGGTACGAGGAGCGGGCGGACGCCTTCCACGCCGGCATCCCGCCGGAGGCGAAGGCGGCCGTCATCCGGCAGCTCCGCGCGGAAGGCCGGGTGGTCATGGTCGGCGACGGCAGCAACGACGCGCCGGCGCTGGCCGCCGCCGACCTCGGCATCGCCTTCGGCACCCCCACCCCGCTCGCGGCGGAGGCGGCGGACATCGTCATTCCCGGCGACCGCCTGGAGCGGGTCTTCACCGCCTTCGAGCTGATCCGCACCACCCGGCGCCGGGTCCGGCAGAACATCGGCTGGGCCCTGCTCTACAACGCCGTGGCGATTCCGCTGGCGGTGACCGGCGTGCTCAATCCCCTGTTCGCCGCCCTGGCCATGGCCACCAGCAGCCTGCTGGTGGTCTGGAACTCATCGCGCCCGCTCATCGGCGTCGCCGACCTTCCGGCGGATGCGACGGCGGCGCCGCCGGACGCGGGGCAGGCACCCGCCCCGTCCGCCCGGGGCTGGGCCGGACAGCCCTAGCTTATCGGGACGGCACGGGGACCACGCACCCCGGCACAGCAGAGGAGAGAGTCGAGTATGAGGAAGATGCAAACGGACACCGCGGGACCGGTCCGGCCCCGCATTCACCTGTGGCTCCTGGCCACGCTGCTGCCGGTGCTGGCCTTCGGGCTCACCCTCGCCCTGGACGGCCTGCGGGGCGGCCGCGAGGCGCCGGCAACCCCGCACCTGCAGCCGGCGCTCGCCCAGGCCACGCTGCTGCCCGGCCCGCGGCGGGTCGAACCCTTCACCCTGACCGCGCACAACGGCGCGCCCTTCACCGAGGCCTCGCTCCGGGGCCGCTGGAGCCTGCTCGCCTTCGGCTACACCTCCTGCCCGGACATCTGCCCGACCGCGCTCGCCAACCTGGCCCGGGTGCGGCACCTGCTCACGGCCGAGGATGCGGACACCCCCTACCGGACGGTGTTCGTCTCGGTGGACCCGGAGCGCGACACCACGGCGCGGCTCGCCGGCTACGTGCCCTATTTCCACCCCAGCTTCATCGGCGCCACGGGCACCCCCGCGGAGCTGGCCGGGCTCGCCCGGCAGCTCGGCATCCGCTACGAGAAGGTGGAGGCGCCCGACAGCGCCATGGGCTACCTCGTGGATCACTCCGCGGCGATCCTGCTCATCAACCCCCGCGGGGAGTACGCGGCCGTGTTCGGCGCGCCCCACGACCCGCGGCTCATGGCCACGGACATCCAGGCGATCGCGCGCGCCGCGGCCGGGAACGCGCAGGCGCGCTGAGTCCGGATCGGATCGCCGGCGGGGGACGGGCGGAGGGCCTCAGCCGCCCTCCGTCCCCATCAGCTCGCGCAGGCGCGCGATCATCGCCGGGCTGTCCCACTCGCGGTCGCCCACGGCCACCGCCACCTGGCGGCCCTGCGGGTCCACCAGGTAGGTGACCGGCAGCCCCGGGATGTCCCAGCCGGAGACCGCCAGCGCCTCGTCCATCACCACGGTGAAGCCCACCGGCACCTGCTCGAGAAACTTCTGCGCCGCGGCGGCGCTGGGGCCGGCGTGCACCGCCAGCAGTTCCAGCCCCTCGGGCCGGAGGGTGCGCCAGGCCCGCTCCATGGAGGGCATCTCCTTGCGGCAGGGGGCGCACCAGGCGGCCCAGAAGTTCACCAGCACCCAGCGCCCCCGCAGGTCCGCCAGGCGCACGGTATGGCCCGCCAGGTCCGGCAGCTCCAGGGGGGCGGCGGGCGGCGTGCCGGCCACCGGCTGCAGCCCCTCCCCGGCCGCCGCCGGCAGCGTGCCGGCGGCGGCCAGCAGCAGGCCCAGCAGCAGGCCGCGCCCGGCTCTAGCGCAGGCGGTTGTCATGGCTCCAGTTCGGATCGTCACGGGTAATGTCTCCCACGGGCGCGGCGAAGGCGTCGGCGATGATGAGCTCCACGTTGTCGCCGGTCAGCGACTTCAGGAAGGCGACCAGGTCGTCCACCTCGCCCTCCGAGAGCTCCAGCGGCCGGATGAGGGGCGAGAGCAGCTCGTTGTCCACCCCGCCCCGATTGTAGAACTCCACCACCTCCCGCAGGGAGCCCAGGGAGCCGTTGTGCATGTAGGGCGCGGTGAGGGCCACGTTGCGCAGCGACGGCGTGCGGTACTTCCAGCGATCGCCGGGGTTCTGGGTCACCTCGTAGAGCCCCACGTCGCCGGGCGGGCGCTCGGAGACGGTCTCCACCACCGCCATGTCCACCTCCACGGTGACCCCCGGCGCCAGCAGCACCGGCTTCCTCGACGGCGGCCGGTACATGGACTCGCGGTAGCCGACGCCGGTGTTGTGCATATCGTTGTCGGTGAACAGGGCGGATTCCCCGCCCACCGTGTGGCAGGCCGCGCAGCCCGCCTTGCCGGTGAACAGCCCGAAGCCGCGCCGGGCGGCCGGATCCAGCGCCTCCGCCTCGCCGCCGTAGCGCCAGCGATCGAAGGGCGAGTTGCCCGAAACCAGCGCGCGCTGGTAGGTGGCGAACGCCTCGCCGAGGGTCTCGGCGTCGAGGCCGCGCCCGGGGAAGGCCGCCTCGAACCGCCCGGCGTAGTCGGGCATGCGGCGGATCTTCTCCAGCACCCAGCCCATGGAGGGGTTGGCCATCTCGTTGCGGGCCAGCAGCGGCCCCCAGACCTGGTGCTCCAGCGAGAACTCGCGCCCGTCGTGGAACAGCCGGGTGGCGTAGGCGACGTTGTAGAGGGTGGGCGAGTTGCGCCGCACGGTGCGCCCCTCCACCCCCACCGCCGTGCTCAGCTCGTGGTTGGTGAAGCCCTGCTCGGGGATATGGCACATGGCGCAGGAGAAGGTGTCGTTCAGGGACAGGCGCCGGTCGTAGAACAGCTTGCGCCCCAGCTCCAGCTTCTCCCGGGTGATCGGGTTGTTCTCCGGCACCGGCAGCGGCGGCAGGCCCAGGGGCGTGCGCTCCGCCAGCGCCAGCAGGTCCGCGGCGCGGCCCCGGCGGTTCTCCACCGCCAGGCTGCGGGTGGCGTAGTCCCCGCTCTCGTAGCCCTCCTTGAAGTCGCCGGGGCGGTAGCGGTCGGGCAGCCCGGCCGGGTGGGCGGCGGCCGTGTGCGTCTCCTCCGCGCGCGCCTCCAGCAGCAGGGTCTTCACGTCGTTGCTGATGAGCTTCGGGTACAGGAAGGCCACGCTGTAGATGTTGCGGATGCGCCGCTCGGGATCGATCAGGAACACCCGCAGGATATGGGAGAAGCTGGAGGTGGGCCGGCCCTCGGCGTCCACGTCACGGATCACCGACTGGTTGTAGGCCGCGAGCAGGGGTTCGAGCTCCGCCTGGGAGGCGGTGGTGAGGAAGCGCCAGTCGCCGGGGCCGTCCCGGAACGCGGCGCCGTAGAGGTCCATCACCTCCGGCGTGTCGAACTCGGGATCGAAGGAGAGGCTCACCAGGCGCAGGTTGTCCGCCAGCTCCGGATCCTCCGCCATCAGCTTCTGCATCCGGTGCAGCACGGCGGTGGCCAGGGGGCAGCCGTTGACATCGCTGCAGTGGCTGTAGATGAAGCTGAGCAGGACGTAGCGGCCGTCGAACAGGTCGTACAGGCGCAGGGGCCGGCCGTCGCTGGCGAGAACCCGGCCGTCGGCCGCGGTGCCGAGAGGGGGCAGCCGGTAGCTGCCGGGGGCCGGCGGCTCGTAGTCGACACCGGTATAGAAGGGGGCCTGGATCCGGGCGCCGCCCGCGGGCGGCTCGGTGTCGCGCTGGTCGGCGTGGGCCTGGCCCGCCAGGGGCAGGGCCAGGAGCGCGGCGCCGGCCGCGAATCGTTGCAGGAAAGGGAACATGCCTGTCGCATCCTCGTGTCACGTGGCCCGCCGCCGCGCCGCCTCTTCGGTGCGGGTGCCGGGTCCATCGCCGTGAAGGGAGCCGCTCCCCCGTCCGGGGGAGCGGCTCCGCGGGTCCAGTGCCGGATCCGCGGGGATCCGGCCGGGGCGCGGGCTCAGTCGCCCTGGGCGACCCGGCTGCCCTCCCCGGGCTTCCTGGCGTACAGGCTGTAGGCGCCGAAGCGCATCTGGTGGGCGCGGCCGAGATTCTCCTTCATGAAGTCGATCTCGAACTTCTTGGCGAGGTTCTTGCCGTCCCACTCGTAGAGCTTGAGGTACTGCTCGTTGTCCGCGCCCTTCTTGTCCCAGTTGGCCAGCAGCGAGCTGGTGTAGTAGAGGCGCTTGCCGTCCCAGCTGGAGGAGACCATGTTCACCTGGGCGCCGATCTTCTCCTCGTGCACCTGCTTCGGGTGGAAGGGGTCGGTGATGTCGAAGCCGCGGGTCTTGCCGTCCATGAAGGTGTTGACCCACAGCATGCTGTCGTCGCTGCTGATGGAGATGTCCACCGGCAGGGGCACCTTGGAGGGATCGCCCACGTCGGCCACTTCGTCCGCGCGCCACTGGCCCTGGTCATCCTCGTGGATGAGCCAGATCTTGGAGGTCAGGGCCGTGGTGGTGAAGCAGTAGTTGTGGTTCGGCTGCCAGGCGCAGCGGATCTCCAGCGGCGCGCCGGGCACGTCGAACACCTCCTTGGGCTTGCGCTGGTGCAGGTCCCAGCGCACCACGGTGTTGCCGAAGCGCTTCATCGCCTCCGGGTCGTTCAGCATCTTGCCGAAGTCCATCATGTAGTTGGACCAGCCGGTGAAGGCGGAGGTGAACATGGAGTTGCGCCGCGGCAGCACGCGCACGTCGTAGCCGTAGCCGTCGGCGTAGTTGCCGGTCTTCTTCGCGCCCTGCAGGCTGTCGTCGGTGGGCATCCAGTAGGTGGCGACGTACTCGCCCTCGTTGGTGTACTCCACCAGCGCGGTGCGCCCGCCGTGGTCCTTGTTGTTGGACAGGCCGGTGATCATCATGCGGCCCGGCAGGGCGTAGGTGGTGTGGGGGCCGACCACGCCGCCGCTCTTGGAGACGAAGTCGGTGATCACCTTGGAGAGCTTCGGCTGGCGGGGATCGGAGTGGACGTCGAAGATGAACACCTTGTTGGTGTCCAGGCCACCGGCCCAGAGGTACATGCGGTCATCGGTGAAGCCGGAGTGGTGGGCCTCGTTGCGCCCGCCCACCGACAGGGTGTTCACCACCTGGCCGTAGGTCTTGGAGTTGGGGTTCACGTCCACGGTCACCAGCTTGTCCTGGCCGTCGCCGACACCTTCCACGCCCAGGGTCCAGACGTAGACGTAGTCCTCCTGGCCCACGATCTTGGCCATGTAGGGCGACATGCAGGTCTCGTCGGCCTGGCCCGTCACCGGCACCATGCCCACGGCCAGCGCGGCCATGCCCAGCGCGGCGGTGGCCGCGGTGCGTCGGAACTTCTGCGTCACTGTCATCTTGTGCTTGTTCATGATGGTTGTCTCCACCTCGCTCAGAAAGAGATTCCTTTGGGGGGCTGCCGTTGATTTATGCACCTTCGCGCCGCCGGTTCCGGACTCCGGCACCCGGCCGCGCGGGCAGCCCTGATATGACAAAAGGCAATTTCGGTGCCAATACCCCTGCAACCTCATAGGACAATGGCCACCGCCCGCCGGGCGGTGCCCGGCGTGACACCACGGCAACAGACTGGCCGCGCGAGTGCCCGGAAAGCGTGACACCCCGCGGGCTCCTGCGCCGGGCGCGGCGGGAAGAATCCGGGCGCGGGCGGCTGGTATGCATCCTGCATCGCCCGCCCCCGGACCCCCGGCCCACAGCGCAAGCGGGCCGGAATGAGACAGGATGACCCGCAGGGAGACGCAGAATGAGACACCTCAGCCCCTGGCCGGCGCTGTTCGCGCTGCTGTTCGCCCTCGGCACACCCGCCCAGGCGCGCCTCGGCGGTGACTTCACCCTCACCGACCACGACGGCGCCCCCTTCAGCCTGGAGCAGGCGCGCGGCCAGGTGGTGCTGCTGTTCTTCGGCTACACCCACTGCCCGGACATCTGCCTGACCACCCTGGGCGAGGTGACCGCCGCCCTGCACCGCCTCGGGGAACTGGCCGACCGGGTGCAGCCCCTGTTCGTGAGCGTCGACCCGGAGCGGGACACCCCGGCGGTGCTGCGCAACTACGTGGGCTGGTTCGACCCCCGCATCACCGCGCTCACCGGCAGCCCGGACGCGATCCGCGCCGTCGCCGACCAGTACCGCGTGCGCTACAGCTTCGGTCCCCGCGAGGCCAGCGGCTTCTACCCGGTGGACCACAGCGCCGATCTCTACGTGATCGACACCGACGGCCGGCTGGTGCGCAAGCTGCCCTACGGCATCCCGCCGGAGACCATCGCCGAGACGGTGCGCACCCTCCTGCGGCGCGCCGACGCCCCGGCCGCCGCCCACCGCTGAAAGCCCGCGCCCCGCGGCGGCATATACTGGTTCCGGACAGAAACCGAACGCAGAAACGAGGAGAGACGACTTGACCAGCGCCACACCGGACCGGCCCCGCCGGGCCCGCGGACGTCCGCGCGGCCGCACCGCAGAGCCCCGGGCCCTGCGCGAGGTGCGCGCCCTGCTGGGCGACGCCCCCCGCCGCCGCGACCTGCTCATCGAGCACCTGCACCGCATCCAGGACGCCCACGGCCATCTCTCCACGGCCCACCTCACCGCGCTGGCCGAGGAGCTGAGCCTCGCCGCCGCCGAGGTCTACGAGGTGGCGAGCTTCTACCACCACTTCGACCTGGTGCGGGACGGCGAAACGCCCCCGCCGCCGCTGACGGTGCGGGTGTGCGACTCGGTGAGCTGCGAGCTGGCCGGCGCCGGCGAGCTGCTGGCAGCGCTGAAGTCGGCCCTCGGCGCGGGCGTGCGGGTGCAGGCGGTGCCCTGCGTGGGCCGCTGCGCGGAGGCGCCCGTGGCGGTGGTGGGACACAACCCGGTGCCCCGCGCCACGCCCGGGACGGTGGCGCAGGCGGTGGCGAACGGCGCCACCCGGGCGCCGCTGCCCGCGGCCATCGACTACGACGCCTACCGCGCCGGCGGCGGCTACCGGCTGCCGGCGCAGCTGGAGAGCGGCGGGCTCGCGGTGGAAGCGGTCATCGCCACCCTGGAGGACGCCCGCCTGCGGGGCCTCGGCGGCGCCGGCTTCCCCGCCGGGCGCAAGTGGCGCATCGTGCGCGGCTACCCGGGCCCGCGGCTGATGGCGGTGAACATCGACGAGGGCGAGCCCGGCACCTTCAAGGACCGCCACTACCTGGAGCGCGACCCCCACCGCTTCCTGGAGGGGCTGCTGGTGGCCGCGCGGGCGGTGGAGGCGGAGGCGGTCTACATCTACCTGCGCGACGAATACGCCGGCTGCCGCGCCCTGCTCGCCCGGGAGCTGGAGCGGCTGCGGGCCGACCCGCCCTGCCCCCTCCCCGAGCTGCACCTGCGCCGCGGCGCCGGCGCCTACATCTGCGGCGAGGAGTCGGCCATGATCGAGTCCATCGAGGGTCGCCGCGGCATGCCCCGCCTGCGCCCGCCCTACATCGCGGAAACAGGCCTGTTCGGGCGCCCCACCCTGGAGCACAACCTGGAGACACTGTACTGGGTGCGTGACATCCTCGAGCGCGGCGCGGAGTGGTTCGCGGGCCAGGGGCGCCACGGCCGCAGCGGGCTGCGCAGCTTCTCGGTGAGCGGCCGGGTGCGCAACCCCGGCGTGCACCTGGCGCCGGCCGGCATCACCCTGCGCGAGCTCATCGACGAGCACTGCGGCGGCATGGCGGAGGGCCACGCGCTCCACGCCTGGTTCCCGGGCGGCGCCTCGGGCGGCATCCTGCCCGCCGCCATGGCCGACCTGCCCCTCGATTTCGGCACCCTGGAGGAGCACGGCTGCTTCATCGGCTCGGCCGCGATCATCGTGCTCTCCCAGCACGACGGCGCCCGCGCCGCGGCCCTCAACGCCATGCGCTTCTTCGCCCACGAGTCCTGCGGCAAGTGCACGCCGTGCCGGGTGGGCACCGCCAAGGCCGCCGCCCTCATGGAGGCGCCGGTGTGGGACCGCGCCCTGCTGGAGGAGCTCGCCGCGGTGATGAGCGACGCCTCCATCTGCGGCCTGGGCCAGGCCGCCCCCAACCCGCTGCGCAGCGTGCTGCGACACTTCCCCGAGGAGATCGAGTGATGTCCGCGCTCCCCGCGACCGCCCCCGTGAGCTTCACCCTCGACGGCCGAACCCTGGAGGCGCTGCCGGGCGAGACCCTGCTGCAGGCGGCCCGCCGCCACGGGGTGGAGATTCCCCACCTCTGCCACCAGGACGGCCTGCGCGCCGACGGCAACTGCCGCGCCTGCGTGGTGGAGATCGAGGGCGAGCGGGTGCTGGCCCCCTCCTGCTGCCGCGCCCCCACCGAGGGCATGGTGGTCCACAGCGCCACCGGGCGCGCCCGCCGCGCCCAGCGCCTGGTGCTGGAGCTGCTGGCCTCCGACATGCCCGAAGCGCCCTACACCCTGCACAACGAGCTGGACCAGTGGCGCCGGAAGCTGGAGCTGGGCCCGCCGCGCTTCCCGGCCCGCCCCGACGTGGCGGCGGACGCCTCCCACCCGGCCATCGCCGTGCGCCTGGACGCCTGCATCCAGTGCACCCGCTGCCTGCGCGCCTGCCGCGAGACCCAGGCCAACGACGTCATCGGCTACGCCGCCCGCGGCAGCCAGGCCCACATCGTCTTCGACCTGGGCGATCCCATGGGTACGAGCAGTTGCGTGGGCTGCGGCGAGTGCGTCCAGGCCTGTCCCACCGGCGCCCTGGCGCCCGCCGGCGGCGTGGCCCTGGAGGCGCCCGACCGCTCCGTGGACTCGGTCTGCCCCTACTGCGGCGTGGGCTGCCAGCTCACCTACCACGTGAAGGACAACCGCATCCTCCAGGTCACCGGCCGCGACGGCCCCGCCAACCACGGGCGGCTGTGCGTGAAGGGGCGCTACGGCTTCGACTACGTCCACCACCGCCACCGCCTGACGAAGCCGCTGATTCGCCGCGCCGACGCGCCCAGGACGCCGGAGCTCGGGCTCGATCACGACGACCCGTTCCGCGACTTCCGCGAGGCGGGCTGGGAGGAGGCGCTGGCGTTCGCCGCCGGCGGCCTCAAGGCCATCCGCGACCGGCACGGCCCCAAGGCCCTGGCCGGCTTCGGCTCCGCCAAGGGCTCCAACGAGGAGGCCTACCTGTTCCAGAAGCTGGTGCGCACGGGCTTCGGCAGCAACAACGTGGACCACTGCACGCGCCTGTGCCACGCCTCCTCGGTGGCGGCGCTGCTGGAGATGATCGGCTCCGGCGCCGTCTCCAACCCGGTGGCGGACGTGGCCGAGGCGGACGTCATCGTCATCATCGGCTCCAACACCACCGACAACCACCCGGTGGCGGCCACCTTCATCAAGAACGCGGCCCGGGCGGGCAAGACCCTCATCGTCATGGACCCGCGGCGCACGGCCATCGCCCGCCATGCCCGCCATTTCCTGCAGTTCCGGCCCGACAGCGACGTGGCCCTGCTCAACGCCCTGATGCAGGCCGTCATCGAACAGGGACTGGTGGACGAGGCGTTCGTGCGCGAGCGCACCGAGGAGTACGCGGCGCTCAAGGCACACCTTGCCGCGTTCACGCCGGAGGCCATGGCCCCGGTGTGCGGCATCGACGCCGACACCATCCGCGAGGTGGCGCGGGTCTACGCCTCGGCCCCCAACGCCATCATCTTCTGGGGCATGGGGGTGTCCCAGCACGTGCACGGCACCGACAACTCCCGCGCCCTCATCTCGCTCGCCCTCATCAGCGGCCAGATCGGCCGGCCGGGCACGGGCCTGCATCCCCTGCGCGGCCAGAACAACGTGCAGGGCGCCTCCGACGTGGGGCTCATCCCCATGGTCTTCCCCGACTACCAGCGGGTGGACAACCCGGAGGCGCGGGCGCGCTTCGAGGCCCTGTGGGGCACCGCCCTCGATCCCGAGCCGGGGCTCACCGTGGTGGAGATCATGCACGCGGCCAAGGCCGGCGAGATTCGCGGCATGTACGTCATGGGCGAGAACCCGGCCATGTCCGACCCGGACCTGGCCCACGCCCGCGCCGCGCTCGCCGGGCTGGAGCACCTGGTGGTGCAGGAGATCTTCATGACCGAGACGGCCTGGTACGCCGACGTCATCCTGCCCGCCTCCGCCTTCCCGGAGAAGAGCGGCACCTTCACCAACACCGACCGCCGGGTGCAGCTGGGACGGGCCGCCCTCGACCCGCCGGGCGCGGCGCGCCAGGACCTCTGGATCGTCCAGGAGATGGCGCGGCGCCTGGGGCTGGACTGGAACTACGACGGGCCGGCCAGCGTCTTCGCCGAGCTGCGCCGGGCCATGCCGAGCATCGCCGGCATCTCCTGGGAGCGCCTGGAGCGGGAGGACGCCGTCACCTACCCCTGCCCCAGCGAGGCCGATCCGGGCCAGCCGGTCATCTTCACGGAGGAGTTCCCCCGCCCCGGCGGCCGCGCCAGGCTGGTGCCCGCGCCCCTGCGCAACGCCGCCGAGCTGCCCGACGGCGACTACCCCTGGGTGCTCATCACCGGCCGCCAGCTGGAGCACTGGCACACGGGCGCCATGACCCGCCGCGCCACGGTGCTCGACGCCATCGAGCCCTTCCCGGTGGCGAGCCTGCACCCGGAGGAGCTGGAGCGGCTCGGCCTGCGCCCGGGTGAGGCCGTGACCCTGCGCTCCCGGCGCGGCGCGGTGACCGCCTTCGCCCGCGCCGACCGCGGCCTGTCGCCGGGCCAGGTGTTCCTGCCCTTCTGCTACCACGAGGCGGCCGCCAACCTGCTCACCCACGACTTTCTCGACCCGGTGGCGAAGATCCCGGAATTCAAGTTCTGCGCCGTGCGGGTGGAGCCCGCGCCGGGCCCGAACGCTCACCCGGACGGGTGACGCACTGTCACGTTTCCGTGACAGTGTCCCGCGCTGACAGCGGCCCGGGGTTGCCCGGAGGATTTCCCCGGGACTAGACTCGGGTATTACTGCAGCATGACCACAATACGAACAGCGCCGTCTCCACGGTCCCGGAGAACGGCGCGGCCAGGGGATTGCAGCACCACAAGGCACGCTTCTTGCGCCAGTCCGCGGAACGCGCTGCCAGGAGGATGACATGCACTATCCGGATATCGCCAACCACGCCCGCCTGGTGCAGGCCGTGGTCCGCGGCAACACCCGGGGCCTGGAAGTCCCCGAGAACCATATCACCCAGTCCTGGCGGCGCTGCGTGGAGGATCACGGCCTGCACCCGGCGGACCGCCGCGAGCCGGTGGTGCTGGAGCGGGGCGAGCTGCTGCAGCGCCAGGAGCGCTGCGACCGGCTGCTCGACATCGCCCGCACGGAGATGACCAGCCTCTACCAGCAGGTGGCGGGCTCCGGCTACGCCATCCTGCTCACCGACCGCGACGGCGTGGTGCTCAACTTCGTCGGCGACCCGCTGTTCACCGAGGCGGCGGCCCGCAGCGGCATGCACGCGGGCGCGGTCTGGAGCGAGGCGGCCCAGGGCACCAACGGCATGGGCACCTGCCTGGTGGAGCAGCGCCCGCTGGTGATCCACCACCGCGAGCACTTCCTCGCCCACCACACCGGGCTGACCTGCTCCGCCGCCCCCATCTTCGATCCCCACGGCGAGATGCTGGCGGTGCTCGACGCTTCCAGCGAATCGAGCCTGGCCCAGCAGCACACCATGGTGCTGGTGAACATGTCGGCGCAGATGATCGAGAACCGGGTCTTCCTGTGCGCCATGAAGTCCAGCTACATCGCCCGCTTCCACAGCCGCCCCGAGTTCGTCAGCACCCTGGGCGAGGGCGCCATCGCCTTCGAGCCCGACGGGCGCATCCTCGCCGCCAACCGCAGCGCCCTGTTCCAGCTCGACCTGGTCTCCCAGGCGGACATCGTCGGCCGCCCCCTGCAGGAGGTGTTCAACCTCTCCCTGCCCCAGGCGCTGCAGCGGGCCGAGCACCACACCTTCCAGCCCCTGCCCATCCGCGAGGCCCGCGGCGGGCGGCGCTACTTCGCCGTGTTCCAGCCGCCCGAGAACCAGGCCCCGGCCCCCTTCGCGGCGGCCGCCCGCGGCCGCCGCGCGGCCCCGGCGGTGGCGGCGGTGACCGACGAGCCGGGCGACCCCCTGGCCGCGCTGGAGTTCGGGGACGCGCGCATGCGCCGCAACATCGAGCGCGCGCGCCGCCTCAGCGACCGGGACATCCCGCTGCTGTTGATGGGCGAGACGGGCACCGGCAAGGACATGTTCGCCAAGGCCGTGCACCAGGCCGGGCGCCGCGGCCACAAGCCGTTCGTGGCGGTCAACTGCGCCTCGCTGCCGGAGACGCTCATCGAGAGCGAGCTGTTCGGCTACCGCCCCGGCGCCTTCACCGGCGCCAGCCGCGAGGGCAGCCGCGGCAAGATCCTGCAGGCCGACGGCGGCACCCTGTTCCTGGACGAGATCGGCGACATGCCCCTGCACCTGCAGGCGCGCCTGCTGCGGGTGCTGGAGGAGCGGGAGGTGTTCCCGCTGGGCGGCGAGACCGCCGTGGCGGTGGACATCCGCCTCATCAGCGCCACCCACCGGGACCTGAAGCAGCAGGTGGCCGAGGGACGCTTCCGCCAGGATCTCTACTACCGCCTGCACGGCATCACCCTCACCCTGCCGCCGCTGCGGGAGCGCGGCGACCGCCGCGCCCTCATCGAGGCCCTCGCCCGGGCCGAGTCCGGGGGGCGGGAGCTGCACTTCGACACCGAGGCGCTGGCCCGGCTCGACGCCTACGCCTGGCCCGGCAACATCCGCCAGCTGCGCAACGTCATGCGCACGGTGGTGGGGCTGGCGGAGAGCGACAACATCACCGTGCACGATCTGCCCGACGAGCTGCTGGAGCTGCCGCTGGCCGCCGCCGGGGACGGGTCCGGGCAGCAGCCGGAGAACGCCCTGGCCGCCGCCGAGCGCGACGCCATCCTGCGCGAGATGGAGGCCCTGCACTGGAACGTCACCCGCGTCGCGGCGCGGCTCAACCTCAGCCGCAACACCCTCTACCGCAAGATGAAGCGCTACGGCATCCGGCCGCCGCGCTAGGTTACCGGCCTCCCGCGGGGGCGCACGGCGCCCTTGCGGGGCGGCACGTCTTTTGCTCTCCTCCCCGGAGAGATCATCCCGGCAGCGGAGGAGACCGTTGAGCCCGAACCCCGAACGTTTCGCCGTGCGCGTCGATCCCGGCGAGCTGCACTTCAACGCCGCCCACTTCATCACCTTCGGCGGCACCTGCGAGAACCTGCACGGCCACAACTTCCACGTCCGCGTGGAGGCCGTGGGCCGCAACACCGGGGACGCCTTCGTCCTCGACTTCGTGGAGCTCACCCGCCTGGCGGCGGCCATCTGCCGCACCCTCCACGACCGGGTGCTGCTGCCCGGCGAGAGCCGCGAGGTGGCGATCACCCCCGAGGGGGACGCCCTGCGGGTGGAGAGCCACGGCCGCCGCTTCGTGCTGCCCGCCGACAGCTGCCGGGTGCTGCCGGTGAGCAACGCCACCGCCGAGATGCTGGCCTGGCACATCGGCGGCGAGCTGATCCGGGCCCTGCGCGAGGCGGGCAGCAACCGGGGGCTGGAGACCCTGGAGGTGGCCGTGGAGGAGGCCGACCGGCAGTGGGGCGTGTGCCGGCGCGAGGTGGCGCCGTGACCGCACCGCCCCGCACGCCGCGCATCGCCTGGGGCCTGACCGGCTCCGGCCACTACCTGCGCGAGTGCCTGGAGCTGGCGGAGCGGCTGCCGGCGGTGGATCTCTTCCTCACCCGCGCCGCCGCGGAGGTGCTGCACATGTACGGCATCCCGGTGAAGTCGCTGCAGTCGCGGCTGCGGGTATTCCGCGACACCACCGCCAGCGCCGCGCCGGTGGGGCTGTTCTACAAGGGCGTCTACGACCGGCTGGTCATCGCCCCGGCCACCTCCAACACCGTGGCCAAGATGGTGCAGGGCATCTCCGACACCCTGGTCACCAACATCTACGCCCAGGCGGGCAAGTGCCGCGTGCCGAGCGTCGTGTTCGCCTGCGACAGCGAGCCGGCGATGGAGACCGAGGCGCCGGGCGGCACCGTCCCGGTCTACCCGCGGCGCATCGACCTGGAGAACACCGGGCGCCTGGCCGGGTTCGAGCACACCCGCGTGGTCACCCGCTTCGAGGAGCTGGCCGGGGTCCTGCTGGGGGAGACGGCATGTCCGGACACGTCCTGTTCCTGACCGGCCGGCTGGCCGAGGCCAACCTGCGCCGGGTGCTGGAGGGGCTCGCGCCGCTCCCGTTCCGCTGGGAGATACGGCAGCTGGGGGTGAGCGTGGCGGCGCTGCTCACCGCCGAGATGATCGCCCGCCGCCTGCCCGGTGCCGGCGGCGCGGAGCGCATCGTCGTGCCGGGCCGCTGCCGCGGCGACCTGGAGGCGCTGGCGGCCCGCTACGGCGTGCCGGTGGAGCGCGGCCCCGAGGAGCTGATGGACCTGCCCGAGTACCTCGGGCGCGACGGCGGCGGCCCGCCCGATCTCAGCGAACACGACGTGCGCATCTTCGCCGAGATCACCGACGCCCCCCGGCTCACGGTGGCCGCCATCCTGGAGCGGGCCGCGGCGCTGGCCGCCGACGGGGCCGACGTCATCGACCTGGGCTGCCTGCCCGACACCCCCTTCCCCCACCTGGCCGAGGCGGTGGAGGCCCTGTGCGGGGCGGGCCACCGGGTCAGCGTCGACTCCCTGCGCCCGGAGGATCTCATCGCCGGCGACCGGGCCGGGGCGGCGTTCCTGCTCAGCCTCACGCCCGAGACCCTGTGGGTGGCGGAGGAGACCGCCGCGGTGCCGGTGCTCATCCCCGGCCCCGACGGCGGCCTGGAGGCGCTCGGCGCGAGCCTGGAATGGATGGCGGAGCGGGGCCGCCCCTGCATCGCCGACCCGGTGCTGGACCCCATCCACTTCGGCTTCGCCGACTCCCTGGTGCGCTACCACACCCTGCGCGGGCGCTATCCCGGGGCGGAGCTGATGCTGGGGGTGGGCAACCTCACCGAGCTCACCGAGGCCGACACCACCGGCATCAACGCCCTGCTGTTCGGCTTCGCCTCGGAGCTCGGCATCCGCCACGTGCTCACCACCCAGGTGAGCCCCCACTGCGCCAGCGCCGTGCGCGAGGCGGATCTCGCCCGGCGCATCATGTTCCGGGCCCGGGCCGAGCAGCGCCTGCCCAAGCGGCTGCACGGGGGGCTCGCCGCCCACCGGGAGCGCCGCCCCTTCCCCTACACCCCGGAGGAGATCGCCGCCGCGGCCGGCGCGGTGCGCGACCCCAACTTCCGCATCCAGGTGAGCCGGGCGGGCATCCACGTCTACAACCGCGACGGCGTGCGCAGCGGCAGCGACCCGTTCGAGCTCTACCCCGCCCTCGGGGTGGAGGGCGACGGCGGCCACGCCTTCTACCTCGGGGTGGAGCTGGCGCGGGCGGAGATCGCCCACCGGCTGGGTAAGCGCTACGTCCAGGACCAGCCCCTCGACTGGGGCAGCGTGGTGCGGCCGCCGGCCGTGGATCTCGAACGGCAGGCCGCCCCCGGCCCCACCCGCCGCCGGCGCGCCTGACCCCCGCGGCGCTGGTCCGGTTCTTGCTGAATCTCCCGCCGGACACCCGGAGAGATCAGCAAACCCCATGACCGACGCCAGCCCCGCCACCGCCGCCGCCACCGTCCCCTGTCCCTTCTGTGCACTGGGGTGTGACGATCTGTCTCCGCACCTGAACGGGACGCGGCTGCGCCTCAGCGCCCCCGACGACTGCCCGATCCTGGACGCCGCCGCTGCGGCGGCCGACGCGGCCCTGGCGTCCCCGGCCGTCCCGCGGGTGGGCGGCGCGCCGGCGAGCCTCGAGGCGGCCTGCGCCGCGGCCGCCGGCCTGCTCGGCGGGGCGCGGGCGCCGCTGGTGAGCGGGCTGGCCGCCGATCTCGCCGGCATCCGCGCCGCCCTGCACCTGGCCCGGGCCCTCGGGGCCACGGTGGATCATGCCCACGGCGACGCCCTGCAGCGCAACCTCGCCGTGTTCCAGGGCGACGGCTGGATGACCGCCAGCCTGGGCGAGGTGCGCAACCGCTGCGACCTGCTGGTGGTGCTGGGCGCCGGCCTGTTCCGGCGCCTGCCGCGGCTGGCCGGCCGGGTGCTGCGGCCCGCCGAACGGCTGGACGGCGGCGCCGGGCCGGCGCTGGTGATCCTCGACACGGTGGCCCCGGAGACCCTGCCGGAGGCGGTGCGGGCGCTGGAGCCGGAGCTGCTGCCGGTGCCCGTGGCGCGGGCCGGCGAGGCGCTCGGCTGGCTGCGGGCGCTGCTCGCCGGGCGGCCGGTCATGGCCGACGGGGCGGGCGGCGCGGGGCGGACGGCGCTGGCGGCGCTGCTGGCGCGGCTGCGGGCGGCCCGCTACCCGGTCATCGCCTGGAGCGCGGCGGAGTTCGACTTCCCCCACGCCGATCTCGCCCTGGCGCAGGCCGCCGGCCTGGTCCGATCGCTGAACGGGACCGGCCGCGCCGCGCTGCTGCCCCTCGGCGCGGGCGACGCCGACGCCAGCGCCCACCAGGCCTGCGCCTGGCACAGCGGCTTCAGCCTGCGCACCGCCTTCGCCGGGGGCCGCGCCGCCTACGATCCCCACCTGCACCGCGGCGATCGCCTGCTGGCGGCGGGCGAGGCCGACGCCCTGCTGTGGCTCTCCTGCCTGCGCCCGGACCCGGCCCCGCCCGAGTCCCCCGTGCCCACCGTCGCGGTGGGCCACCCGGGGCTGCGGCTCGCCGCCGAGCCCGAGGTGTTCATCCCCGTGGGCGTGCCCGGCATCGACCACGCCGGGCTCATCCACCGCGGCGACGGGCTCGCCACCCTCGGGCTGCGCCGCCTGCGCGACAATCCCTGGCCCACCGCCGCGGCGGTGCTCGGCCGCATCCTCGAGCTGATCCCCGCGCGGGAGGAGAACTGACATGCTGACCCGGCTCAGCGGCGGACGCATCTACGACCCGGCCCACGGCATCGACGGCGAGGTGCGCGATCTCTACCTGCGCGACGGGCGCATCTGCGCGCCGCCCGCCGACCCGGCGGCGGTGGACGCCCACTACCCGCTCCAGGGCCAGGTGGTGATGGCCGGCGCCATCGACATCCACAGCCACGTGGCCGGCGGCAACGTGAACAACGCCCGGGTGCTGATGCCCGAGCAGCACGTGGCGCAACAGGCCCGCTACCCCGGGCTGCCCTTCGGGGGCTCGCCCTGGTCCACCTTCGACACCGGCTACCGCTACGCGGAGATGGGCTTCACCACCGTGGTGGAGCCGGCGGTGCTGCCCATCAACGCCGGCCACGCCCACGCCGAGCTGGCCGACATCCCCATCCTCGACAAGGCGGGGCTGGCGATTCTCGGCAACGACGACTTCCTGCTGCGGCTGCTGCGCGAGGGCGCAGGGCAGGCCACCGTCAACGACTACGTGGCCTGGACCCTGTGCGCCACCCAGTGCCTGGGGGTGAAGGTGATCAACGCCGGCGGCGCCACCGCCTTCAAGTTCAACGCCCGGGAGTTCGGGCTCGACGACGAGGTGCCCTTCTACGGCGTCACCTCCCGGCGCATCCTCAACGCCCTGCAGCGGGCGGTGGTGGCGCTCGGCATCGGCCACCCCCTGCACGTCCACTGCAACAACCTGGGCGTGCCCGGCAACGTGGACACGGCGCTGCGCACCATGGAGGCGGCCGAGGGGCTGCCCATGCACCTGGCCCACGTGCAGTTCTACGGCTACGGCGCCGACGGCCCCCACGGCTTCTCCACCGGCGCCGCGCGCCTGGCCGAGGCGCTGGGCCGCCACCCCAACATCACCGTGGACGTGGGCCAGGTGCTGTTCGGCCAGACGGTGACCATCTCCGGCGACGTGATGCGCCAGCACGCCGCCCGCGGCATCGCCCGGCCGCGCAAGTGGGCGCTGTGGGAGGGCGAGGACGGCGGCGGCGGCATCGTGCCGTTCCGCTACCGGGCCGGTAACTTCGTCAACGCCCTGCAGTGGGCCATCGGCCTGGAGCTGTTCCTGCTGGTGGACGACCCGTGGCGGGTCTTCTTCACCACCGACCACCCCAACGGCGCCCCCTTCACCGCCTACCCGGAGCTGTTCCACCTGCTCATGAGCCGCGACCACCGCGCCCGCTGGCTGGCGCGCATCAACCCCGAGGCCGCCGACGCCTGCCTGCTGCGCCACCTGGAGCGGGAGTACAGCCTGTACGAGATCGCGGTGATGACCCGCGCCGCGCCCGCGCGCCTGCTGGGGCTCGGCGACCGCGGCCACCTCGGCCCCGGCGCGGTGGCGGACATCGCCGTGTACGCCGACCTCGAGGACCGGGGGGAGATGTTCCGCGCCGCCCGGCTGGTGTTCAAGGACGGCGTGCCGGTGGTGCGCGACGGCCGGGTCGTCAACCCGGTGCGGGGGCGCACCCACGCCGTGAACCCGGACTACGACCGCGCCATCGAGCGGCCCCTGGCGGCCTGGTTCGACCGCTACCACCTGCAGCGGCTGGACAACTTCCGCCTCGACCCCGGCCGGCTCGCCGAGACCGCCGGGGCCGAGCTGGTGATCCACTGACCGGAGGAACCGATGATCCAGGAAGTCATCGTCACCACCCGCAACGCCGACGGCAGCGCCCACATCGCCCCCATGGGCGTGCGCGAGAGCGGCGGCGAGGTGCTCATCGCCCCGTTCCGCCCCTCGCGCACCCTGGACAACCTGCTGCGGGAGGGCTGCGCGGCGATCAACTGCACCGACGACGTGCGCGTCTTCGCCGGCTGCCTCACCGGGCGCCGGGACTGGCCGGTGGTGCCCACCGACCGGGTGGCGGGGCTGCGCCTGGCGGGCGCCATCGCCCACACCGAGGTGAGCGTGGAGCGGGTGGAGGAGGACCCGGTGCGCCCGCGCCTGCTCTGCCGGGCGCGCCACCACGCCACCCACGCCCCCTTCCGCGGCTTCAACCGGGCCCAGGCGGCGGTGCTGGAGCTGGCCATCCTGGTCAGCCGCCTCGACCGCCTGCCGGCGGAGAAGATCGACGCGGAGCTCGGCTACCTCGCCATCGCCGTGGAGAAGACCGCCGGGGCGCGGGAGCGGGAGGCCTGGGAATGGCTGCTGGCCGCGGTGGCCGCCCACCGGCAGCGGGAGGCGTGCGCATGACCCGCATGCTGGCCAGCGTGTGCACGCTGGAGGAGACGGAGCTGGCGCTGGCCGGCGGCGCGGACATCATCGACCTGAAGGACCCGGCCCGGGGCGCGCTGGGCGCCCTGCCCGAGCCCCAGGTGCGGACCATCGTCGACCAGGTGCGCCGGCGACGGCCGGTGAGCGCCACCGTGGGTGACCTGCCCATGGACCCGGCCACCCTGGTGGCGCGGGTGCGGCGCATGTCGGTCACCGGGGTGGACTACGTCAAGGTGGGCCTCACCGGGGAGCCGGGCACCGAGGCCTGCGTCGAGGCGCTGGGCCGGCTGGCCACCGGCGTGCGCCTGGTGGCGGTGCTGTTCGCCGACCGCGCCCCCGACCTCGGCCTGGTGGCCCGGATCGGCGCGGCCGGCTTCACCGGGGTGATGCTCGACACCGCCGACAAGCGCTCCGGCGCCCTGCCCGGCCTGGTGAGCCGGCGCAAGCTGACGGCGTTCCTCGCGCTCGGCCGCAACCTCGGGCTGGTGACGGGGCTGGCGGGCTCGCTGCGGGAGGCGGACGTGCCGGAGCTGCTGGCGCTGGAGCCCCACTACCTGGGCTTCCGGCGGGCGCTGTGCGGCGGGGCGAGCCGCGTGGGCCGGCTGGATCCGGCGGCGCTGGAGCGGCTGCGGGGGATGATACCGGCCCCGGCCCTGCCGGCGGAGCCGGCCGGCGCCCTGGGCTGATCCCTGTCCCGGACCCGCCGCCGCGCGGTTGCCCCGCCCCGCCCCGCCGCCCCATACTCGGTCGGGTCGGGGACGGGGAGGCGGCGATGGAACAGAGCGTGGGCGAGAGGCTCCGGACGGGCGCGGCGCGGCGCCTGGAGGCGTTCCGCCTGCGGGTCTCCCGCGCCGACGCCATCGCCGAGCTGTCGCTGCTCGGCATCCTCAGCGGGGTGCTGGCCGCCGCCGTCATCATCCTGTTCCGCTGGGTCGTGGAGATCCTGCAGCGCACCTTCCTCCACGGCCACCTCTACGACTACGAGCACCTGGCGCCGGAGTGGCGGCTGCTGCTGGCGGTGGCGGGCGGACTGGTGCTCGGGCTGCTGTGGCGCGCCGTGCCCGAGGGGATGCGCCGGGTGGGGGTGCCGCACCTGCTGGTGCGGCTCGACTACCATCAGGGGCGGCTGCCCTGGGGCAACGCCCTGATGCAGTTCGTGGGCGGCACCCTGGCGCTGGTGGCGGGCCACTCGGTGGGCCGCGAGGGGCCGAGCATCCACCTGGGCGCGGCGGCCAGCAACATCCCCGCCCAGTGGCTGCGGCTGCCCAACAACAGCCTGCGGGTGGTGGCCGCCTGCGGCGCCGCGGCGGGCATCGCCGCCACCTTCAACACGCCGCTGGCGGGGGTGGCCTTCGCCATGGAGGTGCTGATGATGGAGTCCACCGTGGCGGCCTTCGCCCCGGTGATCCTCGCCACCATCAGCGCCACCACCCTCACCCGCCTCGCCTTCGGCGACGATCTCGCCTTCACCGTCCCGCCCCTCGATCTCGGCTCCATGGCGGAGATGCCCCTGATCCTGCTCATGGGCATCGCGCTCGGCGGGGCGGCGGCGCTGTTCATCCGCGCCCTGCTGCTGTTCAACGGCTGGGGCCGGCGGCTGCCCCTGTGGCTGCGGCCCGTGGTCGCCGGCACGCTGACGGGGCTCATCGCCCTGTGGGTGCCGGCGGTGATGGGCATCGGCTACGACACCGTCAACCAGGCGCTGCTGGGGGAGGTGACCCTCGGCCTGCTGGCGGCCATGGTGGTGATGAAGCTGCTGGCCACCGCCGCGGCGGTGGGGCTCGGGGTGCCCGGCGGGCTCATCGGCCCGTCGCTGGTCATCGGCGCCATGGGCGGCGGCCTGTTCGCCGTGGTGGCGCAGGGCTTCGGCTTCATCCCCGAGGCCTCGGTGGGCTTCCACGTGATGCTCGGCATGGGGGCGATGATGGCCGGGGTGCTGCAGGCGCCGCTGGCGGCGCTGCTGGCCATCCTGGAGCTCACCGGCAACCCCAACATCCTCTTCCCGGGCATGCTGGCGGTGATCGCCGCCACCCTCACCTGCGGCGCCCTGCACGGCCGCGAGTCGGCCTTCCTGGCGCTGCTGCGCTCCATGGGGGTGGACTACCGCAACGACCGCATCGCCCGGGCGCTGCGCCAGGTGGGGGTGGCCGGGGTGATGAGCCGCAGCTACGCCCAGCTGCCGGCGCGGCCCGACCGCGCCCGGGTGGAACGGGAGCTGGCGGACGCCCCCGGCTGGATCCTGGTGCGCCCCGAGGACGCCCCCGCCCAGCTGCTCCCGGCGGTGGACCTGGTGCGGGCGCTGCGCGAGGCGCCGGAGCGGGAGGCGTTCGACCTGCTGGAGCTCCCCGCCGAGCGCCTCACCGCCACGCCCGTGGATATCCAGGCGAGCCTGCAGGAGGCCCAGGAGGAGATGCACCGCCACGGTGCCGAGGCCCTCTACGTCGTCCGCACCACGGTGCCGGGCATCCCGCGGGTCTACGGCGTGCTCACCCGCGCCGAGATCGAGCGCGGCTACCGCTACTGACCGGCGCCGCGGCGCCGGCCCGGTCCGGAGGCGGATTGCCCGCACCGTCGAATCGGGGTACGTTTCCCCTCTCCTCCCCGTGGGACGCGCCATGAAACGATCCGCCATCCGCCTCGCCTGCCCGGCCGCCGCGCTGCTGCTGGCCCTGGCCGGCTGCGCGCCGCACCCGGCCGCCGGCACCTGGATCGCCGCGCCCGGCTCCGGCGCCGGCTTCCAGCGCCTGGAGGTCACCTACGAGGGCCGGGCCGACCTGTTCGCCGCCGGCGAGGCGCAGGCGGGGCGGCACTGCTTCTGGAGCGGCGACAGCGCGCGGGCCATCGCCCTGGCCTGCAAGGCCGCGTCCAGCCCCGACCTCGAGGAGCACTACCGCCTGGTGGTGGAAGGCGACGGCACCGCGACACTCCTGCGCGACGGCGAACAGGCGGCGCGCTTCACCCGACCGGCGCGGTAATCGCGCCTCCCGACGGACTATCCGGGTTAAACTCTCCCCATGGCCGATACCGAAGACTTCGAAGCGCTGCTCCGGCAGTACGATCGCGAACACCCCACCCCCGCCAAGGCCACGCCGCAGGCGGGTGACCACGTGCGCGGAACCATCATCTCCATCGACGCCGAGCGCGCCTTCGTGGACCTCGGCGGCAAGGTGGAGGGCTCCATCGACATCGCCGAGCTCACCGACGCCGAAGGCACGCTGAAGGTGGCGGAGGGGGACAGCATCGAGGCGGTGGTGATCAGCAACGACGAGCGCACCGGGACCCTGCTGCTGGGCACCGGCACCCAGCGCCACGTCCACGACACCGGCGAGCTGGAGGAGGCCTTCCGCAGCGGCCTGCCGGTGGAGGGGCTGGTCAGCGCCGTCACCAAGGGCGGCCTGGAGGTGCAGGTGGCGGGCCTGCGCGCCTTCTGCCCCGCCTCCCAGGCGGACATCCGCTTCGTGGAGGATCTGGAGCCCTTCGTGGGCCAGCACCTCTCCTTCCGCGTCACCCGCATCGAGGGCGGCCGGCGCCCCAACGTGGTCCTCTCCCGGCGCGCGGTGCTGGAGGAGGAGCGCGCGGCCCAGGCCGAGGCGATCCGCGCCCGGCTGGAGCCGGGGGCGGTGCTGCCGGGCGTCGTCACCAGCCTCAAGGACTTCGGCGCCTTCGTGGACCTCGGCGGCGTGGAGGGGATGATCCACGTCAGCGAGCTGGCCTACGGCCGCGTCAAGCACCCCCAGGACCTGCTCAGCGTGGGCCAGGCGGTGGAGGTGGCGGTGCTGCGCATCGAGAAGAGCGACAACCCCAGGCACCCCCAGCGCATCGCCCTGTCGCTCCGCGCCCTGGCCGCCAACCCCTGGCAGCAGGCCGGGGAGCGCTACGCCGCCGGCGCCCGCGTCCGGGGCACCGTGACGCGCCTGCAGCCCTTCGGCGCCTTCGTGGAGCTCGAGCCGGGGCTGGAGGGGCTCGTCCACATCAGCGAGCTGGGCGCCGGGCGCCGCATCACCCACCCCCGCGAAGTGCTCAACGAGGGCGACACCGTGGAGGTCACCGTGCTCGGCGTCGACACGGAGAAGCAGCGCATCAGCCTGTCGCTGGACGCCGACGTGGCGGACGCCGCCGAGATGCCGGCCGCGCCCCGGGAGGAGCCCCGCGCCGAGCCCGGCGTCGGCACCTTCGGCGAGCTGCTGCGCCAGGAGATGGAAAAGCGGGGGAAGAAGAAGTAGTCGGGGAATCACCCCGCGCTCCGCGGGGTGAAATCAATCGACCTCGGCTAGGCGTTGCCCGGAGCAGGCCACCAATGTCAGTTCCCGGGGAGGTTTCATGCCGCCAAGCTTACCGACCCGCATCCCCAACTGGATACTGCACCACCATGCAGAAACCATTCCCGGACATGGAATCATTTTCTATAAATTTTCACGCCTTTATCACCAGCCGTATCTTCCCATTCAAGCTTGTAACTGCCTCTTTCATTACCCATGAACTTGAAGCTGAAAAATGGATTTCTGCTGACTCCAAGAGACAGCTCTGATTCCACGATGGTTTCACCATCATGCGATAACTTCATCCACTTGATGTATCTTCCAACATTCATGCAGTGCATGATCATGTACTTTATTGTGACAACCCCATCCTCAACCGTTGTATAAAACCGTGCGTCCGTATCACATGCCCGCATATTTTCCTGCCCGGATTTCAGAACATTCAGATTGCCCACCGCATAGTAATCTTTATTGCCAGCACGCATCACAACGTACAACTCACCCGATTTGCCGACCCTGAATCGTGTACTTACATAAGGAAGCGTGACCTTTCCCAGCGTAAACGATGCAATCCTGTCGTTATGCCTGTTTGAATACAAATCTATTGCCTTGACTCCATTCAGCGAGGAGTCAATGAACACCGGTACAACATTTCCATTCACTATCGTCCCAGGGAGTCTGACACTTATATCTGCACTTGCTTCCGCACCAGCAATATCTACCTTCACATTCTCGACGAAATCTATGTCACGCCCAAAGCTCAATGACTCCTCAGTCATCTGCCTGGTGGACGGCATTGCAATAACTGATGAAACTGAAAATACCGTCAATGCGACAGTCGCCAACAATACATGAACAGACCTCATTGACTTCCACCTCCATGGAAAATACCCGATGAATTGATTTATGCAACACATCATGCGGCTTCCACCCCGTCAACACGGTCCGACTTCTTCGTTACAGAGCCGGGGGATTCCACACAGAATCATATAAACTGCGTGACCGTCCACGGATTGTTCATTTGTTGCCAGCATCCAGACATCACCATCAAAGCCCTGCGATTTCCCGGCACCAACTCATGGTGCCAACTTGTTATCGAACCCCGCCTTGACCTTGTCCAACCATTCCGCGCCCCAACGCCACAATGAAAGGCTCGTAACGTGTTCGGTGTGCTCATTCCAGAGATAACAGACCGTCATCATCTCTCGACCACGCGCCATCTGGTAGCAAACGGACTGCATGTACACATCAAACGAGACATCTCTGGCGTTCAGGTCTTTCAGCATCTCAAGCATGACGGGGTTGACTTTGGATTCCGCGTTGTCTCGCAATAGATTTTCCAGCCATAGATCAACCACGAGCGCTCCAACAGGTTCCCTGTAAACCCACCACTGGGACTGGGTATGGGCACCTTTTTCGGGGCTCACACAATACTGAAGATCATATTCGTTGCAAATGTCATTTAGCGAAAGCCCGATACTCCCAGGCACATTGATCGGCAAACTGATTATCACGGCTTTTGTCAGTAAATTGTCCCTGCTCTCGGTAAGCGCGGCGAACACGCGGGTGTAGCCTCCGCTCTCGACCGTCGGGCCGGAACCTCCTGCAACATCGCTGGTCCTTAAAGCCCTGGACTCATCGAGATGTGCGCTTATACGCCAATCACCCTCGGGCAGGGGCACCTGTTTCCCATAGAAAACGAAGGGACTGTGCACCGTCATGCCGATGGGATACTGTTCCTGGCTGAACTGCTGCCGAGAACCGGCACAGCCTCCCGCTAACATGATCATCACTGTCAAGAGCCATAGAGTGCATTTCGTCTTCATCACCGGCTCCTCCTTTGCTTATCGCTACAACGCACAGGCGGACCATATAGTATCCAGGTTGACCGCAGCCAGACCGCTTGCAGGCTTCTGAAAATCGCCAGCAATTCCATACAGAAAGTATAGCCAATAGTGTTTCACTGGTTTTCGACAAACTCCACGTCAATCACCATGAACCATGGCAACACGTTTCAGCGAGTCCGTGTTTATTGATAAATGTGTTCTTTGACAAAGACGGGGGATATCGGGACTCGAACCCAACCACTCACACCCCGCCGCCCGAAATCCATATATACGGGACGAGTACAAATCCACAGCCCCCGTCCCAACCACCCGCCCACCGTCTACCTCCCTTTCCTCCCCACCGCACACCCGACCACACCGATTCCAAACGAACTGATCCCGTTTCCGCTGTCCAAGGTTTCTATCGGCGCCGCGCTCCGGGACCGGAGCCGTTCCGCCAGGGCCGGACACCCGCCCCGGCGATCCGGACGGAAGCCGCCCACCCGACCCGACGAGGAGGACGCCATGATCCCGTTCAGCCCCGCAATGCGCCGCCGCGCGGCCCCCATCCTGGCCGCCCTCCTGCTGCTGACCGCCGCCCCGGCGCAGGCGGCGCCGGAGGACGATGCGGCGCTGGTGGAGCGCATCAGCGGCGAGGTGGTCAGGAAGCTGCAGGAGAGCGGCGCGCTGGACCAGGCCATCGACGCCGGCATCGAGCGCTACGTGGCGAAGCAGCGGGAGGCCCAGGCGGCAGCCGCGCGCCAGCGCGCGGAGGCGGCCCGGAGCAGGGCGGACAAGATGCCCCCCGCCGACCCGGCGCGCGACCACATCTACGGCAACCCGGAAGCCCGCGTGTCCCTCGTCGAGTACTCCGACTTCGAGTGCCCGTTCTGCAAGCGCTTCCACCCCACGGCGAAAGCGCTGGTGGACGCTTCGGACGGCCAGGTGAACTGGGTCTACCGCCACTTTCCCCTCGCCTTCCACAACCCCATGGCCCAGCGGGAGGCGGAAGCCTCCGAGTGCGCCGCCGAGCTGGGCGGCAACGACGCCTTCTGGCGCTTCGCCGACACCCTCTACGAACGCACCGCCTCCAACGGAAAGGGGATGCCCGGCGGCGACCTCGGCGCCCTGGCCGCAGAGATCGGACTGGACCGGACCGCCTTCGAGGCCTGCCTGGAGAGCGGCCGCCACGCTGACCGGGTGAAGAAGGACTACGAAACGGGCATCGCGCTCGGCATCAGCGGCACCCCCGGCAACCTCCTGCGCGACAACGAAACCGGCAAGGTGCTGGTGCGCGCCGGCGCCCTGCCCCTCGCCCGGATGCAGGCATCGGTCGACGAACTGGTCAAGAGCGCGCCGGAGGCGGGCGCCGGGGACGGCGGGGGGCAGTAGGCGTAGAGCCCGCGTGGGGCGCCCGGAGCCGCGGGCGGCCCAAGGCGGTCACCGGCTGCATCATTCTCCTCCACAGGCCGGCCGGCTCCGGGGGCATCCCCATTCCCATACCCGGCCTGCGGGAATGCATCGGGGCGGCGTGCCGGCTGCTACTATTGACTGACAAGATGACTGCCAGTCGCGCCAGCGGAGGCGAATAAGATCATGAACCCGCAATCCCGGCATTCCCTTTCCGGCCTGCTCGCCGTGTGCCTCCTCACCCTCTCCGCAATGGCGCAGGCGGGCCCGCCCCAGGACCGCTACATCGTCGTGCTGAACGCGGACGCGGGCATGCCCGAAGCCGTGGCGGCCGACGTGGCCCGGCGCACCAGCGGCCGGGTCGGCTACGTCTACGGGACGGCGCTGCGGGGCTTCTCCATCACCATGCCCCGCGCGGCGCTGGCCGGCCTGGCCCGCGACCCGCGGGTGGCCTACGTGGAGGAGGACATTCCGGTGAGGGCCTTCGGGCAGGAGGTCCCGACCGGCGTCCGGCGGATGTTCGCCGACCAGGCGGCGCTGGCCATCGACGGGCTGGACGACTACCGGGTCGATGCGGACGTGGCGGTGCTCGACACCGGCATCGACCGGCAGCACCCGGACCTCAACGTGGTGGGCGGCGCCAACTGCCTGAACAGCACCGGCGGCGGTCCGCCCTGGAAACGCAGCTACTTCTGCGACGACACCCGGGACGGCGACGACGACCACTATCACGGCACCCATGTGGCCGGCACCATCGGCGCGCTCGACAACGGCATCGGGGTGGTGGGCGTGGCCCCCGGGGCGCGCCTCTGGGCCGTCAAGGTGCTCGACGCGCAGGGCTCCGGCAGCCTGGCGGGCATCATCGCCGGCATCGACTGGGTCGCCGCCCGGGGCGGCATCGAGGTGATCAACATGAGCCTCGGCGGCTCCGGCAGCAGCACGGCCATGGACAACGCGATCCGGAATGCCGTCGACGGCGGGGTGACCGTGGTGGTGGCGGCCGGCAACGAAGACGACGACGCCGCCAACCACACCCCCGCCAATTCGCCGGACGCCATCACCGTCTCTGCGCTCGCCGACTTCGACGGCGCGGCGGGCGGCTATGGCGCCCCCACCTGCCGCCCGGACCAGGACGACACGCTGGCGGACTTCAGCAACTGGGGGGCCACCGTCGACATCGCCGCCCCCGGCGTCTGCATCCGCTCCACCTACCCCCTGGAGCGGGGCGGGTACGGCACCATCAGCGGCACCTCCATGGCCTCGCCCCACGTGGCCGGGGCCGCGGCGCTGCTGGCCAGCCAGGGCGATACGCCCCAGGCCATCCGCGACACGCTGCTCGGGAAGGGCAACTTCAACTGGACCGACGACTCCGGCGACGGCGTCCTGGAGCCCCTGCTGGACATCGGCGATCCGGTCTTCGCGCCGGTCTTCGTCACCGCCGGCGGGGGCGGGAGCGACACCAACGCCCCGCCGACCGCCGCGTTCACCTCCGCCTGCGCGGGGCTTGGGTGCGACTTCGACGGCAGGGGATCCTCCGACAGCGACGGCTCCATCGTCACCCACGCGTGGGATTTCGGCGACGGCGCCACGGCCTCCGGGCCCACCGCCTCCCACACCTACGCAACGGACGGAACCTACACGGTCAGCCTCACCGTCACCGACGACGGCGGCGCCTCCGGGACAGTTCAGCACGACGTGACGGTGGCGTCGGGCGGCGGTGGGGAACTGCTGACCAGCAGCCAGAACAACGGCTCCACCTGGACCGCGATGGTCGAGACGGCGGACGGCTCCGGCCTCACCGGCACCTGGTCCTACAGTGGGGGAACCGAAGGCTGCTCGGGCAGCGCATGCACCCTGGGCGGCATCCGAAAGAAGGTGTCGAGCGTGGAGTTCACCAGCGGTACCGGAACGACGGTGACCGTATTCAAGCCCTGAGGCGGGGAAAAGCTATTCGGTGACAAATGCTAACGATTAGCATTTGTCACCGACCCCTTAAACTCAGACATCGCCGCCCCCGGCGTCTGCATCCGCTCCACCTACCCCCTGGAGCGGGGCGGGTACGGCACCATCAGCGGCACCTCCATGGCCTCACCCCACGTGGCCGGGGCCGCGGCGCTGCTGGCCAGCCAGGGCGATACGCACCAGGCCATCCGCGACACGCTGCTCGGGAAGGGCAACTTCAACTGGACCGACGACTCCGGCGACGGCATCCTGGAGCCCCTGCTGGACATCGGCGACCCGGTCTTCGCACCGGTCTTCGTCGCCGCCGGCGGCGGGAGCGACACCAACGCCCCGCCGACCGCCGCGTTCACCTCCGCCTGCGCGGGGCTTGGGTGCGACTTCGACGGCAGGGGATCCTCCGACAGCGACGGCTCCATCGTCTC